>JASLIG010000118.1 GCA_030152805.1 Solirubrobacterales bacterium
GTCGGCAAGACAACCACCGCGGTCAACGTTGCTGCCTGCGCGGCGGCCAGCGGCGCCCAAACGCTCCTCGTCGACCTCGATCCGCAGTGCAACGCGACCGTCGCCCTCGGCGGCGACCGTGAGCTGCACCCGTCCTCCTACGACTGCCTCACCGGCGACACCTCGGTGGCGGCGGCCGCGCGCCCGGCGGGCCCCGACAATCTCTGGCTGGTGCCCGCCAACAAAGACCTGGCAGGAGCCGCCGTCGAGCTGCCGCGGATCGAGGGCTCGGAGACGCGCCTGCGCGAACGCCTGGGGCCGGTGCGCGAGCGCTTCGCCTACACGCTTCTCGACTGCCCGCCCTCGCTCGGGCCGGTCAGCGTCAACGCCCTGACCGCCGCCGACCGGGTCGTCGTCCCGGTGCAGGCCGAGTACCTGGCGCTCGAGGGCCTGGTCCAGTTCCTCGACACGCTGGCGATGATCCGCCGGGAGCTCAACCCGGCGCTGGAGGTGTCGGGCCTCTTGGTCACCATGCACGACGAGCGCACCCGCCTGGCTCAGGACGTCGAGCGGGAACTGCGCCAACACTTCCCCGACATGGTCTTCGAGACGGTCATCCCCCGCAGCGTCCGGGTCGCCGAGGCCCCCAGTTATGGTCTGCCCGTGATCGACCACTCGCCGCGCTCGCGCGGCTCGGATGCATACCGCGCGCTGGCCAGGGAGCTCGCCGAGCGTGACTAGCGCGACCAAGAAGCGTGGCCTCGGCAGCGGCCTCGCCGCGATCTTGCCCGAGGCGAGCGCCGAGCAGGCAGGCGAGCTGCGTGAGCTGCCGACCGAGCTGATCAAGCCCAATCCAAACCAGCCGCGCACCAAGATCGATCCCGAGTCCCTCACCGGGCTCGCCTCTTCGATCGAGGCCAACGGTGTCGTCCAGCCGCTTCTGGTCCGTCCCCTCCCCGACGGGAGCTACGAGCTGGTCGCCGGCGAGCGCCGCTGGCGCGCCGCCCGAGAGGCCGGTCTGAGCAAGGTGCCCGCGGTGGTGCGCGATCGGGAGCTGGCCGAGCGGCTGCAGGTGGCGCTGATCGAGAACATGGTCCGCGAGGATCTCAATCCGATCGACGAGGCTCGCGCCTGCGCGGCGCTGGTCGAGGAGCTCGGCCTCTCCAAGGAGGAGCTCGCCCGCCGCGTCGGTCGCAGCCGCCCCGCCGTCTCCAATCTGATCCGCCTGCTCGACTTGCCCGACGAGGCGATCGAGATGCTCGAGTCGGGCGAGCTGAGCGAGGGCCACGGCCGCGCCCTGCTTTCGGCTCAGGGCAACGACGTCCGGCGCCGCCTCGCCCGGGACGCGGCGAGGGGCGGCTGGTCGGTCCGCGAGCTGGAGAACCGGGCTAAGCTGGCTAGCCAGCCAAAAAAGAAGCCCCCGACTGGGGAGGGCCTTGCCCCTGAGGAAGCCGAGGCGCTGCGGGACGCCACCGACAGATTGGAGTCGGCGATCGGCCACGAGGTCAAGCTGCGCCTGCGAGGGGGGGAGATCGCCGTCGAGATCCGCCTTACCGATCTCGACGAGGCGCATGCTCTCGCCCGCCGCCTCGCCCGCCGCCATCGCTGAAACACCCTCGCCGCCGCCCCGGATTCCCCCGCTATCCTTCGCTTGGCTCCGGGCGATTAGCTCAGTTGGTTAGAGCGCGTCTCTGATAAGGACGAGGTCCCTGGTTCGAATCCAGGATCGCCCATTCGTGCAGCAGATGCAGATCTATGGTGTCAGCTTCGACATGGTCGGCAAGCAGCCGATCGTCTTGCTGAAGACTGTTGACGGCAACAGGTTCCTGCCGATCTGGATCGGCCATCCGGAGGCGGCGGCGATCCTGATGAAGCTGCAGGGCGCCTCGACCCCGCGCCCGATGACGCACGACCTGCTCTCCGACGTGCTCGAGCAGCTCGACGCCAAATGCGAGCGGGTCTCGGTCACCGAGCTGCGCGACAACACCTTCTACGCCTCGATCACGGTCTCGATCAACGGCTCCGAGCTGGAGATCGACTCGCGCCCGTCCGATGCCCTCGCCCTCGCCGTCCGCGTTTCGGCGCCGATCTTCGCCGACGAGGACGTGATCGAGGAGTCGGCGATCGAGTTCGAGCACGACGTCGAGGACACCGAGGAGGTCGTCGACAAATTCAAAGAGTTCCTCGACGAGGTCACGCCTGACGACTTCGCCCAGGGCGGCGACTCCTAAGCGCCCGCCGGCGAGAGCGCGAGGTCGAGGATCTTCTCGACCAGCTGCTCGAAGCTCAGCCCCGCGGCCTCGGCCGCCTGGGGGAGGAGGCTGGTGTCGGTGAGGCCGGGGATCGCGTTCACCTCGAGCACCTGCGGCCCATCGCCGCCAAGGATCAGGTCGACGCGTGAGAAGCCGGAGCAGCCGAGTGCCTCATAGGCGCCGAGCGCGGCTTCGGTAACCGCGCTCGCCTCCTCGTCGCTGAGCTGCGCAGGGCAGACGAAGGAAGTGCGGCCGATCTCGTAGCGGGCCTCGAAGTCGTAGCTGTCGCCGGCCTGCGGGATCACCTCGACCACCGGCAGCGGCTCGTTGCCGAGCACGCTGACCGCCAGCTCCCGCCCGTCGACGAAGCGCTCGAGCAGGACGCGCTCGTCGTAGCTGAAGGCGGAGACGAGGGCCTCGGGCACGTCGAACCAGCTCTCGGCGAACTTGATCCCCAGTGCCGATCCGCCGCGACTGGGCTTGACCACGAGCGGGAAGCCGAGCCGTTCCTCGATCCCGCCCAGCGCGTCGGCGGCGCCGAGCTCGCGAAAGGCGGTCTCGTTGAAGGCGAACCAATCCGGCGTCGCCACCCCCGCCGCGCGCAACTCGTGCTTGGCCAGCACCTTGTCGATGCAGCGCGCGCAAGCGGCGACGCCGGGGCCAGTGAAGGGGATGCCGAGGATCTCGAGCAGCTCCTGCGCGGTGCCGTCCTCGCCGCCGGGGCCATGCATGGCGACGAAGGCGACCTCGGCATCACTCTCGGTCAGTCGCTTGACCAGCTCACCGTCCGCCTCCAGCGGCACGACCTCGTGGCCGAGCCGCTCGAGCGCGTCTTCGACCCGAGCCCCGGAACGGAGCGAGACACCTCGCTCCAGGGAACGGCCACCCTTGAGGACCGCGACCCTCAAGCGCCCTCCGCCTTGCGGAACGGGAGTACGTTCTTGGCGTCCGCGGCTTCCTCTTTCGGCTGCGCCGGTTGGGCGGCGGGCTGTTCACCCGTTAGCGCGCTGTACAGCTCGACCTGCTCCGCGACCGTCTTGCCGATGCGGCGGATGCCCTCGCGGATTTCGTCCTCGCTGCATGCGGAGAAGTTGAGCCGCATCGAGTTGCGGCCGCGACCGTCGACGTATGCGGCCTGCCCCGGCACGAAGGCGACGTCCTCCCGCAACGCCTTGGCGAGCAGGTCGCTGGTGTCGATGTAGGGGGGGAGGGTCGCCCAGATGAAGAGGCCGCCCTCCGGCTTGGTCCAGCTCGCCTGCGCCGGGAAGTAGCGCTCCAGCGCCTCGACCATCGCGTCGCGTCGCGACCGGTAGAGGATGACCAGGCTCTCGATGTAGTCGCGCCAGCTGCCCGTGCCGAAGTACTCGCGGACGAAGTACTGCGTCAGGGTCGAGGTGCAGAGGTCCGCCGCCTGCTTGCCGAGCACGACCTTCTCCATCACCGGCGGCGGCGTCACGGCCCAGCCAAGGCGGATGCCGGGGGAGAGGATCTTCGAGAAGGTCCCGACGTAGATGACGAAGTCGCCGCCGTCGAGCTGGTAGAGCGGCGGCAGGGTGTCGCCGCCGAAGCGCAGCAGGCCGTAGGGGTTGTCCTCGACCAGCAGCAGTTCGCGCGAGCGCGCCAGCTCGACCAGGCGCCGGCGGCGCTCCAGCGACATCGTCACCCCGGCCGGATTCTGAAAGGTCGGCACCGAGTAGATGAACTTCGGCCGCCGCCCTTCCAGGTCGAGCCGCTCCAGCGTGTCCTCCAGTTCCTCGACCCGCATCCCGTCGGCGTCGCATTCGATCTGGATCGTCTCGGCCTGGTAGCTGCAGAAGACCGGGATCGCGCCGGGATAGGTGGGGGCCTCGCAGATCACCGCGTCGCCGGGATCGATCAGCGCCTTGCAGATCAGGTCGATCGCCTGCTGACCGCCGGTGGTGACGAGCACGTCCTCGGGGTCGGGGAGCATGCCCTCCGCCCCCATCACCTCGATGATGCAGTCGACCGTCTCGCGGAAGCCCTCGGTGGGGCCGTACTGGAGTGCCTCGGCCGCCGACTCCTGCGCGATCCGGGTCATCTGCGCGGCGAAGGTCTGCGGCGGGAAGGTCGAGGTGTCGGGCAAGCCGCCGGCGAGCGAGATCACCTCGGGCCGCGCGGTCACCGCCATCAGGTCGCGCATCGCTGAGGAGCGCATCACCCGCGTGCGCTCGGCGAAGAGGCTCGCGTAGCGCTCCAAGTCGCTGCTGCTGGCGTGCGCGCGGCGCCGGTGGGGCGGTTCGGGCATTGGGATAGTGTGCCGAATCCGCGCGAGCCCGCCGGGGCGGTTAGGTTTTCGGCGTGGGATCTTTCTCCGGCATCTGCCTCGAGCTCGGCATCGGCATCGCGATCGGGATGCTGGCCGGGACGACCGGCACGCACGGCTCCGCCCGCGGCCGGATGACGATCCTCGCCGGCGCGATCGCGATTGTCATCGGCTTCCTGCTGGCCGGCACCGCCGACGTCAGCTCGGTGGCCGGCGCCTTCTTCTGCCTGGCCGGCGCCGTCTTCGCCTGCCTAGTAGTCAGCGACGTAGTCAGCTCCGCTAGCCGCCGCGAAGGCAGCGGTGGCGGCGCACTCGCGTTTCTCGTCTCGCTAGCAGCCCTGATCGTCGTAGCAATCGCGATCCTGATCTCCCCGGCGATCCTGCTGGTCATAGCAGCCCTCACCTGGCTAGGAATCTCGAGACGCCGGCGGGCCCAACGCAAACACGCCGGCCTCCGCGTCCTCCGCTAAGACCCATCCCGGTAGGGGTGGAACGTCTTGTACTTTTTCGGCAATTCCTCGCAGCGCCAGCCAGCCCGTCTCCACCGAAAAAGTTAAGTGGAACCCCTGTCGGGATGGTCTTAGCCCGCCTCGCCCGTCGAGGATGATGCCTTGGTGCCCGCCAAGAAGCTGATCCTGACCTACGTCGACTCCCTGCGCACCGACATGCTGCAGCGGACCGTCGCCGAAGGGCGAGCCCCGACCTTTGGCTCCCTGCTCGAACGCGGCGTCCTCATCCCCGACTGCGTCTCCAGCTTCCCCTCGGTAACGCCGGTCGCCAGCGCAGAGATGGTGACCGGCCTCGGCGCGGACGGCCACTGGATCAGCGGCATGAACTGGTATCACCGGCTCGAGCGCCGCTACGTCGAGTACGGCTCCTCGCTGGAGGCGACCCGCGCCTTCGGTGTCTTCCGCGCCCTCTACGACCTCGTCTACAACATGAACCTGGCGCACCTCAACCCGGACGCGGAGACCCTCTTCGAGCAGCTCGACGGCGCCGGGCTGCGCACCGCCTGCACGCCCTTCCTGATCTACCGCGGCCGCCATCGTCACCAGGTGTCGCTGGAGGGTTTGATGCGCCGCGCGGTCGAGGCGACGAGGCTCAAGTTCCGCCACCACACCTGGGGACCCGCCGAGCTCTTCTACGGCGATCTCTACGCCAGCCGCGAGGTGCCCTGCCGATCGACTTCGATTCCCGGCAGCCGCGACGGCTACTCGGCCTGCTGCACGGCGGAGTTGGTCAAGGCCGACGGCTTCGACTTCCTGCTCTTCGCCCTCCCCGACAACGACAATTATTCGCACCGTTTCGGCCCCGAAGCGAGCTCCGAGTCGATCGCCAAGGCAGACCACTGCTTCGGCAAAGTCGTCGAGGCGGCCGGGGGGATCGATGCCTTCCTCGAGGCCTACGCGGTGATCGTCGTTGCCGACCACTCGCAGACCCCCGTGCACCGCGGCCTGCCCCTCGCCGAGCTGCTTGCCCGCGACTGGTCGGTGCTGCAGCCCTCCGAGGAGCGCCCGGAGACGGCGCAAATCGCGGTCAGCCCGACCGGCCGCGCCGCGCACGTCTACCTGCTGCCCGGCGAGGGGGAATTCGCCGACCCGGAAGCCGTGCGACGGGCGCTGGGTGTGATCGAGGGCGTCGACCTGGTCTGCCGCCTCGAGAACGCCGACGGCACACCCCTGCTCCGGCATGAGCCAGGCGCTCCCTCCAAGGGGGCCTTTGCGGTGGTCGAACGCGGCGAAACCCGACTGCGCTTCCGACCCGGCGGCGATCTGCCAGATCTCCGCGGCGGGCTCTGGCAGGTAGACGGCGACCTCGGCGCCTTGACGGCGAACGACGAAGACGGACGTCTGCACAGCGACACCTATCCGGATCCAATGGCTCGCGTCTGGTCGGCTCTGAGCAGTCCCCACGCCGGCGACTTCCTTCTCTCCCTGGCCCCTGGCTATGAGGCCGTGGATTGGGGCGGGGTCAACCATGCCGGGGGCGGCAGCCACGGCTCCCTCCACGCCGGCGACTCCCTTGGTCCCCTGCTCTTCGTCGGCTGCGGCCCTGGCCAAGCTTCAGACCGGGACCAGTGGACACTCGCCGACATCGCCCCGGCGGTGCGCGCTCACTTCGGCCTATGAGGCGGCTGGCCGCGGCACTCGTCGTTGCCGCGGCCCTCTCACCCGGCTCCGCGCTCGCGGCAGGGGGCGAGATCGGCGCGGCTGAGGCGACGCGGGTCGCCGGTCAGGACCCGGTGGTCGTCACCGAGCGCGAAGAGAACGGCGTCCTCACCCACAGCGCCAACGAGGTCGACGGCAACTGGGAGGTCGGCTACTTCGCCGGCGACGAGGAGGTCGCCCTGGTCATCGTCGATCCGCGCAGCGGCCGCGTGCGGGAGTCCTGGACCGGCTACCAGGTGGCTTGGAAGATGGCCCGCGGCTACTCCGGCGCCTTCGGCCACAAGCTCAATGCGCCTTATGTCTTCCTGCCGCTCTGCGCGATCTTCCTGCTCGGGTTGCTCGACTGGCGCCGCCTCAGGCGGGTCGCCAACCTCGATCTGATCTTCTTGCTCGGCTTCGGCGCCTCCAACTACTTCTTCAACAGGGCTGAAATCGGCGTCTCGGTGCCGCTGCAGTACATCCCGCTCGCCTATCTGTTTGCCCGCGCGCTGTGGATCGGGGGGAGGGGGAGGGGGGAGGGGATCAGGCCGAGCTGGCCGGCGGCCTGGCTGCTGGTCGCTGCTCTCTTCCTGTTCGGCTTCCGCGTCGGGCTCAACATGGCCGACTCGGGCGTGATCGACGTCGGCTACGCGAGCGTCGTCGGGGCGGACCGGATCTCGCACGGCGAACCGATCTACGACAACTTCCCCGCCGACGTCTCGCAGGGGGACACCTACGGCCCGGTCAACTACCTCGCCTACGTTCCCTTCGAGCGGATCTGGCCCTGGTCGGGAACCTGGAACGACCTCCCGGCGGGGCACGGCGCCGCCGTCTTCTTCGACCTCGCCACCTTCGCCCTGCTGATCCTGCTCGGCCGCCGCATCCGCCCCGGCCCCGCCGGCAACAAGCTAGCCGCGACCCTCGCCTTCGCCTGGGCCGCCTACCCCTACACCGCCTTCACCCTGCTCTCCAATTCCAATGACACTTTGGTGGCGATGCTGTTGGTGGCGATGCTGCTGCTCCTAGCCCGCCCCGCCGCCCGCGGTGTCATGGCAGCGCTCGCGACTCTGGCGAAGTTCGCCCCGGCCGTCCTCGTCCCGATGCTGGCGACCTACGGTGAGAAACGCCGCCGCTTCGTCCTGGCCTTCGCCATCACAGGTGCAGCCGTAATGCTCTGGCCCGCCATCGACCCGGGTCTCCACACCGTCTACGACCGCACGATCGCCTACCAAGCCGGTAGAGATTCACCGTTCAGCATCTGGGGGCAAATAGCTTGGCTTGAGCCCTTGCGTATTGGAATTATGGCCGCAGTCGCTGCCCTGGCCATCGCATTCGCTTGGTGGCCCAAGGAAAAGAAGCTCCCCCAAGTGGCGGCCCTGGGCGCGGCGCTCCTGATCGGCGTCCAGCTAACCATGCACCACTGGTTCTACCTCTACATAGTCTGGTTCTACCCCCTCCTTCTCATAGCTATGGCGTCCCTGGAGAGGCCGTCTGACGGCCCCCGGTCCCAAAGCTAAGAGGTAGGAGCGGGCACCATCACAGCCTCGATCGAGTCGGCCAACCCGTTGTCGTTGACCTCGACCACCGCCCCCATCACCCAAACGTCCTCGTCAGCCGTCTCGAACTTAACCGGCATCTGAGTGATCATCGACTCCAGCACCAGCTCCGGTTTGACCCCGAGCACGCTGGTCCGCGACCCGGTCATCCCCACGTCGGAGATGAACGCCGTCCCCTGCGGCAGCACGCGCGCGTCGGCGGTCGGCACGTGGGTGTGAGTGCCGAGCACGGCCGCGACCCGCCCGTCGAGGTGCCAGCCCATTGCCACCTTCTCGCTGGTCACCTCGGCGTGGAAATCGACGATCGCGAAGTCGCACTCGATCTTCTCGAGGATGCTGTCGGCCTCGTGAAAGGGCGAGCGGGCGACGGTGAGGCCGATCGCGCCGCTGAGGTTGATCACGCCGGCTCGCCGTCCGTCCAGCTCGACCACGGTGTAGCCGCGCCCCGGGTTGGCGTAGGGGTAGTTGGCCGGGCGCACGACGCGCTCGCTGCGGTTGAGGTAGCCGTAGACCTCGCGGTGGCGGTAGACATGGTTGCCGGTCGTGATCACGTCGGCACCGGCGTCGAAGAGCGCCTTCGCCGTCTTCTCGGTGATGCCCATGCCGCCGGCGGAGTTCTCGCCGTTGACGATGACCATCCCCGGCGCGTAGCGCTCGCGCAGCTCCGGCATCGCGGCCGCCAGCCCGCGCCGGCCCGGCCCGCCAACCACATCGCCGATGAAGAGCACCCGCATGGTCACCTGACCCTAGTGTCCTGAGTCGTAGGTCGCGCACCGCCCTGGCGGCGTCTCCCCGTCCGTGATCCACTCGCCAGATGCGACACACGACCTACGACTCAGGACACTTGCTGCGCAATTTGCGAAAGGGTGTGCGGGGTGAACGAGCGGAACGACGTGGTCGAGCGCGCGATGGGCTATCCCTACGCGGCCCCCTGGCAACCCTTCGTCCAGCTCGGCCACCAGACCCTCGATCCGGCGGAGCTCGAGATCGACCGCGAGGAGCGGGTCCCGATGCTGGCCTACGGCTCCAACGCGGCGCCGGAGGTCCTCGCCCGCAAGCTGGCGCTGAGCGACCAGCCGGTGCTCGTCGTGCCCGCCTGGCTCGACGAGTTCGACGTCGTCTACTCCGCCCACATCTCGCCCTACGGAGCGATCCCGGCCACCCTGCAGCGCAGTCCGGCGACGAAGGCGCGGGTGCACGTCGTCTACATGACCAGTGCTCAGGTCGGCCTCGTCTCGGCGACCGAGCCGAACTACGAGGCGGCGTTGGTCGAGGGGGCCGTCTGTCGCCTCGATGACGGCGAGACGATCGCCGATCCCTCCGCCTACCTGAGCCGCCACGGCTGCCTGCTCCTCGATGGCTCCGAGGTGGCGCTTGCGGCCGTTCAGGCGAGCGGCCGCCGTTTCGCCTCGCTCAGCGAGCCCGAGGCGATCGAGCACGCGCGAGCGGCACTCTGCCCCGACGACAGCGTCGAGGCCTTCGTTCTCGCCAACGTCACCGACCCTGACCTCTCGCAGGCGCGTTCGGCAATGATGCCGCGCCGCCCGCTGCTGCCGCGCTGATCCGCTCAAACCGAGCCGAAGCGGCGCAGGGCGAGTCGCGCGAGCGCGCCGTAGGCAAGGATCAGGACGCCGAGGTGAATCAAGGCGCGCCCGAGGCTCGGCCCGCTTGGATCGAGCGCGGCGGTCATCGCCTGCAGCGCTGGCTTGAAGGGGAAGAGCGCGGTGAGCAGCTCGATCGTGTCGTTGAGCGCCGGCCCCACGGTCCCGGAGGGGATCAGGGAGAGGAAGGCAACCGGCAGCGTGACCATGAAGGCGAGCAGGGAGACCGCGCGGACCTCACGCGCAGCTGCCCCGAGCGCCGCCCCGGCTGCCCCGAGGCCGGCCCCGCCGCCGACGATCGCAAGTAGCCAAAGGCCGAAGCGACTCCAGTGCAGGGGCACGAAGATCGCCAGACCGGCGAGCATCAGCAGCGTCACCACCAGCCCGACCGCGACGCCGAGCCCGATCTTCTCGGTGAGCAGCGCTGAGCGTGAGACGAGGCCGCGGGTGAGCCGCGGAAAGGCGTTCTCCTCACGCTCCAGGGCGAGCGAGCCGGCGACCAGCAGCACCGTGACGAAGGCCAGCGTGAAGGTCGCCGCGACGGCGATCGCGAAAACTTCAAGCGGTGGGGATGAGCCGCCCACGACCTGCTTGTCGACGGCGATCGGCTGAGTGAGGCGGGTGAGCAGGGTGGCGGCGGTACCGAGGTTGCCGCGGGTCAGCGCGGTGAACCGGAGGACCTCGTCGAGCGAGTCGCGCAACGGTCCGGGCGGCATCGTCGCCCGGACCGCGTGGAGGATGCGGGAGGTGTTGCCGAGGCCGAGGATCTGGATCGCCTGGCCGAGCACGCTGAACTGACCGCCGCGGACGACGAGGCCGACGAATTTGCCGCCTTCGTGGGCGATGCGGCGAGCGATCACGAGATTTGCCCGCGTCAGCAGCGAGTTGATCCGGTCGTCGACCAGCCGCGCCTTGACCGGGTCGTCCTCGTTGACGATCACCTCGACTTCGGGGGTGCGCGGCGACGGCGTCGAGAGCGAGTTGATGTTTTCGACGAGGTCAGCCGGCAGGATCAGCGCTGCCAGCACGTCTCCCGAGCGCACCTCCTCGGTCGCTTCGGCGCGGCTCTTGACCCGCACGCACTCGACCCGTTCGCAGACCCGCTCGTCGACGCCGATCTTCGGCAGCTCGGCTGTGCCGACGGCGACCCGCGATTCGGCCGGCACTTCGTTGAGGAAGGCTACCCGCGGCTTCTCCGGCGAGCGCGAGATCGCGAGGCCGACCAAGACGGCGATCAGCACCGGGTAGGCGACGAGCAGGGTGGCCTGCAAGGGGGAGCGGCGCAGGATCTGCAGGTCCTTGAGCAGCAGCCAGCGCATCAATGTCCCCTGTGGTGGAGGAAGGCGACGAAGGCAGTCTCGAAGTCACGCTCGGCGGCCTCGGGCGCCTCGCGCCGGACGACGGCGCGCAGTCCGTCGGGCGAGCCGTCGAAGAGGGCCTCGCCGTCGGCGAGCACCAACAGGCGACGGCCGTAGCGCTCGGCCTCCTGGATGTCGTGGGTGGAGAAGATCACCGTCGTCCCGTGATCGCCCGCCAGCCCCGAGACGAACTCCCAGAGGCGCGCCCGCTGGCGCGGGTCGAGCCCGACGCTGGGCTCGTCGAGCAGCAGCACCGACGGCCGCGCCAGCAACCCGATCGCGATGTTGATTCGCTGCTGGTTGCCGCCCGAGAGCCGCGCCACGATCTCACCGCGCCGCTCGCCCAGCCCGGTCAGCTCCAGCATCTCTCCCGTCGAGGCATGCGGATCGTCGTGTCCCTCCAGCCGCGCGAACAGCAAGAGGTTCTCCTCCACCGTCAGCCTCCGGTAGAGCGCAGCCTGCTGCGGCACCCACCCCACCTCTCCCTCGGGCACGTGAACCTCCCCCTCATCGGGCCTGGAGATCCCCGCCAGGATCGACAGCAGAGTGGTCTTCCCCGCCCCATTCGGCCCGATCACAGCCACAAGCTCCCCAGCGGAGGCTTCGAAACTAACCCCCCGCAGAGCTTCCCGCTCCCCGAAGCGCTTCACCAGCTCGCGCGCCTGCAGCACCGCCTCACTAGTCCCGCTCCCTGCTCCCATGCCGCCGAAAGCTACCCATCGGGGGGAATCGGTTTGTTAGTCACGGCTTGAGCAAGGAGACGGGTGCCCTGCCCCAGCCACTCAAGCCCGGCAAAGCCGGGCGTCTGGGGCAGGGCACCCGTCTCCCTCCCTTAAACTCGGCTCCGAATGCCGTTCCCCGCCACCCGCATGCGTCGCCTCCGCCGCACGGAGTCGCTTCGAGCGCTCGTGCGCGAGACCGAACTCTCCCCGGGCCATCTGATCCAGCCCCTCTTCGTAGTCAGCGGCGAGAACGTCCGCGAGGAGATCGACTCGATGCCCGGCATAGAGCGCTTCTCGATCTCCGAGCTGGTCGCCGAGGCAACCGAGATCGCCTCGGCCGGCCTCGGCGCAGTCCTCATCTTCGGCGTTCCAGCGACCAAGGACGAGTCGGGCTCCGGCGCCTATGACGATGAGGGGGTCGTGCAGATGGCGGTGCGGGCCCTGAAGGAGGCTCACCCGGACCTGACCGTGATCACCGACGTCTGCCTCTGCGAGTACACCTCGCACGGCCACTGCGGCTTCGTCCGCGACGGCGAGGTCGACAACGACATCACTGTCGAGCTGCTCGCCAAGACAGCGATCTCCCATGCCGAAGCCGGCGCCGACGCGGTCGCGCCCAGCGACATGATGGACGGGCGCATCGGCACGATTCGCCACCAGCTCGACGAGGAGGGCCACGCCGGCGTGCCGATCATCGCCTACAGCGCCAAGTACGCCTCGGCCCTCTACGGCCCTTTCCGCGACGCGGCGGAGTCGACCCCCGAGTTCGGCGACCGCCGCGGCTACCAGATGGATCCGGCCAACGCCGCCGAGGCGGTTCGCGAGGCGGAGCTCGACCTCGAAGAGGGGGCCGACATGCTGATGGTCAAGCCCGCAACGCCCTATCTCGACGTGGTTCGCCGGGTCAAGGAGGCGACCGCGGCGCCGCTGGCTGCCTACCACGTCTCCGGCGAGTACTCGATGTTGAAGGCCGCCGCCGAGCGCGGCTGGATCGACGAGCGCGCCGCCGTGCTGGAGGCGCTGACCTCGATCCGCCGCGCCGGGGCCGACGCGATCGTCACCTATTACGCCAAGGAGGCGGCTGGATGGCTTCGGTAAAGGCCCCGCAGTCGAAGGCGCGGTCGCGCAAGGATGGCGCCGCGATCCCGCTCGACGAGACCGACAAGCGGCTGATGAACCTGCTGCAGTCGAGCTTCCCGCTCGACGCCGAACCTTTCGCCCTCGTCGCCTCGGAGGCGGAGCTGCAGCTCGACGACGTTCTCACCCGCACCCAGCGACTGCTTGAGGGGCGGATCATCCGCGAGATCACGCCGATCTTCGATACCCGCGCGCTCGGCTACGAGTCGATGCTGGTCGCCGCAAAGGTCGACGGCGAGCACCCGCAGCGCGCCGCGCAGATCGTCAACTCCCACCCCGGCGTCTCCCACAACTACCTTCGCACCCACGACTTCAACCTCTGGTTCACGATTGCCACCCCGCCCGACTCCGAGCTCGGTCTGGCCGGCACGCTCGAGGCGCTGATGCGCGAGACCGGCGCCGAGTCGATGCGCGAGCTGCCCACCCTGACCCTGTTCAAGATCAACATGAACCTGGAGATGGAGAAGGGCACCGACGCCCTCGCCGCGGCGGTCGAGGCGTCGCCGCCGCGCGAGCTGGAGGCGCAGCCCTACGACGAGCGCGACGTCGCCGTGATCCGTGCCCTGCAGGGCCCGATGGAGGCGGTCGAGCGCCCCTACGACGCTGCCGCGGCCGAGGTCGGGATCAGCACCGAGGCGCTGCTCGCCCACCTCGGTGGCATGGTCGATCGCAAGCTGCTGCGCCGCGTCGCCGCGATCCTCTTCCACCGCCGCGCCGGTTTCTCGGCCAACGGCATGGGCGTCTGGAAGGTGCCCGAGGCGGAGATCATGGAGACCGGCAGGCGCATGGCCTCTTTTCGAGGCATCTCGCACTGCTACCAGCGCCCCACCTACGAGGACTGGCCCTACAGCGTCTTCACCATGGCCCACGGCCGCTCGAAGGAGGAGTGCGACGCGATCCTGGACGGCATCGCCGACGAGCACGACCTCCACGGGGCGGACCGGGCGGTCCTCTACTCCTCGACGGAGTTCAAGAAGGTCCGCCTTCACTACTTCACGGACGAATACGCCGCCTGGGAGGCGGGGCACTCTTAAGTGGGCAGGTCCGACGAGCTCTACCGCCGAGCTCTGGAGCTGATCCCCGGCGGCGTCAATTCGCCGGTCCGCGCGATGCGCTCGATCGGCCGCGACCCGATCTTCATCGAGCGCGGCGAGGGGCCCCACGTCTGGGACGTCGACGGCAACCGCTACGTGGACTGGGTCTCCTCGTGGGGCCCTCTGATCCTGGGACATGCGGACCCGGCTGTCGTCAAGGCGGTCAGCGACGCCGCGGGGCGCGGCACCAGCTTCGGCGCCCCCACCGAGAGCGAGGTCGAGCTGGCCGAGGAGGTCGTCGGCCGGTTCGAGTCCGTC
>JASLIG010000126.1 GCA_030152805.1 Solirubrobacterales bacterium
AGCCGTTTTCTTGGCGGGGGTCCTGCTTGCCGCCGCGGGCTCGGTCGTCTATTGGCGCGCTCACACCCGGGGGTGGCGCGGCCTCGGGGGGCCCGACAACGGAGGCTAAGCCCCCGCCCGCAGGCCCCCCCGAGGCCGCGCCACCCGCGGGTGAGAGCGCGCCAATCGACGACCGAGCCCGCGGCGGCAAGCAGGACCCCCGCCAAGAACACGGCTGCGACAGGGCTTGAGAGGGCACAGGCTGCGGAGGCGACGAGGGCCAGCCGCCCGCGGCTGAGCTGGAGGCAGCGCAGGGCTGCGAGGCCGAAGGCTACGCCTAGGGCGAAGGTGAGTTGGCCGTCGGCCAGCAGCGTCACCACGCCGGCGCCGAACCAGAGCGTGGCCCAGCGCGCCGGCTCGCCCCAGCGGTCGCGCACCAGGCGGTCGAACAGGTAGGAGGAGGCAACTACTGAAACCGCCCCGACGACCTGCACGCCGAGCAGCGAGGCCAGCGGTGGGAAGAGGAAGCTGTAGGTGAGGGTGTAGTGACCGCCGTACCAACTGCCGTTCCAGATCGCCATGCCGGCGTGCTGGAAGAGCTCGGCGCGGAAGACCTGGGCGGCGAGATCGCCCACCTGCGGGTTCCAGGCGACCATCGCGGCGGCGAGGGCGGCGCTTAGCGCGACGGCGGGAAGCCAGTCTGGTCGGAGGGCCTTTGACTGGACCATGGTCGGGACGGTGCCAAGGATAAAGCGGCGCCGTGCAACGATTTCGTTGATGAGCGCGGAAGTCCTCGTAATCCGTTGCGGCCTCGTCCCCTACGACGAGGCGCTAGTGGCGCAGCGCTGGCTGCGCGATGCCCGCGAGGACGGCTCGATTCCGGACGCGCTGCTACTGCTCGAGCACCCGCCCGTCTACACCCGCGGGCGCCGCTCGGTGCCGGAGGAGCTGCCGATGGCGGGCGAGTGGTACGAGATGCAGGGGATCGAGCTGCGCGACACCGACCGCGGCGGCCGGGTCACCTACCACGGGCCGGGGCAGCTGGTCGCCTACCCGATCGTCGACCTGCGCCCATACGGCGACGATGTCCACGAGTACGTGCGGCGGCTTGAGCGGGTGGCGATCGCCTCCCTGGCCCAGCACGGAGTGGGCGCGCAGACGATCGAGGGGCTGACCGGGGTCTGGACCGAGGGCGAGCCACCGGGCTCGGCCGCGGGGCCACGCGAAGCGCGCAAGATCGGCTCGATCGGCGTCCACGTCAGCCGCGGCATCACCACGCACGGGCTGGCGATCAACGTCAACAACGACCTGCAGCCTTTTGAGTGGATCGTGCCCTGCGGGATCGAGGGCTGCCAGCCCAGCTCGCTGAGCCGTGAGCTCGGGGCCGAGCAGAACCTCGCGGCCTTTGCCGGCACCGTCGCCGACAACTTCTCCGACGTCTACGATCGCGTTCCGGTGGCGACCCACCCCGACGATCTGGGACTCGACAGCGTTAGGCTCGGCGTCGCATGAGCGAGAGCACAGCGGAGCGCATCCACGTCACCCGCTCGCGGGCCAAGCCGGGCGGCACGGCCGCCGCGACCGGCGACGCCGTCCCCTTCCGCCGCGCTCGCAAGCCGCCGTGGCTAAAGGTGCCGGCGCCCGGCGGGCCGACCTACCGCCGGCTCAAGGCCTCGATCGGCAGCGACAACCTGCACACCGTCTGCGAGGAGGCCAACTGCCCCAACGTCGGCGAGTGCTGGGAGCGCGGCACGGCGACCTTCATGATCCTCGGCGACGTCTGCACCCGCCGCTGCGGCTTCTGCAACGTGAAGACGGGCGTGCCGAGCTGGAACGACCCCCTGGAGCCGCTGCGGGTGGCGAACCAGGTGAAGCGGATGGGGCTGCGGCACGCGGTCGTCACCTCGGTCGACCGCGACGACCTGCCCGACTACGGGGCGAGCGCCTTCGTCGGCGTGATCCGCTCAATCCGCATGCAGGCGCCGGGCTGCAAGGTCGAGATCCTCACGCCGGACTTCCGCGGCCAGGAGATGCCGCTGGCCAAGGTGATCCACGAGCGGCCCGACGTCTTCAACCACAACGTCGAGACCGTGCCGCGGCTCTACCCCGTGGCGCGCCGCGGCTCCAAGTTCCTGCGTTCGGCGCGCGTGCTGAAGATGGCGAAGGAGATGGGCGGCGAGAACGTGGTGACCAAGTCGGGACTGATGGTCGGCCTCGGCGAGTCCTTCGAGGAGATGGTCGAGGCGTTCGGCATCCTGCGCCAGCACCGCGTCCAGGTGCTGACGGTCGGCCAGTACCTCCGCCCCACCGAGAACCACTTGCCGGTGACGCGCTACTGGCATCCCGAGGAGTTCGAGGCGCTGGAGAAGGCCGCCTACGAGCTCGGCTTCGAGTCCGTCGCCTCAGGCCCGCTCGTCCGCTCGAGCTACCACGCCGACCAGAACCTGCCCGAGCGCGCGCTCGCCGGCTAGCTCGCCGCCAAAAGCTCGCGGCGGGCCATCTCGCGGGCAAAGGCCACCACATCGCTGAGGGCGCGGCCCTCGTCGATCTCGAAGCGGTTGGCCAGCCCGCTCGCCAGCTCGCCGACCCGGCGCGGCTGCTCGAGCTGATCCCAGATCCAGGCACCGGTGCTGTTCAGGCGCACCGCGATGCCGGCGTCGACGTCGAGCAGCACGGTCTCCTCGGGCAGGTCGCCGCGCACGGCGCGTTCGGTGCGCCGCAGCGTCGTCCCCGCTTCGATCTCAGCTACTGCCACGGTCCATACCCTAAGACCGCATGGGCAGCCTCTATGGATTCGAGATTAAGTCCGACCTGCCGCTGCGGCGACTGAACGCTGCAGCCGGGAGGCGCGGCGAGCTGATCGTTACGGCGGCGCGGGAGCGGCTCCTCGCACCGGACCAGCCGCCGACCGGGGAGCTGGTCACCGACGATGGCTACCGCTGGTTCGCCGCCTACGAGCTCGGCGGCGGCTGCCTGCTGCAGATGCCGCCGAGCGGCTCCTTCCTGCTGGAGCCCGAGCACGGCCGGGTGATCGTCGACTCGACCGATGACGATGCGGAACTGCTCGAGCATCGAATTGCCTCCTCGGCGATCTGCACGCTTCTCTCGATGCGCGGCGACCTGGTCCTGCACGCGGCGGCGGCCGAGGCACGGGGACGGTCGATCGTCTTCTGCGGGCCGACGCTGCGCGGCAAGTCGACGCTGGCGCGGGCGCTCGGCGAGGCCGGCTGCCGGCTGCTCGGCGAGGACGGGATCGCGATCGAGCTGAGCGAGCGTGGGCCGATCGCCTATCCCGGGGCGCGCGGCGTGCGGATGCGGCGCCAGGACGGCAACGGCGCCCGCCGCACGGAGTTGGTCGCGGAGCCGGGGCCAGGTGAGCCGGATCCATCGCCGGTCGCGACGATCGTCCAGCTGGATGAGCGCTCAGAGGCGTTCAAGGCCGAGCCGCTGGAGGCGGCCCAAGCGCTCGCCGCCCTCACCCCCAACCTGGTCCACAGCGGCGGGCGCCCCGCGATTGCCGCCGCCTTCGCCGGACTGGCCGAGCTGCTCAGCTCCGTGCCGGCGCTGAGGGTGTCCCTTCCCGACCGTCTCGACGCGCTGCCCACTGCCGCCGAGCGCTTTCTCGACTCGGTCGACGTCGCTGGCTAGACTCCTCGCCAGGCTTCGACCCACACCGACATGATCAGGAGGGAGCGATGAGCGAGAAGGTGTCAGACCCCTACGAGGCGCCTAGCGTCGAGCAGATCGAGACCGGCGGCGAGCCGATCGAGACTGTGGCGGGCGCCGGCAGCATTCAGATTCCATGACAAACCATCGAACTCCGCCCTATGACCCACCCAGCGTCGAGGAGGTCGAGACCGGCGGCGAGCCGATTTCCACTTCGCCCGGCCTCGCCAGCGTCGGTACGTAGGCGCAGCCAGGAGAACTTCACGTGGAGCCGGCTGCTGTGGCGACTCGGCCGTCGGCATCCGCGCGCTCTCACCGAGGCTCCGGAGCGCCCGGTCGGGGCGAAGCTGGAGCTGACCTACGCCTGCAACCTGCGCTGCGGCTTCTGCTACACCGACTCGCCGCGGCACACCCTGCAGCGCACGCCTGAGCTGAGCGACGACGAGTGGCGCCAGGTGGTGCGCCAGTCGCTGGACCTCGGGATCGTCGAGGCGGTGGTGACCGGCGGCGAGCCTTTCCTGCGCAAGGAGCTCACCCTCGAGGTGGTCGAGACGCTGGCCGGCGCCGGCGCCGGGGTCACCCTCAACACCAACGGCTGGTTCGTCGACGATGGGGTAGCGCGGCGGCTGGGCGCCCTGCGCGGCGTTACCGCGCACGTCTCCATCGACGGAGCGCGACCGGGGCTCCACGACGGCTCCCGCGGCGTGCCCGGGAGCTGGCGGCGGGCGATCGAGGGCGCCGACCGCCTGCTGGGCGCCGGCGTCGGGGTCTGCGTCGTGCACGTGGTGACGCCGAGCAACGCGGCCGCGGTGCCGGAGTTCCTCGAGCAGATGTGGGCCCTGGGGGTGCCCTGGCTGCGGGTGACGCCGGTCGTGGTGACGGGCGCCGCGGCGCGCGGTGGCCGGTGGCAGGTCTCGCGGCGGACGCTGGAGGAGGCGGTCGAGGCGTTTGCGCGTGAGCGCGGCGATGCGATGCGGATCGACCTGCTGCCCGGGACCGGCGGCGACGTCAGCCTGCAGGGGCGGCGAGCGCCCGGCAGCTTCCTGGTGCGGCCGAACGGCGATGTCAGGCCGGACTCGATGCGGCCCTTCAGCTTCGGCAACGCGGTGCGCGACGGGCTCGACGCCTGCTGGTCGGCGATCCGCGAGGACTGGGATGACGAGCGGATCAACCGCTGGGCGAACTCGATCAAGGGGCCGGAGGATCTGGCGAAGTCGGACCTGATCGCGTACCTCGACGAGGAGGTGAGCGTGGCGGGGGGATCGCCGGGCCGGGCGGGCGACTCCGGCCGTCAAGCGAAGGTTCCGGCGCCGACTCCGCCGCCGGCCGTGGATCCGGAGGTCGAGTCGCAGCAGGCGCGGGAGGCGGTGCGGGAGCTGGCGGCGGCACGCCGATACAAGCACACGCCGCTGCGCTGGACCGGCAGCGCGCGGCATCGCTTCCTGCGGCTGATCGGCGACGGCACCTACCTGCGGCTGAACGAGTCGAGCGGCGTCGTCCTGGACGCCCTCGACGGCGGCACGCTCGGCGACGCGGCGAACGCCCTAGGGGCGCGCTATGGCCTCGACCCCGAGCGATCCCGCCAGGACGCGCTCAGCGCGACCCGCGAGCTGCTGCGGCGCCGCGTGGTGATCCCCGCGGACGCGAGCGGATCCTCCCCAGCCGAGCCCGGAACCAGCGACTTGCCCGGACTCGAGCCGAACGGGTAGCCCCAGTTCCGCACGAACAACGAATCGACCCGGCATCGGCCAACCGAGATCCGCATTCGCGTCTCCTGCGTAACCATGAGCGACCTGGCACTGAGCGGCAACGCGTCCGCATTGCCACCGATGTTCCCGTGTGTCGCCCCGGTCGATTCACGCATCTCGTTGGTGCTCGGCATAGCGATCGCTCGGATATCTGACACGGGGCGTCTCCTTTGCTCGCGGGCTGGTGGCAAGAGCCGGACCCGAGAGAGGCTCCCTCGCGAGCCTCCTCGCGGCGCGAACTGCCTGAATGTTCAATACTATATCTGCACGTTCAGCAAATGGCGGAAACTTGTCTCGTTCTTCCAGTCAACATCCAGACGCCATCGTCCGCGATTTTCAGGAGATTCGTCGCCTGCGCTGGTCACGGCCCGGCGGCTTTCGCAAGCTCGACACCCTGATCGATCATCCGCTAGTAGCCCACATCGCCGGCGGGTCGACTGAGATTTCGCGGCGGGTGAAGGCTCTGCGCACCGCCCTCACGCGCATCGTCAAGCAGATCGAGCGTCTCGAGCAAAAGGAGCCGCCGCCGCTCGACCGCTCGGTTGCTTACGCGGCAACCCTGCTTCTCCGTCTCGATCCCGAGACGGAAGACGAGGTTGCCGAGCAGTTGCGTAAACGCATCGTCACGCGCTGGAAGCGGAACGAGCGTGAGCAATTGAGCGCGGACGGCTTCCGCCAGCATCTCGAGATCCCGGCCGTCTATGAACCCCTGGCCGCCGAGTTCCGGCTTTACGCACGCGACCAAGAGCAGCGCCTGGGCGGCTTCAAGAAGCTCGAACCGAGCGGCGGCAAGCAGGTCAGGGTTACCGGTCCGGCGCCACCGAGCAAATTGGGCAAGCTGGCTCGCCGCCTCTGGGATCTCGAACGCAAAGCGCTGGCGCTGAGGTTGACCGCCGTTCGCGATGGGGAGCTCGGCGTTCGCAACGACGAAGAGATGGTCAAGCTGCTCGTAATGCTCACGGAAACGGCTGAGCACGAACTGAAGGCGGTCGACCACGTCGCGATCTCAGAATGGTTCGGCAATCCGCTTCTGAATGAGTACCTTCGCCTGCAGCTGGACCGTTCACGCCATGGCAAAGTGTCCCTGGAGCGCATTCGCTTGGTCACCGAGGACGAGCTGGCCGATGCACGGCGGCTGAAGCAGCTGCACGAGTTCGTCAGACTCCACGACGAGGCGTCAGCGGACCTACTTCTCTGCCCACTCCAGGTTGCCGAGGATCTGCGCACCTCCTTCCGTCCGCGGATGGGTCTGCTGCTGGTCGATCCGAAGACCGAGCCAGTCCTCCTGACTGGATGGCTTGGCGAAGGACTTATTGAGCGAGCGCGTGTCTATACCCAACCGACCGACACTCTGCGCGAGTACCAGGCCGAATACGTCCGCTTGCGGACGAACGTCATCTCGCATGACCGCGACCGGATGGTTCGGGCGCAGCTGGCGAAGCTGGCTGGACCGGTGCCTTTTGAGCTGAGCTGACGCCCGGGCAGCCATGGAGCCAGCCGGGATCGAACCGGCGACCTCCGCCTTGCAAAGGCGGCGCTCTGCCAGCTGAGCTATGGCCCCGCAGCCCAGAGTGTAGGCCGCTTTCCGCTAGTCGTCGAAGTCGAAGTCCTTGGGCGGCTTCTGCTCGAACCAGAGCTGATCGTCCTCGGGGGTCTCCTCGAGGAAGTCCGGCGTCTCCTCCAGCACGTCGTCCTCGTGGCGCGACACTTCCGACTCGTGTTCGGCAGCCGGAGAGGGCTGTTCCTCGGATTCCGGCTCCGGCTCGTCGTCGTACTCGTCCTCGAGATCGTCCTCGTCCTTGGGCTCTGGCGCCAGCTCGAGCTCCGGCTCCGGCTCAGAGGTGGGAGGCGCCTCGAGGGCCTGGTCGAGTTCGTCGGAGAGGCGCTGCTCGTTCCAGAAGGCGTCGTCCTCGTCTTCGTACTCCTCGTCGTCATCGGGCGCAGGGCCCTTGACGCTGGGCTCGGCTTCTTCGGTCTCCTCGAGGCCCGCAAGCGGGTCCGCGGGGGCGAGCCGAGGCTCGGCGATCTCCTCTTCGACGATCTGCTCGTCGGACGGGCTGGGTGGCGAGCTCAGCTCCTCCTCCACGTCGAACATCTCGGTCGGCTGCTCGGCGATCGCCTCCCGCTCCTCCGTGGAGTGGCCAGCGGGGGTAATCTCCGACCCCGCGTCCTCCTCGCTCGCGTCGGTAACGACCTCGTGCTCCATCGCCGGTTGCTCCTCGGCGGGAGCGTCGACGGCGGGCGGCTCCTCGGCCGGTGGAGGCGGCGGCTCCTGCAGGTCGGCGATCGAGTGCTCGCGGCGCGATCCCTCCGTCGTCTCCGGCTGCGTCATGAACTGGGTAGGCGCCTCTGCCAGTGGATCTGAGCCCTGCTCGTCCCCCGGCCGCTCCGCCTGGCCGAAGGCCTCGTCCTCGAGCTGTTTCAGCTCGGTATCCGCCGCGCCGTGCTGGCGCTTCAGTTCCAAATGCTCTCGGATTGCCTCGTCGAGAATGCCCATAAGCTGCTTCCCTCGCGGGAACCTAAAGCCTATGCGGTTATCCTTCGCCTTGCGAGGGCCCTGGGATGATCCTCCCAGCCTCGCCCTCGGGGCTATAGCTCAGCTGGAAGAGCGCCTGGATCGCACCCAGGAGGTCGCCGGTTCGAGTCCGGCTAGCTCCATGATTTGTACCAGTTGCAGGGCTTTTATCGTTGGGCCGGTCGAGGTTGCCGCCAACGACTGCGGTTCCAGCCCGTTGACGCGAAAGTACCGATCTGCAGGGGTTTTATGATTGGCCGATCGCCTGGGCGATTTCCAGGTGGTCGTCAGGTTCAGGCACTTAGGCACCCAAGTGCCTGGAACTGCCGGGTATGCCGTCGCGCAACCTCATCGCGCAGTGCCAGGTCGCGCATGGCGGAACGGTATTCACGCTCGGGTCAGAGGCCTTCGGGTTCCACCGAAATGTCAATGACGCTCGGCGCCATAGCGCTTCAGTATCCGCCGCACGTGCTCCGGGATCGGGGCCTTCTCACCGAGACGGTCGGCACGTACGAAGACGTGAACGAGACGGCCTTCGGCGAGCGTGTCTCCATCCCTCGCGATCCCGATCGTGGACACCATCGAGGTGCTGCCAAGACGCTCGACCTCGAGCGTGATCACAAGCTCGTCGTCGAAGCGCGCCGGAGCACGGAAGCGAGCCCCAGCCTCGGCGACCACCAGCTCGAGGCCGTCCGCTGTCAGCGTTTCGTAGGAGCCGAGTGCCTCGCGCCACAGCTCGCCTAGGGCGATGTCGAAGTAGACGAAGTAGTTGGCGTTGAAGACGTAACTTTGAGCGTCGCACTCGTTGTAGCGAACGCGGAGACGGTGCACCAACGGGGCCATCGCTTAGGCCATAGCCTTTGGGCAGCAGGAGGCGATCGCCGCAGCTAGCTTCGTCGGACCGTCCTGCTGCCTTGTCTCGACCACATCTTGTGCTGCCATCCGGATCACCTCGCCTGTGGACCTCTGGAGGCTGGTCGCCTTCATTTATCTTACCGTATAACACATTTTACTGGTAAGCTAGGCCGGTGCTCGAGCCCCGGACGCCAGAAACGATCCATCTATGGGGAGGGAGGCTCTGCATGGACTACGCCAACAGCGTCGACTGGTCGCACGACGACGAGCATGTCGATCCGGAGCAGACCGACGTACTGCGCACGGAGGACATGCTGGGCGCTTGGGGCCGGCGCCTTGCCTTGCTGAGCGGCGGCGTGAAACCGCCGAGCGCCGCCGAGCTAGAGAGAGCGCGCGCGCTGCGGGACACTGTGTATCGCGTCGTCTCCTCGATCAGCCGAGACCAAGAGCCCGCCAAGAAGGATCTCGGCGTGTTGATGAGCAACTACAAGGAGGCCGTGGAGCACGCCTCTCTATTGGTCGGTGAGAGCTTCTGCCAGCTCGACTGGCCGGCGCGGGAGCCCCGAAGGGTCCGCTACGCCGTCGCCGCCGACACCGTCGCGCTGCTTCAGGATCCCGGCCGCCTGCAGCGCGTCAGCCGCTGCCCAGGGCGCAACTGCGGATGGCTGTTCCTCAACACCAGCGGACGCCGCCGCTGGTGCTCGATGTCAACCTGTGGCAGCCGCGAGAAGATGCGGCGGCTGCATCAACGCCGCACACAACACGGCGGCTGAGCGTGCTTCGGTTGCGCACGCGGCCGAGGCCAACCGCGTTTAGGCGCCTATCGCCACCGAGGTTCATGCTCAGGCCAGAAAGACCCCAGATCTGAGCCACTCAAGGCCGACGAGCGGCTAATTTGCGCTCATTTCGGGCACGAGTGCCCGAAATCGCGGTGATATGAAGGGACTAGCGGAGATTACCGGCGATTCCGCCTCGCCTTCCTGTGGGGCCGGAGCTAGCGTTGCCGAATCCTCAGTCGTCGTCAGACGACCCGATCTCCTTCCAACCGTCGCTGCCATAGCTCAGACGTACGGCGTCTCTCACCGCGGGTGCCAATTCCTCGATTGCAGCCTTCGCAACGTCCGGGTCGGTCGTCCGGACGAGCGCGGTGACTTTCTCGCCGTCGGGTCGGTCAACCTGAAAACGAAGTTCGTTCGGCTCGTCTCGACGTACAAACTTCTTCATGCCATCCCAGATTGCCGCGGCACCAAGGGAGACCAACACTTCCAGGCCGATC
Organism: Solirubrobacterales bacterium; assembly: GCA_030152805.1. Lineage (GTDB taxonomy): Bacteria > Actinomycetota > Thermoleophilia > Solirubrobacterales > 70-9 > VRUE01. Next base: position 10,040 of record JASLIG010000126.1, read on the forward strand.
GTCAGAAGGACGACTGCTTCGGGGGAGGACGCAAACTGCAGATAGACACCTGCCTCCACCCGTACACCAGCTGCGGCCAAGGCATTGGCTGCCTCCTCAATCTTGGCCTCCGTGTTTCGAGAGGGGTCGGCGAACAATCCGACGGAGGGGGCGGCCAGAGGACCAACACTGAAGGCCGTCACGGAGGCACCGAAGGAGAAGCCTCTCATCCCGTCCATCGCTCCCGTAGGCACTTCGACCTCGATCCAGACACCTTTGGTGCCCTGGTCGGTCGACCGCACCTCCGCGACCAGAACCTTGGCCTCGATCGGCTTGCGTGGGTCGTGATTGGCGAGCATGGGGACCGTGCCGTCGCTCAAGGCCTGCGCCAATTCACGCAACGCCTGCTCGGTCAGCTGAACACCCCCAAATACGGGCACCACGTCGTCGGTTGCGACGAAGCCTTGGACGATGTCCTTTTCCATGAAGGGGAAGGTAGCGCGAAGCCCTTCCTACCATCGACGCCGAGATCCGGAGTTTGGGCGGTGGAGAGGCTGCGTCGGATCACGACTTTGATTCGGAGTGGTGAGCTGGAAGTGGCCAAGGGCGACGCGTCCCGTCGTCCCCGCAACTTCACTGGGGCTGCGCTAGGTAGCCTGGGCGACATGGATTTGGAGGGTGACGCGAACCGCTTGGCGGCAGAGGCGCGTGCCCGGGTGTTAATCGATCGGCAGCTCGGCAAGGCCGGCTGGTCGGTGCAAGACAAGCAGGCAATGAACCTTTTTGCCTCCCAGGGCGTCGCTGTTCGCGAGGTAACGCTGAAACCCGGCCACGGACGGGTGGATTACTTGCTCTACGTCGACCAGGCCGCCGTCGGCGTAATCGAGGCCAAACCGGAGGGGACGGCGCTGTCGGGCGTGGAGTGGCAGAGCGCGATGTACGCCGAGGGGCTGCCGCCGGAGGTTCATCTGGCGGCGCTCACGAAGGATGGGCGCCTCCCGTTCGTGTTCGAGGCCAGCGGGACCGAGACCCACTTCACCAACGGCTTTGATCCGGAGCCTCGCGCGCGACGCATCTTCCACTTCCCACAGCCGTCGACGCTGGCGGGCATCCTGAAGCGGAAGGACGACGAGTATCCGACCTGGCGAGGCAGGATCGGCGCTCTGCCGCCGTTGGACACGAAGCCGTTGCGTCCTGCGCAGATCGAGGCGATCAACGGCCTCGAGCTGAGCCTCGCCGAGCAGCGCTACGACCGCAGCCTCGTCCAGATGGCCACCGGCGCAGGCAAGACGTACACCGCCGTGACGTTGTCTTACCGGCTACTCAGACATGGCGGCTTCGATCGGATCCTCTTCCTCGTCGACCGCAACAATCTGGCAAAGCAGACGATGGCCGAGTTCGAGAACTATCAGACTCCCGACGACGGTCGGAAGTTCACCGAGCTTTACAACGTCAACCGCCTGCGACGTGGTCCGATGCCGGACGCGACCAGCATCGCGATCTCCACCATCCAGCGGGTCTTCAAGGCCCTGCGCGACGAGGAGGTAGACGACAGCGACGACCCGGGGCTTGACGGCTGGGTGCCCGACGCCCCGGTCACGGTTGCCTACAACCCAGACATCCCGCCCGAGGCGTTCGACCTGGTCATCGTCGACGAGGCGCACCGCTCGATCTACGGTCAGTGGCGCGGCGTCCTGGAGTACTTCGACGCGCACATCATCGGCCTGACGGCCACGCCGGGCAAGCAGACGTTCGGCTTCTTCAAGCAGAACCTCGTCTCGGAGTACACCTACCCCCAATCGGTGGCCGACACCGTCAACGTCGACTTCAACCTCTACCGAATCAAGACCCAGATCAGCGAGCAGGGATCACTCATCGAAGCAGGTACCGTCGTCCCTAAGGTCGATCGCCGTACGAGGACCCAACGCTACGAGGAACTCGACGAGGACCTCGAGTACCAGGCCCAGCAGCTCGATCGGGCGGTCACCGCGACCGACCAGATCCGCACGGTGCTCCAGACGTTCCGAGACCGGATGTTCACCGAGATCTTCCCGGGCCGCTCGGTCGTGCCGAAGACCCTGATCTTCGCCAAGGACGACGCCCACGCCGAGGAGATTGTCACCCAGGTGCGCGAGGTATTCGGCAAGGGCAACGACTTCGCGGCGAAGATCACCTACAACGCGCGGAACGCTGAGCGCCAGCTCGCTGCGTTCCGCACGAGCGCTGCGCTGCGCATCGCGGTCACCGTCGACATGATCGCCACCGGCACCGACGTCAAGCCACTGGAGTGTGTCTTCTTCATGCGGGACGTCCGCTCACCGCAGTACTTCGAGCAGATGAAGGGCCGCGGCGCTCGCACGATCCCCGATGCGGACTTTCAGGCCGTCACGCCGGATGCGACCGAGAAGACGCACTTCGTGCTCGTCGACGCTATCGGCGTCACGGAGCACGAGTTCGTCGAGCCGCCTCTGAACCGCGTGAAGTCGATCAGCCTGGCCAAGCTGCTGGGGAAAACGGCGAACCTCACGATCACCGAGGACGAGACCGCGACCCTCGCTTCGCGCCTCGCAGCCCTGGAGGCGCAGATCACCCCCGACGAGCGCGCCGAGCTGGACCAGGTCGCCGGCGGTTCACTGCGGGTCGTCGTGCGCCATCTCGTCGACGCGGTCGACGCCGACGTCCAGGCGAAGGCTGTCGAACGGGCCGACGACCCCGAGGCCGCCCGCCAGCAGCTCATCGTCGACGCCGCCCGCCCGCTGGCCTCCAACCCCGATCTGCGCTCCCGCATTTTGGAGCTGCGCCGCGCACACGATCGCGTCATCGACGAGGTCTCCGCCGACTCCCTCCTCGACGCTCACGGAGTGGTCGACACGAGCAAGGCGAAGTCGGTCGTCACCTCGTGGCGCACCTACCTCGACGAGCACCGCTCTGAGATCACCGCGATCCAGCTACTCACCGAAGCGCGCGAGCAGCGCGTCTCGTATGACGACATTAAGGAGCTGGCCGACCGTATCGCCCGGCCGCCCTATAACTGGACGCCCGACATCATCTGGAACGCCCACGTCGCGGTCGAGCGTGACGGGCAGGGCCAGGCCGGCGCGCGCCGGACACTCACCGACCTCGTGTCGCTCGTCCGCTTCGCGCTAGGCGAGGACGACCAGCTCATCCCCTACGCCGACCGCGTGCAGAAGCGCTATGCCGGCTGGCTGCTCCAGCAAGAGCAGGCCGGGGTGACCTTCACCGATAGGGAGCGCTGGTGGCTCGACCGCATCGTCGAGGTCATCGCCGCCTCTGCGGGCATCGCCCCAGCCGACCTCGACAACCCGCCGTTCACCGAGAACGGCGGCGCCGACGGCGCCATCCGCGACCTAGGCGACCGCGCGGCGACCCTTCTCGTCGAGCTCAACGAGGAGCTCACCGCGTGACCGCCACATGGGAGCAAGCGACGCTCAAGGATGTCTGCCTTCCCGTCGTGAAGGCAGACCCGGCCGAACTGGGCCGCACGGCGATTCGCTACATCGACATCGGCAGCGTCGACGGGGCGCGGCACATGCTTTCGGACGTGCTGGAGATTCAGGCCGCCGACGCTCCAAGCCGCTGTCGCCAGCTTGTCCAGGCTGGCGACACCGTGTTCTCGACGGTTCGTCCGTACCTGGAAAAGATCGCTTACGTCGATGGATCCCTGGACGGCGAGTTCGCGTCGACGGGATTCTGCGTTCTGCGGCCCGGCCCACGCCTGCTGTCGAGATACCTCTACTACTTCTCGATCTCGCCACCCATGCTCGGTCAGGTGCTGCCCCACCAGAAGGGTGTGAGCTACCCGGCGGTGCTCGACAAGGAGGTTCGGGCGACTGCGATTCCTGTCCCACCGCTGGACGAGCAGCGGCAGATCGTCGCACTTCTGGAGGACCACCTCTCCCGCCTCGATGCCGCCGACGCCTACCTCGACGCCCCACAACGCCGAGTAGCGACGCTCAACGACCAGATCCTCGACAATGAGCTTGCCGTCAAGGAGGCCGAGAACGTCTCGCTGGGTGATCTGCTGACCGTCGGGCTTGCGAACGGTAAGTCGGTCCCAACCGAGGATGGCGGCTTCCCGGTGCTCCGCCTCACCGCCTTGCGCGACGGCCGTATCGACCTTGCTGAACGGAAGGCGGGGGCATGGTCGGCCACCGATGCCGCCCGCTTTCTCGTGCAGCGCGGTGACTTCTTGATTGCGCGAGGAAATGGGAGCCTTCGGCTCGTCGGTCGAGGCGGGTTGGTGACCGATGATCCCGACCCCGTTGCATACCCGGACACGCTGATCCGAGCAAGACCGGACCCAGCAACCATCTCACCGGAGTTCCTGGCGCTCGTCTGGAATGCGCCAGCGACCCGACGCCAGATCGAGAGGGCGGCAAAGACGACGGCCGGGATCTACAAGATCAACCAGAAGGACGTCGCGGCGGTTCAAGTGCCGGTCCCGGCACTTGACGACCAGGAACGCATCGTCCGAGCCGTCACAGCCTCCCGCGAATCGATGGCGAAGCTCGCGAGCGAGATCGGTCGCTCCCGCATGCGGGGCGCGGGGCTCCGCCGCTCCCTTCTCACCGCGGCCTTCTCCGGCCAGCTCACCGCTGAGGCGACCGCGTGAGAATGCGCCCGTGACCGAATCGCGCCGCCTCGTCTCCAAGCTCGTTGCCGGTAGCAATGTCCTCCGGGATGCGGGCGTCAACATGTTCGAGTACACCGAGCAGCTCACGTTCCTGCTGTTCTTGAAGATGGCCGAGGAGCGCGCGACCCGCCCGCTGAACCCGGAGCGAGTCGTCCCCGAGGAGTACTCCTGGAGCCAACTGCTCGGGCTATCCGGTGAGGAGCTCGAGGACACCTACAACCACATCCTGCGCGGGCTGGCCAGCCAGCCCGGCGTGCTCGGCACGATTTACCGAGGTGCGCAAAACAAGATCACCAACCCGTCGCACTTGAAGACGCTGATCGTCGACTACCTCGACAAGGAGAACTGGTCGGCGGCCGGGGCGGACATTAACGGCGACGCCTACGAGGAGTTGCTGGAGCGCAGCGCCGGCGACACGAAGACGACCGCCGGGCAGTACTTCACGCCGCGCCCGCTCATAAAAGCCATCGTCGATGTCGTGCAGCCGACCGTCGCCGACCGGGTTGTCGACCCGGCCTGCGGCTCCGGCGGGTTCCTGCTCGCGGCCTACGCACACGCAACCCGCGACGCCGCCGCGCTGACACCACCCGAGCGCGAGCACCTGCGCACGACCTTTGTCCGTGGGGTCGACATCGGCGCCACCACCTCGCGCCTGGCGTCGATGAACCTGCTGTTGCACGGCCTCGGGTCGATCACCGGCGACTCGCTCGTAGACCAGAAGGACGCGCTGATCGCCGACCCCGGCGAGCGGTGGAGCGTCGTCCTGGCCAACCCGCCGTTCGGGCGCAGCTCCAGCACCGACATCGGTAACGGAAGTGACGACGGCACGGAGATCTTCCGTCAGGACTTCGTCGTCACGACGTCCAACAAGCAGCTGAACTTTCTGCAGCACATCATGACCATCCTCGACATCAACGGCCGCGCCGGAGTGGTGCTGCCGGACAACGTGCTTTTCGAGGGTGGAGCCGGCGAGACGCTGCGTCGCAAGCTGTTGACCGCCTTCGACTTCCACACGCTGCTGCGCCTGCCGACCGGCATCTTCTACAAGCCCGGCGTGAAGGCCAACGTCTTGTTCTTCGACAAGAAGCCGGCCGCCGAGCAGCCGTGGACGCAGCGCCTCTGGGTCTACGATCTGCGGACCAACAAGCACTTCACGCTGAAGAAGAACCCGCTGCGCCCCGACGACCTCGACGACTTTGTGTCGTCCTACTTGCCGGGCCAGCCGCGCGACGAGCGGGCGGAATCCGAGCGCTGGAAGCCGTTCTCCTACGACGAGCTCATCGCTCGCGACAAGGTCAACCTCGATATCACCTGGCTTCGCGACGAGTCCATCGAAGACGCCGACGCCCTGCCAGCGCCCGACGTCATCGCTCGTGAGATCGTTGAAGACCTCACCGCCGCGCTTGCCGAGTTCGAGGCCGTCGCCGCAACGCTTGAGGCGAAGAGCAGCTGATGACGCGTTGGCTGACTGTTGTGCGCTCCAACCGCCTTGCGCCGATTTCCCCTACATATCGCCGCAGGATGCAACTAATTCCCTGTTAATCGTGGTTTTTTGAGGCCATGCCTCAGCTCGCAGCCTCGTTGGATCGCACTCAGGAGGTCGGCGGTTCGAGTCCGGCTAGCTCCACTTCGGGAAGGCCCTGCTAGTCGGGGCCTTCTGTGTTTTCGGAATCCCAGGCGATCTTGCCGTATCGCGCTCCATTTGAGTCACTAGTAGCTCAAATCCCGGCAATTGCCGTGGATTACCGACGAATCATGCCGATTTCGGCTCGCTCTGCCGGCCCAATGGAGCTCTACGGTCGGCGACCCATTGGGCCCATCACGCGTTGCGGGTGGGCCTAAACGGTTTCGCCGCGGAGCGTGCTGCAGCCGGGCGCCGGGAAGCGCTCCATCAACTCGTGGACTTCTGCCCGCACCCTGTCTGCGACCGTGTCGTCGTCAGCGGAGGCGACGACCTCGTTCATCCACTCCGCGACCTGCCCCATATGGTCCTCTTGGAGACCGCGGGTCGTCACCGCGGGGGTGCCGATCCTGACCCCTGACGGGTCGAAGGGCTTGCGGGGATCAAAGGGGATCGAGTTCGCGTTGGTGACGATCCCCGCTCGGGCAAGCGCGGTGGCCACCTGCTTCCCGCTCAGCCCCCTCGTGGTCACGTCCAGCAAGATCAGGTGGTTGTCGGTGCCGCCCGAGACGAGGTCGAACCCGCGGTCGATCAGCGCTTCGGCGAGCGCCTTCGAATTGGCGACGATGCCGTGCGCATAGGTGCTGAACTCCGGGGCCAGCGCCTCTCCCAGGGTCGCAGCGATCGCCGCGGTCTGGTGCTGGTGAGGTCCTCCCTGGAGCCCGGGGAATACAGCGCGGTCGATCGCTTTCGCGTGCTCCTCACGACACATCAGCAACGCCCCCCGAGGACCGCGAAGGGTCTTGTGGGTAGTCGTCATCACCACATCCGCGTGGGGGATGGGCGAGGGATGCGCGCCACCTGCGATCAAGCCCGCGATGTGAGACACGTCAGCGACCATCAGGGCACCGACCTCGCCCGCTATCTCAGCGAAGCCGGCGAAGTCGATCGTGCGGGGAACCGCGGTGCCGCCGCAGAACAGGATCTTCGGGCGGCTGGAAAGCGCGAGGTCGCGCACCGCGTCCATGTCTACTCGGCCGGTCTCGCGGTCGACGCCGTAGTGCACCGCGTTGAACCAGATACCCGTCGCCGAAACGGACCAGCCGTGGGTGAGGTGACCACCGGCGGGGAGCGAGAGGCCCATGACGGTGTCGCCGGGCTCGAGGAACGCGAGGTAGATCGCCAGGTTCGCCGGCGATCCCGAGTAGGGCTGCGCGTTCACATGCTCAGCACCGAAGAGCTCTTTTGCGCGCGAAATAGCGAGACGCTCGACCTCGTCGATCACCTCGTTCCCCTCGTAATAGCGCCGCCCGGGATATCCCTCGGAGTACTTGTTGACGAGGACGGTTCCGTTAGCCTCCAAAACCGCTGCGGAACAGTAGTTCTCCGAGGGGATCAGACACAGTGACTGCGCTTGTCGTTCGTCCTCCCGCTGCAGGAGATCTGCCAGCTTTGGATCGGAAACCTCCACGGCGCGGCTCATATTTCGATGCTAGCAGCGGCAGTCGAGTGAAACCCCTCGGCCAACGGTCCGATCACGTGCCCCGAGTGAGCCCTCTAACCACCTGCAAATATGACATTTTCGGCCGATCCGCGAGGCTGGATCGCACTAGGAGGTCGCCGGGTTCGAGTCCGGCTAGCTCCATCACCGGCTAGGCGACTGCGGCAACTTGGCCGCTCCCCGCTTCGTGACCGGCGCCGATGGCATCGGCACGACCGGCCCGATGTCGCCATCCGGGGCCTCGTCGAGGTCGACGATCACCGGGGCGTGGTCGCTTGGGCCCTTGCCCTTGCGCGCCTGGCGGTCGACCCATGCGGCGTGCACCCGAGCTGCGACCGGTGCACTGGCCAGGATCAGGTCGATCCGCATCCCCAGGTCCCGGTGGAACATCCCGGCCCGGTAGTCCCAGTAGGTGAAGACCCGCTCGCCTGGCCAGCGGTCGCGGACGACGTCGCGCAGTCCCAGCGCCTGGAGCTCCGCCAGCGCGGCGCGCTCGGACGGCGTCACGTGTGTCTGGCCGACGTAGGCCTCCGGGTCGAACACGTCCTCGTCGGTCGGGGCGATGTTCACATCGCCGCAGACGACCGTCGCCTCGGGGCCCGCGGCCACCGCGTCTCGCAGCGCGGCCAGCCAGGCGAGCTTGTATTCGTAGTGCTCGGAGCCCGGCTCGCGTCCGTTCGGCACGTAGACCGACAGCACCCGGATCCCGCCACAGGTGGCGGCCACCGCGCGCGCCTCCGGATGCGGAAATCCCGGAGCGGACGCGAGACCCGGCGAGACGTCCTCCAGGCCCACGCGAGAGAGAATCGCGACGCCGTTCCAGGTCGCCTCACCGTGAACGGCGATTTCATAGCCACGGCCCGTCAGCTCGTCCCGGAGCAGCTCCAGGAAGGCGTCGTCGGCCAGCTTCGTCTCCTGCAGGCAGACGACGTCCGGACGCCGTTCATCCAGCCATGGCAGCAGGCGCGGCAAGCGCTGCTTGACTGAGTTCACGTTCCAGGTGGTGATGCGCACTGGCTGCACGCTACACAGGCACACTGGAATCGCGGGCGCTGATGAAGAGTCCTACTTCATTTCAGAATCGCCGGCCAGCCCCAAAGTCGATGAAACGGTACCTTCCGGAGGAGCTCGAAGCGACCCAGTTGCAGTGGTACTCCCAGCCTTCTCCATCGGGCCGCGAGCGGTAACAATCGTAACGTCGTCCTCGATCTCGAACCAGGCCGTCGCCCATTACTGACGGCGAAGTCTTGATGAACTTGCGCATTACGCGACGCGCGGTACGGCAGCCACGCGCCTTCAAGCCAATCGTTTCGGTGATGTCAACCCTGAGCCGTTCTCCGTGCACCCGAATCGCGCCGCACTCCTTCCCAATTGGCGGCTGGCCAACCAAGGCTTCTCCACGGCTGGCGGCAGCCGCTTTGTCGTGTACGACGGCTGCGACAGTCATGGACGCCAGAAGAGCGGCGACCATCCACAGACCACCCTTTGACAGCGGTCCTATTCGATGCCCAGCCACTGCCCGCATCGCTACCTGAGCCTCAGCCCGTCGCCGCAGTCACCGCGAGGGCAATGCCGTCGAATTCGATGACATTGAAGACTGGATTCCGAGCGTTGAAGCACGAGGCTCCACCGGCTCCGTTACTGCACCTCCAGCCGTTCTTGAGCCAATAGGTCGGCCGACCGCTGGGCTTGCCGTCGGGCGAGCGCAAATCGTAGGTCTTCTTGATCACCTTCAATGGACCGATCCCGTACGCAGCTTTGATCAGCTTGCGAGTCATCGAGCAGCGGAGATGGGATGATCGCCTAACACCCCAAGCGCGGAAGGTATGACTTCCATAGTCATCGCGGAACTTCGAGATAACAAATGGCTTGCAGCTCCGGACCCCGCTCTGCGATGCATCTGAGCGAGCGGCCGGCCCAATGGCCAAAGTGCCGACAATGACTAGAGCCCCCAAGGCTACAGGCACTATCACTTGCAAGCTCTGTTTGAGCCCCGGCTTTTGATGGAGTCTTGGTTCCAGGAAGGAGATCTTGCGTTTTGTATCTCCGTGGGCCATGTATCCCGACCAGACTATTAGAACACATGCATATGCAGCAAGGAACGTTAGGTGTTTTCCCCTAGCTCCCTTCCGCCAGTCGGTCGAGATGGTGCTTGCCGACCTCATTGGTGAGCCGTAGGAACTCGGTGATCCGGGCCAACTCGGCGGCGGTGAAGCGGCTCGCCAGGGCCTCCTCCCACTCTGCCGCCAGCGGTCCCCAGATCCGTTCGGCGCGCGCGTAGAACTCCGGGGTCACCTCGACCTTGACGCGGCGGCGGTCAGCGGGGTCGGGGACGCGGCGGGCGAAGCCGGCCCGCTCGAGCCGATCGACGACGCCGGTCACCGCACCGCTGGTCAGCCCCACCTCGGCCGCCAGCTCCCCGGCGGTGAGGCCGGCGGCGTTCTCGATCGCATTCAGGCAGTGCAGATCGGTGCGGTTGACACCGAGCCGATCGGCGGCGAGGTTTTCGAAGGCGCTGTCCTGGTTACCGCTGGCGCGGAAAGCGGTGATCAGCTCCTCGATCAGCTGTCGCTTTGGACTTGCAGGCATATCTCTTAGTTGCTAAGATACTTGTTAGATAAAGTGCTTACCGGGCAAGAGAATCATAGGACGCTCGGACGACGAAGGGAGTGCGGATGACGGACGCGGGAAACATGGCATCGAAGATCGAGTTGCGGCTGGAGCTGGTGCAGGTGCCAGTCTCCGACGTGGATCGGGCCAAGGCCTTCTACGTCGACCGGGTCGGCTTCCTCGCCGAACACGATCACCAGGTGACCGAGGAGCTGCGCTTCGTGCAGCTGACCCCGCCCGGCTCGGCCTGCTCGATCGCGCTGACCACTGGCGCGCACCAGATGCGGCCGGGGAGCATCACGGGCCTGCAGCTGGTCGTCGAGGACGCTGATGCGGCCAGGGCGGAGCTGCTGGAGCGCGGGGTCGAGGCGAGCGAGGTGGAGGAGTTTCCCTGGGGCCGCTTCGTGTTCTTCGCGGACCCGGACGGCAACGGCTGGGCCGTCCAGGAGATCGTCCAACCTCAGGAGTGACGCGCCCCGGCAGGCGCTACCGTGGGTCGATGGCGTCTGCCGATCTGTGGCCATCCGTCTCCTATGAGGACTGGAGCGAGACCTGCGACACGCTTCACGCGCATACGCAGGTGCTGGGGAAGATCGCCGCGAAGCTGGCGCCACCCGAGCCACAGCTTCAGCATGCCGCGCTGCGCCTGACCGCGCGGGGTTGGGAGACGGGTCCGCTGCCCGCACCCGACGGCTCGGGCGCACTCGTCGTGGCGCTGGATCTGCACACGCATGAGGCCGTGGTCGAGCACAGCGACGGCCGCGCTCGAAGGGTCCTCCTGACTCCCAACCGCGCGGTGGGAGCCGTCACCGGCGAGCTGCTGGAGACGGTGACCGACATGGCCGGTGCCGTCGAAATCGATCCGACGCCGCAGGAGGTGTCGTGGAGCGTCCCGCTCGACGAGGACGACGAACACGCTCGCTATGACCCCGACCGGGTCGCCTCCTACTTCAGGGCCGCGACCCAGGCCGCGCTCGTCCTCGCTGCCTTCAGGGCGCCGTTCCGCGGCCGGTCCTCGCCGGTCAACGCCTGGTGGGGCTCGTTCGACCTCGCCGTGAACCTCTACTCCGGGATGCCGGCGGATCCTCCCTCGGACGACTTCATCATGCGCAACTCGATGGACTCCCAGGAGGTGGCGGTGGGATGGTGGCCCGGGGACCCCAAACTGGGCAAGGCGGCGTTCTACGCCTACGCCCACCCGGCGCCGGAGGGCTTTGCGGATGGCACTCTCTCTTCGGCGGCCGCGCGCTGGAACGGTGAGCTCGGCCTCTACATCCTCGACTGGGACGACGTGCGCGCCAGCGACGATCCCCATGCGCTCGCGCTCGAATTCGCCCGCTCGGCGTTCCAACACGCCTGCCTCGTCTGCGGCTGGGACGAGGGGCTCGCGGCAAGCGCCGAAGGAGCGCCGCCACCGGTCGCTTGAGCGTCAACGACCGGATCGCACCCGGGAGGTCGCCGGTTCGAGTCCGGCTGGCTCCACTGTCAGAAGTCCCTGGGGCCTCCCCCGGCGGGATGCCGGGGGAGGCTCGGGCCTGAGATCACTCGCTGCCTGCCTCCTGGTCGCCGGGGCCGTCGAGCTGATCGCTGGGGCCATCGGCGCTGTCCTTTTCGGAAGCCGAATCGGGCGCGTCCGCCTTCTCTGTCCCGGACTCCTGCTCGCCGGCCTGACCCTGATCGGACTCGCTCTGCTCACCGGCCTGAGTGCTGTCCGCCGGGTCACCGGGCGTGGATGCCTCGGCCTGGGGCTGCTGCACGGTCACCTTCGCCACGGTGCCCGCGCCCTGGGCCCCGGCGAAGGCGGCACCCCCCACGGCGAGTGCGGCCAGCGCCGCGGTCACCAGCACCAACTTCTTCAGCTTGCTCATCACTTCCCCTTTCGTTGGGTTGAGTGATCCGATGGTCGACCGCGCAGATGGGAGGGACATGAAACGAAACCTCGCTTCGCCTAAATCTTTGCCGGCCGTACGAGGCGCCGGTCGGAGGGTTCTCAGATCGCGAATGCCAGCGTGAAGAACAGCCCGGCGGCGATGCAATAGATCCCGAACGGCGTGAGGCGGTTGGTCTGGAAGAAGCGGAGCAGGAACTTGACGGCAATGTAGGTGGTGAGAGCCGCGGCCAGGGCGCCGACCAGAGCCTGACCACGTACCCCGTCCCCGGCCGAGCCGAACAGCTCGGGCAGCTTGAGGAAGCCGGCGGCGGCGATGATCGGCGTCGCCAGCAGGAAGGAGAAACGAGCGGCGTCCTCGTTGGAGAGGCCCGCGATCAGCCCCCCGCCCATCGTGATGCCAGATCGGGAGATGCCCGGAATCAGCGCCGCCGCCTGAGCGGTGCCGATGGCGGCGGCTTGGCGGAAACTCATCCTGGCGATGCGGGGATCGGAGTCTCCCTCCCCGTCGCCGGGTGCCGGCTGCCGGCGCCGCAGGCTCTCGAAGGCGAGCAGCAGAACGCCATTGATGGTCAGGAATATCGCCGCCGCCTCGGGTGAGGCGAAGATGCTCCGCAGCGAGTGCTCGAGAAGGAGGCCGAGAATGCCGGCGGGAACCGTACCGATCGCCAGCAGCCAGCCAAGGCGAGCATCGGTATCCCCGGGGGCGAGGTGCCGATCCCGCAGCGAGCGCCCGATGCCGCGGAAGATGCGCTTCCAGTCGTCGAGGAAGAAGAAAAAGAGGACGAGCGCGGTAGCGCAGTGGGTGGCGACCAGGAAGGCAAGGAAATAGTCGTCGTTCTGGTGGATGTTCCAGCCGAAGGCCCTGGGGAGGATGACCCCGTGGCCGAGGCTGGAGATCGGGAAGGGCTCGGCGACGCCCTGGATCAGGCCGAGGACGACCGCCTGGAAATATGAGATCGGGTCGGCGATGCGGCGATCATCGGCGGCCTTGATTAACGCCAGATGAGAAGGGAAGGGTCAGCCAGACGTCGGCCCCTCCCCCTTCACGGTTGGCCGCATGCGCATCGCCCCCGTGCGCGCGGGCGACGGTTTGGACGATCGCCAGGCCAAGGCCGCTGCCGCCGTCGCGATGGCTCGAGGAGGCGCGGCTGAAGCGCTCGAAGGCGCGGCTGAGGAACTCTTGTGGGAAGCCTTCCCCTCGATCCATCACATGGATCTCGACTGACCGTTCCCCAGCGCTGGCCTCGAGCTCGATGGTTCCAGCGCCGTAGCGCAGGGCGTTGTCGACCATGCTGCCGACCGCTTGGTCCAGCCGCAGCCGGTCGGCCTCGAGCACCAGGGCGGGCGACGCCGACACCTCGATCTCGCGTCCCCCCTCCTCAGCCCGCCGCGCGAACCTGCGGCTGACGCCGGCGAGGATCTCCCTCACGTCCAGGCGGGCGCGCCTGAGGGGCAGCTCGCCGCGCACCGTCTGCGCGATCGTCAAGAGATCCTCGGAGAGCTGGGTCAACCGGTCGGTCTCCTCGGCCGCCGAAGCCAATGCCACCCTCAGCTCCCCCTGCGAGCGCCCCGCCGCCAAGGCGAGCTCCAGCTCGGTCCGCAAGATCGCCAGCGGAGTCCGCAGCTCGTGGCTGGCGTCCGCGACGAAAGCGCGCTCGTGCTCGAGCGCTTCGCCGAGGCGCTCGAGCATCTCGTTCAGCGTTTTCCCCAGCCTCGCCACCTCGTCGTGGGTTGGCGGGACCGGCAAGCGGCGCTCCGGCTCGGCGGCGGAGATCTCCGCCGCCCGCGACCGCATCGCCTCGACTGGCTTCAACGCTGCAGCCGCCACCCCGTAGGCGGCAAGGGAGGCGAGCAACAGCGCGAAGGGCCCGCCGACGAGCAGCAGCTGCGCGAGGTCCGTGAGCGACTCGTTGCGCGCCTCGGTCGAGGTGCCGACGACGACGACCTGTTTCCGACCCCTCGCTTCGACCGGGACGGCCAGCAGGCGCGACTCGTCCTCCAAGCCCGGGAGCGGACCCCGGTCTATATAGACCGGCCCTTGCAGTGCCCGCCGCAGCTGCGAGGGCGTGAGCAGCACCTGGTCCCCGAGCGCCAGCGAGGAGTCGGCTACACCGCCGCCGGCGTCGAGCACCTCGGCGAAGCTCTCCCTCGGCCCGACCAGGTTCCGATCCCCCTCCCGCAACCCCGAATCGGCCTCCTTGACCAGGGAGGCAACGTCGTTCGCCCGCGAGCGCAGGCCCGAGTTGATCGTTGCGTCGATCTCGCTGGCAAAGCGGAGGTAGACGAAGACACCGGTCGCGCCGAGGACCAGCGCCATCACCGCGGCGAAAACGAGGGTGACCCGGAGGCGGATCGAGACCCGGCTCAGCGTCCGCCGTCCTTTCTCAGCCGGTAGCCGGCGCCGCGAACGGTCTCGATCGACTTGACGCCGAAGGGGAGGTCGATCTTGCGTCGCAGGTAGCGGACGTAGACCTCGATCACGTTGGAGCGGTGTTCGAAGTCGTACTCCCAGGCCTGGTCGAGCAACTGCGCGCGGGTGAGCACATGCCCTGGCCGGCGCATGAAGGTCTCCAAGAGGACGAACTCCTTGGCCGAGAGCTCGATCTCGGTCTCGCCGCGCCAGACCTGGCGCGTCGCCGGGTCGAGGCGCAGATCGCCGACCTCGACGACCGCCGGCCGCTCGCTCTGGCCGCGCCGGACGAGGGCGCGCAGGCGGGCCAGCAGCTCGGAGAAGGAGAAGGGCTTGGTCAGGTAGTCGTCGGCGCCGCCGTCGAGGCCGGCGATCCGGTCCTCGAGCGCCCCGCGGGCGGTCAGCATCAGCACCGGCGACCAGATTCCCTCGAGGCGAAGCCGGCGACAGGTCTCGAAGCCGTCGATGCCTGGCAGGATCACGTCGAGGACGATCGCGTCATACGTGGAGGACCGAGCCAACCCGACCGCGTCCTCGCCGCTGCCGGTGACGTCGACCGTCAGGCCCTGCTCGCTCAGCCCACGCCGAAGCAAGGCCGCCATCTTCACCTCGTCCTCGACGACCAAGACGTTCATGCCTACAGCTTCCCAGTGAAGATGAATGCCAGATGAGAGTTGGCCGCTCTCATCTGGCGTTGAGAAATCCTCGCGAGGGTATTTATGATTAGGGTTACCGAATTAGGTTCCCCTAATCCTCGTTCCGAACTTTCTAGGAGGTTTCGTGAGTTCTCGAATCAACCGACGCCGGCTCAGTGTCCTCTGCCTGGGCATCGCCGCCGGCGTTCTCGCCGCTGGATGCGGAGACTCCTCATCGGACTCGGGCGGCACGTTGACTCTCTACAGCTCCCAGCACGAACCGATGACCGAAGCTCTGATCGAAGGCTTCGAAAAGGAGAACGGCGCCAAGGTCGAGGTCCGCTACGGCGAGGACGAGGGGTTGGCCAGCCAGATCGAGCAGGAGGGCGACGCCTCTCCCGCCGACGTATTCCTGGCCGAGAACACGCCACCGCTGGAACTGCTGGCAGGTGACGAACTGCTGGCTGAGGTCGACTCCTCCACGCTCGGCGAAGTGCCCTCCCAGTACAACTCGCCGACCGGCCACTGGGTCGGAGTCGCGGCGCGGGAGACCGTGATGGTCTACAACCCAGACCTGATCGCCGCCGGCGAGCTGCCGGCCTCGATCCTCGACCTGGCCAAGCCAGAATGGAGGGGCAAGCTCGCCATCGCTCCCTCCGAGCCCGATTTCGTGCCGATCGTCAGCGCGATCACCAAGCTCGACGGCGAAGCGGCCGCGAAGGAATGGCTGGAAGGCTTCTCGGCCAACGCCAAGCGCTACAACGACAACGAGGGCATCATCGCCGCCGTCAACAGCGGCCAGATCGACGCCGGCATCATCAACCACTACTACTGGTATGAGGCGGCGGCCGAGGAAGGCAAGGACAAGATCGCCTCCAAGCTCCACTACTTCGGCAACGAAGACGCGGGAGCCCTCGTCAACGTCTCCGGCGCCGGCGCGCTGGAGTCGAGCGACGATCCCGACCTCGCCCAGGAATTCCTCGCCTACGCCGTCAGCGAGGAAGGCCAGACCGCGATCACCGAGAGCGGCGACTGGGAGTACCCGCTGAACGCCGCCGTGCCACCGCCGCCGGGGCTGAAGCCGTTCGACAGCCTGGAACCGCCGAAGGTCAGCCCGGCCGATCTCGGCGACGGCAGCGCCCCGGTCGAACTGATGGAACAGGTGGGCTTGCTCTAGGCGATGGAGGCAGCAAGCGCCCACCGCCGCACAGCCGCATGGCCGGCTTCGTGGCGCTGGGCGCGACAGGGCCGCGGGCGTCCCCCCGCGGCCCTGCTCCTCGTCTCCGCCGCCGTCGCGCTGCTGGCCCTGGCGCCGGTCGGCTTCCTCTTCGAGCAGGCGCTTTCGAACGGCTGGGACGAAGCGCAGCGGCTGCTGTTTCGGTCCTTCGTCGGAGATCTGCTCCTCAACACGACGACGCTGGTCGCCGCCGGGACGGTCGCCTGCGTGGTCCTCGGCGTCGCGGTCGCCTGGGCGGTCGAGCGCACCGACCTGCCGGGCCGTCGCATCTGGGCGGTGCTGGCGGCGCTGCCGATCACCGTCCCCGCCTTCGTCACCAGCTACAGCTGGGTCTCGATCACCCCGGCGGTGCAGGGCTTCTGGGGCGCGGCCGGGATCGTCACCCTCGCCTACTACCCGCTCGTCTACCTGCCGGTGGCCGCTGTGCTGCGCGGCACCGACCCGGCCTTGGAGGAGAGCGCCCGCTCACTCGGCATGGGGCCGTGGCGGACCTTCTTCCGGGTCACCCTGCCGCAGACGCGGGTCGCCCTGCTCGGCGGCACCCTGCTCGTCTCGGTCCACATGCTCTCCGAGTTCGGCGCCTTCGCGATGCTGCGCTTCCAGACCTTTACCACCGCGATCTACGACCAGTACAAGCTCAGCTTCGACGGCGCCGCCGCCTCGATGCTGGCTTCGGTCCTGGTGATCCTCTGCCTGGGACTCCTGGTCGCCGAGCTGGCGGCCCGCGGGCGGGGGCGTTACGCGCGGGTCGATTCCGGCTCGGCGCGACCGATGGCGCCGGGCCGTCTCGGCCGCGCCCGGTGGCCGGTCTGCGCCGGCTTCGCGGGGCTGATCGGCCTCGCCCTCGGCCTGCCGCTCCTCACCCTGGGCTACTGGGTCGCGACCGGCAGCAGTGCGGCTGAATTCGACTTTGGAGCGCTGCTGTCGGCCAGCGGTTCCACGCTGGAACTTGGCCTCGGCGCGGCGCTCCTGACCACGCTGGTCGCCCTGCCCGTCTCGGTCCTCAGCGTGCGCCACCCGAGCCGCACCGCAATCGTGATCGAGCGCGCCACCTACTTGCCCTTCGCCCTGCCGGGAATCGTCGTCGCGCTCTCGCTGATCGTGCTCTCGATCCACTACTTCCCGGCCCTCTACGGGACCACCCAGCTGCTAATCGTCGCCTACGCGATCCTCTCGCTGCCGCTGGCGCTGGTCGCCGCCAGGGCGGCGCTGGCGCAGGCGCCGCCCGTCCATGAGGAGGTCGCTCGCTCGCTCGGCTGCCGCCCGCTGGTCGCGATGTTCCGCGTCACCCTGCCGCGGATCCTGCCCGGCCTCGGCGCCGCGGCGGCGCTCGTCTTCCTCGCCACGGTGACCGAGCTGACGGCGACGCTGCTGCTGGCGCCAATCGGCACGCAAACCCTCGCGACGCAGTTCTGGGCAAACGCGTCGACGCTTTCCTATGGAGCGGCAGCTCCCTACGCTGCCTCGATGGTCGCGATCTCCGCCCTTCCCACCTACCTGCTGACCCGCCGCCTGGGCGGCGTTCTAGCGCCGGCGGAGGAGCAATGATGAGCCCCGCCACATCGCTTTCGGTCGTTGACCTGAGCAAGGCATTTGGCAGCTCCCCCGTGCTCGTCGATCTCGACCTCGAGGTCCCCACCGGCAGCCTGACCGCGGTCCTCGGCCCCTCCGGCTGCGGCAAGACGACGTTGCTGCGACTGCTCGGGGGGTTCGAGCACGCTGACAGCGGCTCGATCCGACTCGGCGAGCGGGTCCTCTGCGACGAGCGCACCCATCTGGCCCCCGAGCGCCGCGCGATCGGCTTCGTCCCCCAAGAGGGCGCCCTCTTCCCCCACCTCGACGTCGCCGCCAACGTCGGCTTTGGCCTGCCGCGATCGCAGCGGCGCAGCGGCCGGGTCGAGGAGCTGCTGCAACTAGTCGGCCTGCAAGGGCTGTCGGCGCGCTTTCCGCACCAGCTCTCCGGTGGTCAACAGCAGCGGGTGGCGCTTGCGAGAGCGCTGGCGCCGGAACCGGGGTTGGTCCTGCTCGATGAGCCCTTCGACGCCCTCGACGCCGGCCTGCGGGCGCAGGTGCGCGGCGAGGTCCGAGAGGTCCTGCGCGCGGCCGGGGCCACCGCGCTGCTCGTCACCCACGACCAGGAGGAGGCGCTCTCGCTGGCGGACACCGTCGCGGTCATGCGCGGTGGGCGGATCGTCCAGGCCGCCGACCCGCAAACGCTCTACCGCGATCCGGTCGACGCCGAAGTGGCTCGCTTCGTCGGTGAGGCGGTGCTGCTGGAGGGACGACTGGATGGCGACTACGCCGAGACGCCCCTGGGGCGCTTGCCGACTCGCGGCACTGGCGCCGTCGACGGGACGGCAGCAACGGTGATGCTGCGGCCCGAGCAGATCCTCTGCCACGGGTTGAGCCTCGCGGCGGACGCCGAGCGGCCGCGCGGCCGGGTGCTCTCGACGGCTTTCTACGGGCACGATGCGACGGCCCGAATCGTCCTCGACGACCCCGACCGTCGCGAGATCGTCGCTCGGGCGGCGGGGCATCTGCTACCCCAGGCCGGCGACGAAGTCACTATCGCGGTCGAAGGCACTGCGCTTGCCTATCCAGCTCGCGGAGCAGCGCAGGGGGCCGCCGCCGAGCGCCTACCGGCCTTCCGCTAGGCGGGTTCCTCGAGCGGCTGAGCACTGCGCAGTTCGGCCTGACGTTTCAGGTGAGCCTCCTCGGGAGTGACGACGCCGAGATCCTTCTTGGTCACCGTCAGGTAGACGACCAGGGCGAGGATCGTAACCAGGAAGATGACGCTGGTCAGGATCGTCCCGAGGCCGAGGCCGGTTTCTTCGACCGGCTGGGAGAGGTAGTCGCCGATCGAGGCGCCCAGCGGGCGAGTGAGGATGTAGGCGAGCCAGAAGGCGAGGATCGCGTTGAGCCGGAAGCGGAAGTGGGCAATCGCGATCAGCGCGATCGCCCCGGCGAAGATGCCGGCCGAGGGCAGGAAGCCGAGTTCTAGCTTCTCGGCGAAAAGATCTCCCGCCGAGGTGCCGAGGGCGAAGGTGAAGAGGACCGCCAGCCAGTAGAAGGCCTCGCGCCTAGTGGTGATGATCGTATGAACGGAGAGGGTGCGCTCGACCCAGTACCAGACCGCGAATACGAGCGCCAGGACAGCGCTGAAGACGTACGTCGTGGTCTGCAGTTCAACCCCGGCGTTGTCGACGAGGTTGTCGGTGATCAAGGTGCCGACGATGCTGATCAGCACCACCGCAAGCCAGTAGACCCCCGGTATGTACTTCCTCGATCTGAACTGCGCGATGAGGATCGCGATCAGGGCGGCGGACATGATGTAGGTGGTGTTGGTCAGGCCAAGGCCGAGTTCTTCGTTCATCAGGTCCGCCGCGGTCTCTCCCACCGTCGTGCAGAGGATCTTGATGATCCAGAAGTAGATGGTGACCTCCGGCACCTTGTTGAGCATCTGACGACCCAGCGACGGGGTGTCCTGGTGGCAGGCAGAGGCTGAAGGCGACGCTGCGATCTCGTTCATGGCGCGGCAGTGTGGGGGACCGTGCTTAACCACACATGAGAGCCACGCCGTCTCATCCAACATTTAGCCGGGCGTTACCTCAGCTTTCCTCCGGGCACCGAGATTGGAGGGGTGAATGCATCCGGAATAGGAGAAACGAGGCACCGTCTCCTGCTGAAAAGACACGGCATCGCCGGGCTTTTGATCAGCGCTCTGCTTTTGTGGGGGGCAAGCTTCGCTCAGCTGGAGGACGGGAGAATCCCGCTGCTCGATCAGGGCGTCGTCGTCGCGCTGGCCTCCGAGGCGGACTCGAGCTCGGCCGCCGAGCGGCTCAGGTCTCTGGCAATGCACGGCGCCCGACGAGGGGCTTCTGGCCAGCAGCCAAGCTCGCCTCCGCCACCGCGATGACCGTAGTCAGGTGCAGGATGGGCGGTGCCGCCGAGTGTTGGTCCGGCTATTCGATTATTTCGAGCGAGGCGACGACTGGGCCGACGAGGCCGCGGGCCGTTTCGAGGTCGTAGGCGCTGCCAAGGACGGCGAAGCCGTTGTCGCCCAGGTTGAAGAAGAAGTCGACGCGTTCGGGTAGGCCGGCGTTGGCCTGAAAGGCGATCTCGCTGCCGATCGCGCCGCCATGGACCACGCCGTCGCGGACCGAGTAGACGGTCTCGCCCGCGGCCCGCAGGTCGGAGGCGATGCCGGCGGCGCTTTCAGCCGGATCGGAGGGTTCGCCGAGCGACTCGTCGATCTTCAGTTCTTCGTCGCCGGCGGGGCTGCTCCAGGTATTGCCGACGTAGCTGCCATCGCTGGCCAAGCCTTCGTTTTCTTCGTGAACCCAGCCGGCCGGGATCGCGACGTTGAAGAGGTTGCCTTCGAAGGTGGTCGTGCCAGCGCTGGCGCTGGCTTCCGCTTCTTCTTCCGCCACCAGTTCTTCGGCTTCCCTTTCTTCGGCTTCCTTTTCTTCTTCGGCGACCGCCAGTTCCTCTTCGGCTTTGTCGAGGTTCGCCTGCCGCACGTCGCTCGCCGTCTGCCGGCCTCGCTTGAGCACCGTGCTGGAGCCCCCCTCGCCGGTGAGGACGAGCGCCCCGGCGATCAAGCCCCCGGCGATCGCGAGCGCGCAGAGCACGATCGCCACAGCCCCGGCGGTCGAGCGTCGGCGGCGGGGCGGGGGCGCGGACGGGGCGGGCATCTGGACGGTCGCCCGCTCCCCGACGGGCGGGCGGTGGGGCGGGCGGCGCTGGACGTCGGCCTCCCGCAGCCCCGCCGCCGCGACACCGGTCGCGACGCTGCGCTCAGTCGGCGCTTCGGTGCCGGCGCCGGCGGCGGCCGACGCGGCGCGGCCGAGATCTCCAGCCGAGCGGAAACGCTGGCCGGGATCGCGGGAGATCGCCCGCGCGATGACGGGGTCGAACGGGTGCGGTCCGGCGGCGGCGGGCAGCGGCGGCGGGTCTTCGTTGGCCTTCCCCCACAGCTTCTGCATCTCGTCGCCGGTGTAGGGGACCGAGCCGGTGAGCATCTCGTAGAGGACGCAGCCGAGCGAGTAGATATCGGTGCGGGCGTCGATCCGGCCCGCCGCCATCTGCTCGGGCGCGACGTAGTCGAGGGTGCCGATCCACGTGCCGGTGCCGGTCAGCTGGGTCTGCGCCGTCCCCACGCCCCTGGTCAAGCCGAAGTCGGTGAGGAAGGCCGTGCCCCTGCCGGGAACGCCGGCGAGGAGGATGTTGGCCGGCTTGACGTCACGGTGAACGAAGCCGGCCGCGTGGGCTGCGTCGAGCGCCGCGCCGACTTCAGAGACGACCGCCGCGGCGGCGGGCGGCGCCAGCGGCCCGGAGCTGGCGAGGAACTCGCGCAGGTCCGTGCCCTCGACGTAGCGCATGGCGATGAAGAGGTTGCCGTCGGAGGAGCCGGCGGAATAGATCGGGACCGCGTTGGAATGCTCGATCGCGGCGGCGCTGCGCGCCTCTGCCTCGAACCGTTCCTGGAACTCGCGGTCCTGGGTGAGGTTCGGCGCGATCACCTTCAGCGCCACCTGCCTGCCGAGCCGCTCGTCGCGCGCGAGGTAGACGACACCCATCCCTCCCCTACCGAGCAGGCGAATGATCTGGAAATCCCCGAGGTGCTCGCCCGGGCGAAGTGAGGTGACTGGCTCCACGGTTGTGCGCGGTCGGGATTACGGCCGGCGGCGCCGGCTCATGGTAACGGTGTATAAGGTCGCGGCACACATAAAGGGGGGAGCTGGGAAATGGAACTGAAGTTGCAGAGGTTGAGCAGCGGCGAGAGGATCGCCGCCGGGTCGGCGCTGGCGCTGTTCGTGTGCATGTTCTTCGGCTGGTTCAACTTCGGCTTCACCACCGACAACGCCTGGGAATCCCTCCACTTCATCAGTCCGATCCTGGCAATAACGATCGCCGCCACCCTGGGAATCGCCTTCATGAAGGCGACCGAGAGGAGCCTCGGGGACATACCGGCCGACTCGCTGATCTTCGTCCTCGGTTGCACTTCCGCCGTTCTCGTCCTCTTCCGACTGATCGACCCGGTGTCCCTGCCGGGCGCCGAGGGGTTCCAGGCCAGCGGCAGCGTCGAGGCCGGGCTGTTCCTCGGCCTGATCGCGGCCGGCGGGATCGCGGCCGGCGGCTATATGGCAACCGGCGGCACCGCGCTGGACCAGCTGAAAGCGCTGCTGCCGAGCGAGCGGCCGGCCTCGCCGGCAGCGGCACAGTCGGCACCCCCGCCCCCGCCGGCTGCTCCGGCGGCGCCGGCACCCCCCAGCGCACCCCAGCCCCCGGAGGCGCCGGCGGCCAGCAGTGCGTCCTCGGCCGCCCCCGCGCGTGCCTTCTGCGAAGAGTGCGGAGCGGAGATCGGCCTCGAGGATCATTTCTGCAGCGCCTGCGGCAAAGAGCAGACGTCTAAACCGGGCTGAGGCTGCCGAGAACCAGTATGTCGGTGTCGAGCGGCAGCAGGGTGAGCATCAGTTCACCGCCGCTGGGCCGGACCAGGATTTCGCCGTCGCCGATGCAGGATGCGCCCTGCGCGTAGGTGAGGGTGGTGGGGCCCGCTTCGCTGAGCGAGAGATCCTCGCGGCAGCCGCTGCCCCCGAATTCGAGCGTTCCAGCGCTGCCCTCGGAGTCCATTTCGAGGCTGACCGAGAGCGAACTGAGGTTGGGGTGTTCGCCGCTGCTGCGATCGAGGCTGCCGCTCCAGCTCCCGGCCGTTTCGGCCGGTCCGCCGATTTCCGCCGCGGGGGTGATCTCCCTGGCGTATGCCGAGGGCACGCCGTTCTGTCGCAGCCGCTTCACCATCGAGGCTTCCTGCGACCCCGTTTGCAGCGGCCCGCCGAGCAGAACCTGGAAGCCGGGATACAGCTCTGCCGCATCGTCGGAGGAGATGACCTCGACTTCGATCCCCTCGCCGGCGAGACGTTCCCGCTCCGCTTCGGCGTGGGGGACGGTCTTGAAGGAGCCCGCCTGCACGTAACGACCCGCTTCGACCGCGCCGGCGAGCGTCTGGGTGGGTTCGCTTTCCGTGTCGAGCGTTTCCGTGGTTTCGGTCAAGGTCGTCGTCCTGCCGTTCACGACCACCGTCGTGGTGGATGCCTCGCCGCCGCCGGCGAGCAGGATCGCCACGGCGGCGCCCGCGCCGATCAGGACGATCGAGAGCCCGACCCAGATCGCGGTGCGGTTGCGCCGGCGGCTTCCGGGGGGTTGCGCGGCGAGCGCAACGGGTGCTCCCGCAACTGCCGCGGGCGCCTCGTATTTGGTGCCGCAGGCGCGGCAGAAGGAAGCACCGGCCGCGAGCGGCCGGCCGCAGTTGCGGCAGTGCTTGGTACCGCCATTGGGATCAGGCACGGGGGCGGAGGGGGTCTTCGAGCGGCGGTGGCGGAACGGTTCGCCCGCTGGATTGCGAGACGATCAGGCAGCCGGCGGCGACGACCATTGCGCAGGCGATGACGAGCGGCAGCGGTACGTACCCGCTGCCGATGTGAACGGTACCGAGGTCGGGGAAGTAGACGAAGGCGAAGTAGAACGGCAGCGGAAAGAGGCTGAGGTTGAACGCTTCGGGGAAGGACCAGAGGAGGGCCACGATCAGCGTGGGCGTTCCCGCCACGACCAGCCAGGTGCCGCGCGACTTGCGATTTCCGGGACGGGCAGTGACGAAAAACCTGCCGATCGCGATCGCCACCAGGCCCGAGGCGAACGCGACCACGTCGCCAAGGCGGACCGACTCACCGTAGTTGACCGAGAAGTCGTGATGGAGGGGCTGGTAAATGGTCGCGAAGAGAGTTATGAAACACATCGCGACCCCACCCACGATCGCCAGCAGCCCAACCAGAACATCGCTGGCCGAGGGTGACTGCCGCGCGGCGACCGCGACCGGGTTCGCCTGCAAGGGCGGGGGTGCGGGTTCCGGAGCTGGGGCTTGGGGCGCCTGATAGGGGGTCGCCTGTGCGTTGCCGCAGGCGCGGCAAAACTTTGCCGTTTCGCTGAGGCTGGCGCCGCAGGTGCCACAGTAAACAGTCGACATGTTCACCTTCCGTACCTCCCGCTCGATTCGCGGCTCGCCGCCCGCGGCACGCTGCTTTTTGCACTAACGCCCATTAACACCCAAAACGTTCGAGCGGACGGAATCCATCACCGTTTCCAGTGCGGCCGGGGCGGCGGTGATGCCGGGGTCGTCCCGCGACGGTTGCCCGTCCGGGTGGAACATCACCGCCAGCGCCACGTGCCCGCCGTCGCGGAGCGACAGCACCACGATCTGGCCGGCGAGGAAGTTGCCGTTGAGGCTGCCGCCCCAGCCGGCCTTGTAGGCGGGTGTCATGCCAGAGAAGGCGACGCCGGCGCCCCACTCGAGCGGGGCGGTCAGCTCGCCCGGCTCACTCTCGCGGCTCGGCTGCTTCGGCGCCGACATCAGTTCGAGCGCCTGGGCGCTGATCGCCCGGCCGTAGGCGCCGACCGCGAGCGCGTGGGCGAGGCGCGCCGCGTCGGTCACCCGCCAGCGCGAGGTGCCGAGCAGCAGCGCCCGCGCCAGCGGTTCGGGAATTTCCCTCTGTTCGCGGAGGAAGGGGACGCAGAGCGATTCGGGCGCCTCCACCTGCGAGCCGGCGATCACCCGCCCGCCGGCGATCGAGAAGACTTCGGCGAAGTCGCGCCGCGCCTCGGGAATGCCGCGGGCCGCCCGCTGAAGTTCGAGCACGACGCGGCGCTGGCGGCAGTTCTCCGAGCGGGTCAAGGCCCCCTGCAGCGCGCTGAAGAGCTCCGGCGAGAGCGTTTCGCCGGGTCTGTCCTCCCAGCCGAGCAGCCGCAGCAGGGCGATCATCGTCGCCACCTTGCTCATGCTCCACATCCGCATGTAGCGTTCGGCGCCGCCGCCGCCCGCAGTGGCGACGATCGGCGCGGGCGAGCGATCGAGCATCGCGGCGGCCTCGACCTCACCGCCGAGCGACGCCGCCCGCTCCGCGCCTTCTCGCAAGGCCACGGCGAGCCCTTTTTCCGCGCTGCTCAGCGGTGCCGGGGAGCTGCCGGTCTGCCCGCCGTCCGACCGGGCCTTCGCCGTGCCGCCGGGATCGCTGGCCGAGGAACCGCCGTCGAAGTGCAGCACGAGCGCCAGGACCAGCAGGGCGATGGCCGCACAGCCCAGAACCGCCCCTATGTGCCTGGCCGCCACCCGCGGCTCAGCAGTTCGCGCCGAGCAGCTCGCCCGCGCGCGGCTGCCACTCGCTCCGTCGCGCGGAGGTCGTCGAATAACCCGGGTCGTAGGTCCACTCGCCACCCTCGTACTTGACCCAGGTGAGGCCGCCCCATTCGCTGCAGGGGGACTGCGGCGCCGACCAGCCCATCCCGGTGACCCGCACCCGGGCGACGCCTTCGCCTTCGAGCGAATCGATGCGCGCTCTCAGGCCCGCGGGCGAGAGGTAGTCGGAGAGGCTCGCCTGGGCCCGCTTCCACTTCGTGTAGCCATATTCGGCCAGGTTCTGGCGGTGCTTGCGCACCGAAAGCAGCGCCCAGGCCGAGGGGAAATCGTGTTCGACGACGTCCTCGTGGTAGGCGACCAGCAGGGCCGCGATCTGTTCCTCCATCTCCGCCTTGCCGACCAGCGGGAAGCCTTCTTCTTCGACTTCACCTTCGCTTTCGGATTCGTCTTCGGTTTCTCCAGCGTCGTCCCCGCCGCTGGACGTGGCGCCGCTGTTGCCGCCGTCGGCTGCGACCGTGGTCGGCGAGGAATCACCGCCGCCGGCGAGGACGATCGCCGCGGCCGCACCGGCGCCGAGCAGCAGGATCGCCGCCGCTATCAGCAGCGGCGCACGGCGCCGGCCCGGCCTGGCCGGTGACGGCGAAGGTGGCGATTGTGGTGGCGGCGCAGCCGCGGGCTGAGCCGGCCGCACCAGGGTGGACTCGGGCACGCCGGCGGTGGGCTTGGCCTGGCCGGCGGCAATGGGAGCGCCGCAGGCGCGGCAGAAGGAGGTGCCGGCGGCAACCGGCGATCCGCAGGCGTCGCATGTCGGTTGCTCGTACCGCGTCCCGCAGGCGCGGCAGAACGACGCGCCCGGCGCGAGCGCCTCCCCACAGGAACCGCACATGCGCGGGCTATCCGGCTTCATCGATCGCCTCCTGCGCCAGCTCGGAATTCAACAGACAGTGATCCTGCGGGTAGGAAGGTGAGTAGTGTGAAACCAACCACAAGGGTGAAAAAAGAACGAACCTGTGAGTTCCTCGCCCGCGCCACGGCGGCCGTAGCTAATCATTCTTGAAAGACGGCCGAACGTTCAACCCCTCTCGCGGTAGTCTGCGCGCGCAAAATGTCTACGAAGGTCTTTTGCACCAGCTGCGGGGTACCGGTCGAGGCGGACTGGCAGTTCTGCGAGGCGTGCGGGGCGGCGCAGGCCAGCGATGAGGTGGCGCCGGTCACCCATTCCGAGGCCGAGACGAAGGCTCTGCCCAAGGCCGAGCCGCCGCCTAGGCCGCCGCGGACCGCGCCGCCGCTGCAGGCGCACGCGATCGAGGTGGAGGCGGGTGCCAAGACCCTGCTGCAGCCGACGACGCTGCGACTCGAAGAAGGCGAACTGGTCGCGATCATCGGTCCCAGCGGCTCCGGCAAGAGCACCCTGCTGAAGGCGCTGGGCGGCATCAGGCCGACCAGCGGCGGCACGGTGCTGATGCGCGGCGACGACATCGGCCTGCGTCAGGCGGACGTCGGCTACGTGCCCCAGGACGACACCCTGCACCACCGGCTCAGCATCCACGAGGCGCTCTCCTTTGCCGCGAAGCTGCGGCTGCCGGAAGGGCACAGCAAGGAGGAACGGGAGGCCGCGATCGCCAGCGTCCTCGAGCAGGTCGAACTCGACGACATCCCCGAGCGGCGCATCGGCAACCTCTCCGGCGGCCAGCGCAAGCGCGCGGCGGTCGCGCTCGAGCTGATCAGCAAACCGGAGTTGCTGCTCCTCGACGAGCCGACCACCGGGCTCGACCCGGGCCTCGAGCGCCGCCTGATGGAGCTCAGCCGCGAGCTCGCCGACAAGCATCACGCCGTCCTGCTCGTCACCCACGCGACCCAGAGCCTCGACCTCTGCGACCGCGTCGCGATCATGGCTCCGGGCGGCCGGCTCGCCTACCTCGGTCCGCCCGCCGACGCGCCCGAGGCCTTCGAGGTCGACCAGATCGACGAGGTCTACGCCAAGCTCACCGACGAAGCCGAGGAAGGCGAGGTGGCGCGTCGCGTCGAGGGTCCGCTCTCACACCCCCGCCCGGCCTCCTCGCGCGAGGTGCCGCGGCGGCGGATCTGGCCCCAGGTGAGGGTCCTCTGCCGCCGCTACGCGCTGCTCTTCGCGCGCGACCGTCGCAACGCGAAAATCCTCGCCGCCCAGGTCGTGGTGCTGGCGCTGGGCGCCGCCTTCCTCTTTCAATCCGACGTCTTCGGCTACGACGAATCGGGCAACGCCATGCACGCCGCGCAGAGCGCGCAGCTGCTCTTCCTGATGGTCACGGTGTCGATGTGGTTTGGGGCGATCTCATCGGTACGGCAGATCGTCGCCGAGCGCGGTGTCCTGGCTCGCGAGCTGGCGGCTGGTGTGAGGACGGAGGCGTATCTACTCTCGAAGGGCGTGGTGATCGGCGCCGTCGCCGCCGTCCAGACCGCCCTCTTCGTCTGGATCGTGTTCGGCCTGCGCCCGCTCGAGCAGGCGCCGAGCAACGCCGAGGTGCAGGTGCTGACGATCTGCATCCTGACCGCCTGGGTCGGAGTCGGCTTTGGCCTCACCCTCTCCGCCTTTGCCCGCAGCGAGGACCAGGCGGCGAGCTTCCTGCCGCTGATCCTGCTGCCCCAGCTGCTCTTCGCCGGGGCGGTGGTCACGACCAAGGACATGGGCGGGCCGATCCAGATGCTCTCGCACCTGGTCGCGGCCCAGTGGGGCTTCGCCGGGGTCGGCAACGCGATCGACATGAACGGGCGGATCGAAGCCGATCCGGGCTTCGCCCACGCCAACCACTACAGCTCCGCCTTCTTCACCCACGGCGAGGCCCAGGTGGCGATCGCTCTGACCCTGATGATCATCGCCTGCGCCGCCGTCCTGCAGGCACGCCTACGACCCTCCTTCGAGGACACCTGGTGGCAGCAGGGCCGCCAGCGCTGGGACCGCTGGCTCGCCGAGCGCCGCCAGCAGCAGGCGCAGGGCTTCGCCGGCTGACGCCGGGCGGTTACTCTCCCCACCGTGAGCGCGAGCGAGCAATCCGTCCTCGTAACCGGCGGCTCCGGCTTTCTCGGCAGCTGGTGCCTGGTCGAGCTGCTCCAGCGCGGCTACGCGGTGCGCACCACCCTGCGCGACCTCGCGCGCGAGCAGGAGGTACGGGAGGCGGTCGGCTCGCAGGTGCAGGCCGGGGAGCGGCTCTCCTTCTACGCGGCCGACCTGAACAACGATCGGGGGTGGGCGCAGGCGGTCGAGGGGTGCGACTACGTGCTGCACGTCGCCTCCCCTTTTCCGTCGGCGCAGCCGAAGGACCCGGACGAGCTGATCGTGCCGGCGCGGGAGGGGACGTTGCGAGTGCTGCGCGCGGCGCTCGACGCGGAGGTCAAGCGGATCGTCGTCACCTCCTCGGTCGCCGCTGTCGGCGGCGGCGCGAAAGCCGATGGAGCGGCCCTGACGGAGGAGAACTGGACCGACCTCGACAACCCCGATCTCTCCCCCTACGTGCGCTCGAAGACGGTCGCCGAGAAAGCCGCCTGGGAGCTGATGCGGGAACGCGGCGCAAGTGAGCGGCTCGCCACCGTCAACCCCGGCGCGATCCTCGGACCGCTGCTCAGCCGCGACGGCTCATACTCGCTGGAGGCGGTCGAGCGGCTGCTGAAGGGGACGCCGGGGGTGCCGCGGATCGGCTTCAGCTTCGTCGACGTGCGCGACGTCGCCGACCTGCAGATCAAGGCGATGCTGGCGCCCGAGGCGGGCGGCGAGCGCTTCATCGCCGTCGCCGAGTTCCTCTGGCTGGCGGAAGTCGCGGCGGTGCTCCGCCGCGAGCTCGGCGAGGAAGCCTCAAAGGTGCCCTCGCGCAAAGTCCCCGACCTGCTGGTTCGCGCGATGGCGCTCTTCGATCCCGCCGTGCGCTCGGTCGTCAACCAACTCGGCAAGCAGCTCTCCTACTCCAGCGAGAAGGCGAAGGAGAAGCTCGGCTTCTCGCCGCGTCCGGTCGAGCAGACGATCGTCGAGACCGCGCGGCGGACGCTGGAGCTGGGCCTGATCTGATCCGCGAGCGGCTCAGTCGGCGGCGAGCCGGCGCGCCTCCTCCGTCCCCAGATAGGGCGTGAGGACGAACTGGATCGCCTCGCCGGCGATGCCCGGCAGCTCGGACTCGCGCCCGAACGAGAGCCGCTGCGCGACCAGCATCGCCACGCCGCTGGCCATCGCCCGCTCGGTCACCTCGGGCAGGTTCTCGCCATGCGAGGCCAGCGCGCGGCCTGGTGCGAGCAGGCCGGCGAGGTAACCGACCATGCGCTCGTAACGCTCGAGGCCGGGGCTGCCGCCGGCGAGCGCGTCGTTGGTGAGCAGCTGCGCGGCGCGGGGCTCTGCGGCCACCCACGCAAAGGCGGCGCGCATCCCGGCCGAGACCCCGGCGGCCCAGTCCGCCTCGCCGGCACACGCCGACTCGAGCCGCACCTGCAATTCCGCGAAGGCCGCGTCGAAGGCGCTCGCGAACTCGTCTGCTTGCCGGGCTCCTTCGCCCATCCTCTCGCCCCCCCAAAGGATCGCCCGAGTCGCACTGGAGCTGACTCGGGATCGACAATGATAAACGTCATTGTCTAGGAGCGCATAGGCGGTCGCCAGCACGGCTCAGGCTGGGCAGCGATCTCAGGATTCTTGAGCTTGTGAGGGACACAAGGCCGAGCAAGGCGCTTCGAGGTGAGCTCGAAGCTCGGGTGGCTTTGAGGGGATGGCGGGTGTGCACCCGCCATCACACCCAATCCCGCCTGAATATGGGGCAGATCGGCTCTGGAATCGATCATCTAGCCGAAGCGCCGCCGCATCGGCTGGAAGGCCCGCCACCAGGCCTCGTCGAGCACCGCGTGCTCGACGCTCTCGAGCAGGCAACCGTCGTCGTCCTGCAGCCCGTAGGTGACCAGCGGCGGCTCGGCGCGATCGTCGACGTGCAAGATGTGCGCGATCAGCGTGTAGGGCGGGCAGCTGAGCCAGCGCTCACCGGGCCTGGGCATCGAGTGGGTGTCGATCATGGTGGCGAGCCGATACCCGCGTTCCTGGGCCGAAAACCCGACCGGCCAAGAAATTCGAACCATGATTCCAAGGTATGCTCTTTCCTGCTCGAGTGCCCTGGCGGCGCCGAGCATCAGCCAGGCGCGCGAGTCCAGGGGGCTATCGCGCAGGGCGCGACCTATACGAAGCCAGGGCAAACGGCTCCGCAGCGGAAAGCGGGCGCAAGAGCTTTGCGTACCACTCGCACCGAGACACCTCCACAGGAGCCGTCGCTTGGATCGCCCAGACCCTCAAGATAGCCCTGCGCGCGGGGCACTCGTCTCGCAGCTTTCACGCGAGATCGTTCAGCTGCACGCGCGCCTCTACGGCCGCGGCCCGACGAAGGCGCGCAGCTACCTGCAAAGCGATTACGCGGTCTGCGTCCTCGAAGAGATCTTCACCACGGCGGAGCGGACCCTGATCGATGCAGGCTCCGCCGACCACGTCAGTGACACCCGCAAGAAGTTCCAGGAGGCGGTCAAGGACGAGTTCATCACCGTGGTCGAGCGGATCACCGGTCGCACGGTGAAGGTCTTCCTAAGTCAGGTCGACGTCGACGCCAACCTGGCGCTGGAGTTCTTCATCTTCAACGAGGCCGACAGCGGCAGCAGGTCGCGAGCGGGGGCGGGGCCCGCAGCGTCCGAGTCCTAGTCGGCGGATCGCTCGCCGAGCAGGAACACCTCAATCGCCACGTCCGGGTCGACGTGGACGACGCTGAGGAAGGCTTCCACCGGACGCCCCATGATCTTTTCGACGCTCGACTTGTACTCGCCCTCCAGCGCTTCCTGATGCAGCCCGCGAGTGCGCCGCACGTGCTCGGCCTGGCCGGCGCGGATCAGCGTGCGCTCGACCGGTGTGTAGATGTCGCTGAGGATGCAGACGACCATCTCGTCGCTGACGAAGCTCTTGGCCGCGCCGGGGCCGCGGCCGAAGTACTCGCGGTGCAGGGCGACCATCGCGTTGGACAGTTCGACCAGTGGCTGGCCTCCTCTCGGTGTCTCTTTTCCGACCATCGGGTGCTCCAGTTCCGCGCCAGTGCCGAGTGCCGGGGACAGCGTCCACGGCGCCGGGCTCGGTTCGACAGAGTTGCCAACCTCAATCGCTCCTCACGCGACTTCTGCACGGATGGCGTTGGACGGGGTCCCTCGCCGCCCGGTCAGCTCTTGCAAGTCGTGCGCGCTGGCCCGCGTGATCGGTCGGAGTGTCAGCCTACTAAGTTGAACGGTAATAGAGTCATCAGTGGTACCGTCTGGGAACGTCGGAGGGGCTCGCCGCAACTCCTCCCCTTCGGCGAATTTGGCCAAGAGGGGCGGGAAGGAGTGGGGCTTGGAAACCGGGCACCCCGACGGGGAGTCTCTGGCAGCGATATCGAACGGCCTCGCACACCTTCACATGCGCTTTTACGGACGTGGACCGGCGCAGGTGAAAACGCACTTAGTCGAGGACATCGTCGTCTGCGTGCTCTCCGACGGCTTCACCACGGTCGAGCGGACCCTGCTCGCGCGGGGTGAGGGGGCCGCCGTCGAAGCCTTTCGGCGCACCTTCCAAGAGACGATGGAGGAACAGTTCTGCGAGGTGGTGGAGGAGGCGACGGGCCGTCGGGTGCGCGCCTATATGAGCCAGGTCCACGTCGATCCCGACGTCGCGGTGGAGGTGTTCATGCTCGAGCCGCAAGCACGGTAGCTGCCTGGACCGGGGCGACACTGGGGTAGTTTTGGACGGTGAGCTCAATCCCGACAGAGCGAGCCCAGGCGGCGGCCGAGGAGGAGCTCTACCGCCTCGCTCAGGTGGTCCAGAGCACACAGGACGCGGTGCTCAGCAAGGACCTCGCCGGGATCGTCACCTCCTGGAATCCCGCCGCGGCCCGCCTCTACGGCTACAGCGAGGAGGAGGCGATCGGCCAGCACATCTCCTTCCTCATTCCCGCCGATCGCAAAAACGAGGAGAGGGAGATCCTCGCCCGCGTGCGCCGTGGCGAACGGGTGGAAACGTATGAGACGGAGCGGATTCGCAAGGACGGCGTCCGCCTCGACATCTCACTGACGGTCTCACCGATCGAGCATCCCCGGCGCGGGATCGTCGGCGCCTCGGTGATCGCCCGCGACGTCACCGCCGAGAAGCGCAGCCAGCGTGCCCAGGAGTCCCTCATCGCCGCGACGCGGGGGCTCGACGCCTCGCTCGATTTCAACCGCACCGCGCGCACGATCGTCGATACCGCCGTGCCGGGGCTGGCCGAGGTCTGCGTGCTCGACTTCATCCGCCGCGACGGCTGGATCGGCGACAGCGTCGTCGGCGCCGCGAACCCGGCGGCCGGCTCGCGGCTGGAGGAGATCCGCCGCCGCACGCCGCTCGATCCGCGCGGCGAGCACCCGGTCGCCAAGGTGCTGCGGGCAGGCCGGCCGATGGTCTGGCGCGACCTCACCGCGCCGAGGGTGATGGCGGAAGTCGTGCAGAGCGAGGAGCACCGTCAGCTGATCGAAGACACCCGTTACCAGTCCGCGGCGGTTGCGCCGCTGGTCGCGCGCGGTTCGACCCTCGGCACGATCTCCTTCCTCCACGCCAGCACCGACCTGCGTTACGACAGCGGCGACCTGCAGCTGCTCGCCGAGCTCGCCGAGCGGGCGGCGATGGCGCTCGACAACGCCCGCCTCTACGAAGAGCGCGACCGGATCGTGCAGAACCTGCAGCGCGGCCTGCGCCCGCCCGAGCCGCCCTACGTGATGGGCCTCGACATCGCCGTCGTCTTCGACCCGTTCGGCGAGGGTATGGAGATCGGCGGCGACCTCTACGACATCCTGCCCACGGACGACGGCTGCTGGATCATGGTCGGCGACGTCACCGGCAAGGGCGCCGTCGCCGCCGGCGTCTCCGTGGCGCTGCGCCACTCGATGCGCGGCCTGGCGCGCCAGATCGAGAAGCCGGCCGAGCTGCTGTCCCAGCTCAACGAGATGCTGCTCGAGGGTCGCAGCCTCAACGACTTCGCCACCGCCCTGCTGCTGCGCCTCCATCGCGAGGGCGAGCGCTGGCGGTTCGAGCTCGCAGCCGCCGGCCACCCGCCGGCGATCCACGTCACCGCCGAGGGTCCGGTGCAGCTCGGCGGTGGCGCCGTCCTCGGCGCCTGGGCGGACTCGCCCCTGCCGAGCCACGAGCGCGAGCTGCTGCCCGGCGAGACCCTCGTGCTCGCCACCGACGGTTGGTTCGAGGCGGGACCGCCGGAGACTCACGTTCCGACCGACGCCCTCGGCGACCTGGCCCACTCCTTCGCCGACCTCGAGCTCGCCGAGATGACCGCGTGCCTGCGCCAGGATGCGCTCGCGCGCAGCCGCGGACCGCTGCGCGACGACCTGGTCCTGCTCGCGGTGCGCTCAGCCGCGCTCTGAGTGGGGCCCCGCGGTCAGCCCTCGCCGCCGAGCTCGGCGAGCATCTCGAGCATCTTGCGGTGATAGACGATGCCCGCGGTCAGGGTGAGCTCGGAGCGCCGCCAGGCCGGCTCGCCGCGAACCTCCTCCAGGTAGCCCTCCAGCTCCGCCAGCTTCTCGCGGTGCCACGACCGCCGCGGCTCGAGGAAGGCCTGCGGATCGGCGCCGGCGAAGACCTTGAGCATCGCCTCGTCGCGAATCTGCGGCGGCCCGGCGAGCGGATCCCGCGCCCACTCGGCGAGCGCCACCTTTCCCTCCTCGGTGAGCGAATACGTTTTGCGCCGCCTGCCTCCCTCCTCCTGATACAGCGAGAGGTAGCCGCCGCTGGCGAGGCGGGCGGGCTCCTCGTAGGCGGTCGTGTGCGGCACCGGCCAGAAGTTCTCGATCGAGCGATCCATCGCCTGCTTGATCTCATACGACGTCGCCTCGCCTATCTGTTCGAGCAGGGCGAGCAGGGCGTAGGAGGTCGAGGTCAGTCGCGTTAACTTGCGCTTCATAGTTCGATGCGTATAGTCCGTGACAAAGTATCAAGGATGCTACTCGAACGGTCGAACGGGAGGCCCGAATGACGGAGCCCAAGCAGGATGCCAACCGATCTGACTACGACGCGGTGATCGTCGGTGCCAGCCTCGCCGGCTGCGCGACCGCGATCGCGCTCGGTCGCGCCGGCGCCAGCGTCGCCCTGATCGAGAAGCGGCCGGACCCCGCCGCCTACAAGCGCATCTGCTCCCACTTCATCCAGGCTTCGGCGGTGCCGACGCTGGAACGGCTTGAACTGCTCGGACCGATCATGGAGGCGGGCGCGGTTCGCTCGAAGATACGTGCCTGGACTCGGTGGGGATGGATCGAAGCGCCGCCGGCCAGGGCCCGCGAGGGGGTCAACCTCCGACGCGAGCTGCTCGATCCGCTGGTGCGGGGGACGGCGGCCACGACCCCCGGGGTCGAGCTGATGCTTGGCCGCGGGGCCGACCGACTCGTGCGCGAGGGCAACGCCATCCGGGGCGTCGTCGCGAGCGGCCCCGACGGCGAGGAGACGACGCTGAGGGCACGGCTCGTGGTCGGCGCCGACGGTCGCGACTCACGTGTCGCCGAGCTGGCCGCCGTGAAGACAAAGACCTCCCCGCACGGACGCTTCGCTTACGGCGCCTACTTCGAGGGCCCGCCGGCAGCGGCGAACGACGCCAGCACGATGTGGATGCTCGACCCCAACTGGGTGGCGGCCTTCTCTACCGACCACGGCCTCGTCTTCTACGCCGCGATGCCGACCAAGGACAGACTGCCCGAGTTCCGCCGCGACCCGGCGTCGGCCCTGGTCTCCTTCGTCGGCGCCGTGCCCGAGGCGCCGCCGATCCAAGTCTCGCGGCTGACCGGCCCCGTCATGGGCAAGATCGAGATGCCCAACCAAGTACGCATGCCGGTGGCGCCGGGCCTCGCTCTGGTCGGCGACGCGGCGCTGGCTGTCGATCCGCTCTTCGGCGTCGGCTGCGGCTGGGCGCTGCAGTCGGCCGAGTGGCTCGCCGATAGCGTCGCGCCGGCCCTTGCTGGCGAGGAGCCGCTGCAGGCCGGCCTGTCGCGCTATCGCCGCCGCCATCGGCGCGGGCTGCGCGGACACGCCACGGTGATCAACGATTACGCGAGCGGCAGGGGGATGAAGCCCGCCGAGCGGCTGGTCTTCTCCGCCGCAGCGCGCGACGAGCGGCTCGCCGAAACTTTCGACGCTTTCGGCACCCGCTGCATCGGCCCCAGTCGCGCCTTCGCCTCGATCCCGCGGGCGGTCGCCGTCAACGCGCGCCACGCGCTCAGGCAACGCCGGGGGCGGCTGGTCGAATCGGCCGCCTAGCAACGGGCGCCATCGCTTGAGGATTCCTGTTCACTCGCTACGCTGAGGCTGCGATGACTGCCACCGAAGCGGACAAGCTCACCGTGATCACACTCGGGCCGGAGGGAACGTGCCACGAGCGGGCGGTGCAGCGCTACCTCGAGTTCCAGGGCGTCGAGGACTACCGGATCGTGCTGATCACGGACTTCTTCGACGGCCTCGAGATCCTGCGCGAAACGCCGGGCGGGTTCCTCGTCCAGTGCAGCGCCCACCCCAAGGTGCACGAGATCACCGAGAAGTACTGGACCGAGATTTTCGTCGTCGATACCTTCATCTACCCGACCAAGCACCTCGTCCTGCTCAGCCGCAGGGAGGTGGAGAAACCGCGCTCGATCGGCATCGTGCCGGCGACCAAGGGCTACGTTGACCTCTCGCAGTGGGAGGAGGTCATCGATGTCCCCTCCAAGCCGATCGTCGGCGAAGGCCTCTTGCGCGGTGACTACGACTCGGGCCTCACCCACATGGAGCACGTCACCGAGCACGCGGATGAACTTCGGCTCGATCTCGACATCGGTGAAATCGACACCACCTGGGTCGTCTACGGGCACGAAAAGCGCTTCAAAGGCGAGGTGATCGGCATCCCTTCCTCGCATCTCTTTGAGCGGTCGCGTCGCGAGGGCGCGCGGCTCGGCTCGGTCCACGCCTGACAGGCGCTACCATCGCGCCGGACGTCGGCGCATCTCGGTGGGATCGCGTCGGTGTTGGCATGAGCACGACCGGTGCGGTGGGGGCTGCTGAGGCCGCGACTTGGCCCGTCGGCAATAACCCGTGGAGCCCCACCATGTCGCTGACACCCGCTGACGCTGAAGAGATCGTCCTGCAGTGGTTCAACGCCTTCAACGGTCGTGACCTGGCAGGGATGCTCGCCTTCCTGCACACCCAGGTCGATTTCCGGCCGCTGCGCCTGCACGGGATCGCCAGCTCCTACCACGGCCACGACGGCGTGCGGGCCTGGTACACCGACATCGAACGGCTCGAGCACCGGCACCGGGTCGAGATCACCGAGTTTCGCGCTTCCAGCGACGGCCAGCTGATCGCGGTCGGTACGCTCTCCGCCGCCGACCCGGCCGGCCCCTCCTCCTTCTGGGGCCTGGAGCGTTTTGCCGGGGACAAGATCGTCGCTGCCTACCACTACGTGACCGAGCCGGACATCCTGCGGGAAAGCGGCCTGCTGCGACCATGACGCTGAGCGGAGGCGAACTGAATGCGGCCGTGACCCGCGAGCTGGTGCGCATCCACACCGCCGCGATCGGCCGCGGGCCGAAGAAGTCCTACACCTTCCACAGCGGCGACGTGCTCGTCACCGTGCTGCTCGACGTGCTGACCCGCGCCGAGCAGAGCCTCGTCGCTAGGAACGAGCAGGACACCGTGCTGGCGACGCGCCGGGTCATGCAGCGGACGATCGCGGAGGAGATGGTGGTGGCGGTCGAACGGCTGACCGAGCGCCGGGTCATCGCCCACATGGCCGACAGCCATGTCGATCCCGATATGGCGGTGCAGGTCTTCGTCCTCGACCAGCCGCCGGCCTAGATGATCGATTCCAGAGCCATACCCAGGGCGGGATTGGGTGGGATGGCGGGTGCGCCTCTGCGGGAATCGACACCCCAGCGCTGCGCGCTGGGGTGAAATTCGACCGCGGGACGGCTGGTCTCCTTCCCCGGGGATCGTGGAATCGAACATCTAGGGGGCACGCGGTCCTCAGTGCGGCGTGAGCTGGGCGGTGAGCCTGCGCATCGCCTTGCCGTTGGGACGGCGGATGAAGGCGCGCGTCAGCGGCGGGCAGAGGCGTTCAGCGCGCGAGGCCTCGATCCACTCGAGCTCGAAGGAGACGCTGGTCTCCGCGTCCCCGACTGCCTCCAGCCAATAGGTACCGCGGGTGCGGCGCTTCCCTCCCGCGCCGACGCCCTCCTCGACGATCTTCCGCGGTTCCTCCGCGGCGACGATCTCAAACTCGGTCCAGTCCTGCGAGCCGGCGGCGTTGGCGCGGGCCCGGCCCTTGGCGCCGACGCCCGACGCGGGCCCGGAAAAGCTCCAATCGACCAAGAAGTGGTCGAGGAACGCCTCGTGGTTGGCGAGCACGACCAGGTGGTCGAAGACGGCCTGGATCGGCTGGGGGACGGTGGTGGCGACGGTAACCGGCTTCACCGGCGCGATCCTACGAGGTCGCCCGTTTGAGCACGTCGCGCAGCGTGCGCTGGTCCGCGGGCGAGAGCCGCTCGAGCCAGGCCGGCGGCTTGCGCGCCTCGCGCATCAGGCGAGCGCGCAGGCGGCGGCCCGCCGCGGTGAGGGCGATCAGCTTGACGCGGCGATCGCCGGGAGACGCCGTCCGTCGGGCGAGGCTGCGCGCTTCGAGGCCGTCGACGATGCCGGTCACGTTGGAGTTGTCGCAACGCAGGAAGGTCGCGATCTCACTCATCGTCCGTGGCTCGTCGAGGATGCGCAGGGCGCCGAAAGTAGCCGGGCGCAGCCCGGACTCCTGGGCAATAGCCAGGAAGGGTGGCGGGTATACCAGGGAGGCGAGGACGTCCCAGGCTTCGCCGGCGGGTGAGTCCTCCGCCGCCGGACCCCCGCCTCGCTTCTCCTTGATCGCGCTCATTGCCAGAATGCATTGTAATCTCAATATTTGCTAACGTCAACTATCGAGAATTGCCGATAACGAGAGAGCCTGGAGAGACGATGGCGACTGAGAGACGGGACGGGATCGAAGTCGAAGCGCTGGTGCGGGAGTTCAAGAACGGGCCGCGGGCCGTCGACGGAATCGACCTGCGGGTGGAGCCGGGCGAGATCTACGGCTTCCTCGGCCCCAACGGCGCCGGCAAGTCGACCACGGTGCTGATGCTCACCACGCTGCTGCCGCCGACGGAAGGCACGGCGCGGGTCGCCGGCTTCGACATAGTCGAGCAGGGCCCGCGGGTGCGCGCCTCGATAGGCGCGGCGCTGCAGGAGGCGGCGCTCGACCCGCTGCTCAGCGGCAGCGAGCACATGCGCCTGCAGACCGCCCTGCACGGGATCGCCAAGGGTGAGCGCGAAGCACGTGGCAACGAACTGCTGGAGCGGGTCGGGCTGGCCGAGGCGGCCGATCGCAAAGTCGGCGGCTACTCGGGCGGGATGAAACGGCGGCTCGACCTCGCCCTGGCGCTGGCCCACCGGCCGCGCATCCTCTTCCTCGACGAGCCGACCACGGGGCTCGACATCCAGAGCCGCACGGCGCTCTGGGACGAGGTGGCGCGGCTGGCGGCCGAGGACGGGGTCACCGTCTTCCTCACCACCCAGTACCTGGAGGAGGCCGACGCCCTGGCCGGCCGGGTCGGGATCATCGACCACGGTCACATCGTCGCCGAGGGCACGCCGGCCGAGCTGAAGGCGGAGATCGGCCGGCCGACGGTCGAAGCGGTGCCACGCGAGGCGAGCGAACGGGAGCGGCTCGCCGCCGTGCTGGGGCGCTTCGGGTCACGGGCCGGCGCCTCTCCGCGCGGCGCCTCGGCACGCCTGGAGGGCGGCGAGGCCCAGCTCGCCGAGGTCGTCCGCGCGCTCGACGCCGAGGGGATCGCGATCGAGCACCTGCAGCTGCACGCCCCCTCGCTCGACGACGTCTTCCTCGCCAAGACGGGGCGCAGCCTGGAGGGAGCCGAGGAGGCCGAGGAGGAGGACCAGGAGGCTGCGGCCGAAGCAGGAACCCCGGCGTGAGCACGGCCGGTCTCCGCACCCAGGTCGGCCAGCTCGCCCGCCGCTCGGTGCTGCGCACGATGCGCCAGCCGGCCCAGATCGTGCCGGCGCTGGTCTTTCCGCTCTTCCTGCTCGCGGTCAACTCGGGCGGTCTCAAGGACGCGACCAGCCTGCCCGGCTTCC
>JASLIG010000091.1 GCA_030152805.1 Solirubrobacterales bacterium
GTCGGCTTCACCGGGCCGCCTGGCGTCGGCAAGAGCACCCTGATCGGGGCGCTGACGGCCGAGCTGCGCAAGGACGAGCGCCAGGTCGCGGTCCTCTCGATCGACCCCTCCAGCCCCTTCACCCGCGGCGCCCTGCTCGGAGATCGGATCCGCCTCTCCGACCACTTCCTCGATCCCGGCGTCTTCATCCGTTCGATGGCCTCGCGCGGAGCGCTCGGCGGGCTCTCCGAGGCCGCCCTCCAGGTGGCGCTGGCGATGGACGCGGCCGGCAAGGACGACGTGCTGATCGAGACGGTCGGCGTCGGTCAGGCCGAGATCGACATCGTTGACCACGCCGACACGATCGTGCTGGCGCTGATGCCGGGCTCGGGCGACTCGATCCAGGCGCTGAAGGCGGGCGTGATGGAGATACCCGACGTGATCGTCGTCAACAAGGCCGATCACCCGATGACCGACACGATGGTGCGCGAGGTGCGCGGCGTGCTGGCGCTCTCGCAGGATCCCGAGGGCTGGAAGGTGCCGATCCTGCGCACCGAGGCGGCGCGCGGGGAAGGGGTGGAGGAGCTGGCGAAGGCGATCGACGAGCACCGCGCCCACATCGAGGAGGCGGGGACCCTGCGGGAGCGCCGCGCCCGCAACCTGCGCAACGAGGTACTCGGCATCGCCACCTCGCGCATGCGCCGCCGGATGGAGGCGACGGCCGCCAACGATCCGCAGACCGCCGAGTTGCTGGAGCGGGTGGTGCGGCGCGAGCTCGACCCGGCGAGCGCCGCTTCGGAGCTGCTCGAGAGACAGGCAGATGACTGAGCCGGCCGCCAGTGCGTCCTCCATGGGGGAGGCGAGCGGTTGGATCGGCTCCGCGGTCGAGGAGATCGACGGGTCCGAGATCGGCCCCGTCCACGGGCTGTTCGTCGATGAGCAGAGCGGCGACCCGACCTGGCTCATCGTCAGGCAAGGGCGTCGCCGCCGTGGCACGCTGGTGGCGATCCCGCTGCGCGACTGCGCCGGCGGCGGCGGGCGCGTCTGGGTGGCCCATCGGGCCGAGGCGATCCGGGGCGCGCCGGTGGTCGATCCCACCCGCCCGCTGCTGCGCGAGCACGAGCTGACGATCTGCGCTCACTACGGGATCGGCGAGCGAGTCGGGCGCGCGGCCGAGGTGGCCGGCAGGGTGGAGGGCTCGGTCACGTCACAACCGGCTTGAACCGATCGCCGTCATCTTCTCGTAAGCAGGGGGTGGGAGGTTGATCCGATGGCCCTGCTGATCATCTTCGGCTTCGTCGCCGGCGCCGGCACCGCGCTCTCGCCGTGCGTGCTGCCGGTGCTGCCGATCGCGCTTTCCGCGGGCGCGACCGGAGGCGGGCGTCGACCGCTCGGAATCGTGGTTGGGCTGGCGCTCTCCTTCACCTTCGCCACGGTCGCCCTCGTCTACGTGATCTCGGCCCTGGGCCTGCCCGGCGACCTGCTGCGCAACCTGGCGATCGCGGTGCTGCTCGTCTTCGGCGTCTCGCTGATGATCCCGGCGCTGGCGGCCCGGATCGAGGCGACGATGAGCCGCTTCGCCAGTCGCGCCGGGGTCGCCGGGGGCGGCGGCGACGGTTTCTGGTCGGGCACGGCCGTCGGCGCCAGCCTCGGGCTCCTCTACGCGCCCTGCGCCGGTCCGATCCTCGCCGGCGTGAT
Source organism: Solirubrobacterales bacterium (assembly GCA_030152805.1). Taxonomy (GTDB): domain Bacteria; phylum Actinomycetota; class Thermoleophilia; order Solirubrobacterales; family 70-9; genus VRUE01. The sequence goes on from JASLIG010000091.1 coordinate 1,678, forward strand.
CACCGTCTCCGCCTCGCAGCCTTTTACCGCCGGCCGCCTCGCGGTCGCGCTCAGCTACGGGATCGGCTCGGCGGTCGTGCTCTACCTCCTGATGCTCGGCGGGCGGCGCCTGGTGGCGCCCCTGGCGCGCCGTGGCGCCAGCCTGCAGATCGCGATGGGCGCCGTGATGGTGGTCGTCGCGCTGGCGATGGCCCGCGACTACGACGTCAGATTCCAGAACGAGATCGCCGGCTCGCTGCCGAGCTTCCTGGTCAACCCGACCGAAGGGATAGAGGACACGGCCGCGGCGCAGAGCGCGCTGAGCGACGTCCGCGGCGAATCTCCCCATGGAGTCGGCGTCAGGGCCTCGAGCGCCGCCGACGCCGAGCGTGCCGGAGGCCTGCCGGTGCTGGGCGCGGCGCCCGAGTTCGTCGGCAACCAGCGCTGGTTCAACACGCCGGGGGGCAGGCCGCTGACGCTGCGCGGGCTGCGCGGTCGCGTCGTCCTCGTCGATTTCTGGACCTACACCTGCATCAACTGCCTGCGCACGCTGCCCTACCTGACCGCCTGGGACCGGACCTACCGCAGGCACGGCCTGACCATCGTCGGCGTCCACTCGCCCGAGTTCCCATTCGAGAAGGACGCAGCCAACGTCGGAGACGCGATCGAGCGCAACGGCATCCACTACCCCGTCGCGCAAGACAACGACCTGGCCACCTGGAGCGCCTACGGCAACCAGTACTGGCCCGCCGAGTACTTCATCGACGCGCGTGGGCGGGTGCGCTTTGCCCACTTCGGCGAGGGCGAATACGAGGAGAAGGAGCGGGTCATCCGCGAGCTGCTAGCCGAAGCGGGCCATCGGACTGGCAAGCGCGATGCGGGCGCCCGCGGGATCGAACCCTCGGCCGGGGTCACGACTCCCGAGACCTATCTCGGCGCCGCCCGGGCCGAACGCTTCACTAACCCAATGCTCTCGCCGGGTTCACACGACTTCGGCGGCGCACCTCAGCCCGGGCCTAACGAATTCGCCTACGACGGCCGCTGGCGGATCACGCTGGAGTCGGCCACGGCCGAGGGCGGCTCGCTCGATCTCAACTTCGGCGCCCGCCGCGTCTACCTGGTGCTCCGATCGCCCGGCCGCGCCCGCCGCGTGCGGGTGCTGCTCGACGGCAAGCCGATTCCCGGCAGCCTCGCCGGAAGCGACGTCCACGGAGGCGTGGTCCGCGTCGCCGCTCAGCGCCTCTACAGCCTCGTCGACCTGCCCCGGGTCGGAGAGCACAGGCTCGAACTCGAACCGGAGCCGGGGGTGATGGGCTATGCCTTCACGTTTGGCTAGCGCGGCGGTGGCTAGCAGCCGAGCTGGCGGGCTATGACCATCTGCTGGACCTCGTCTGTGCCCTCGCCGATAGTGAGGATCTTGGCGTCGCGGTAAAAGCGACAGACCGGGTACTCCTCGATGTAGCCGTAGCCGCCGTGGATCTGCACCGCCTCCTCGGTCGCTCGTACCGCGAGGCGCCCGGTGATCAGCTTGGCCTGGGCGGCGGTCAGCGTGAACGACTTGCCGGCGTCCTTCTCCAGCGCGGCACGCCAGGTGAGCAGGCGGGCGGCCTCGATCTGCGCCGAGAGGTCGGCGATCTTGGCCTGGATCGACTGGAATTTCGAGATCGCCTGGCCGAAGGCCTGGCGCTCCTTGGCGTAGGCGATGGCCTCGTCGAGCGCGCCCTGGGCGAGCCCGACGCCCATCGCCGCGACGCCGATCCGGCCGCCGTCGAGGATGTGGAGGAAGTTCTTGAAGCCATCGCCACGGCGGCCGAGCAGGTTGGCCTCGGGTACGCGGCAGTCCTCGAAGCTGAGCGGCCGCGTGTCCGACGCGTTCCATCCCATCTTCCGGTAGGGCTCACCCGCCTCGTAGCCGGGAGTTCCGTTGGGCACGATCAAGTTCGAGATCTCCTTGCGCCCGTTCGCCTCGCCGGTCACGGCGGTGATCGAGACGCAGCCCGAAATATCCGTCCCCGAGTTGGTGATGAACTGCTTCGCCCCGTTGACCACCCATTCCCCGCCGTCGAGCTTGGCGGTCGTCCGGACGTTCCCCGCATCCGACCCAGCCTCCGGCTCCGTCAACCCGAAGGACGCGAGCCGTTCCCCGCTGCAGAGCTGCGGCAGCCATTCGTCCTTCTGCCCGTCGCTACCCCACAGGTAAATCGGCATGGTCCCCAACGAAGTGTGCGCCGCCATCGTGATGCAGACCGAAGAATCGATCCGCGCCAGCTCTTCGACCGCCAGCACGTACGAAAGTGTGTCCGCCCCGCCGCCCCCGTACTCCGGCGGAAACGGAATCCCCATCAGCCCAAGGCCCCCAAGCTTCCCGACGATCTCGTAGGGAAAGGCCTTCGTCCGATCCAACTCCTCCGCCACGGGCTTGACCTCGGCCAGCGCAAACTCCCGCACCGTGTCCCGCAGAAGCTTCTGCTCGTCAGCGAGGTCGAAGTTCACGGGCGGCAGCCTATTGCGCTTGTCGCGCGGGTGGCGCGGGGGAGGGGGGTCGAGGACAGCCCGTGGACTGCCCGCAGGCCCCCCCCTCCCCCGTGACAGGACCCGCGCGCCGACCCCTATAGCTGCAGGCTCTTCACCTGCAGCAACTCCTCGATCGCATACCTACCGTTCTCCCGCCCGTGCCCCGACTGCTTGTACCCCCCAAACGGCGCCAGCGGGTTGAACGCCCCGCCGTTGATCTCGATCTGCCCGGTGCGGATCCGCTTTGCCACCGAGATCGCCCGATCCTGGTCGGCGGACCAGACCCCGCCGGCCAGCCCGTAGGCGGTGTCGTTGGCGATCCGCACGGCGTCGTCCTCGCCCTCGTACGGCTGGATCGCAAGCACCGGCCCGAAGATCTCCTCCTGGGCGATCGTCATCTCGGGCGTCACCTCGGAGAAGACGGTGGGGCGGACGAAGTAGCCGCGATCCAGTCCCTCCGGGGGCGCCGCGCCGCCAGTGATCAGCTTGGCTCCTTCGGACTCGCCCTTCTCGATGAAGCCGCGCACCCGCTCGCGCTGCGTGTCGGAGACCAGCGGGCCGAGACGGGTCGACTCCTCGAAGGGATCGCCGGGAGTAAAGCTCTCCGCGGCCTGCGCCGCGATCTCCTCGGCTTCGCCGAGCTTCTCGCGCGGCACCAGCATCCGGGTCAGGGCGCTGCAGGTTTGACCCGAGTTGAGATAGCACTTGCCGACCCCGTCGGGGATGGCCCTGCTCAGGTCGGCGTCGTCGAGGATCACGTTCGGTGACTTACCGCCCAGCTCCATCGCGACCGGCTTCACCGTCGCCGAGGCAAGCTCGGAGACCCGTCGCCCGGCGCGGGTCGAGCCGGTGAAGGAGACCATGTCGACGCCTGGATGGCCGGCGATCGCCTCGCCGACGACGGGCCCGGTGCCGGTGATGAGGTTGAAGACGCCGGCGGGGAGCCCGGCCGCCTCGATCACCTCGGCGAGGATGAAGGCGTTGAGCGGCACGACCTCGCTCGGCTTCAGCACTACCGTGCAGCCGGCGGCGAGCGCGGGTGCGACCTTGGCGGCGATCTGGTTGAGCGGGTAGTTCCAGGGCGTGATCGCGCCGAGCACGCCGACCGGCTCGCGCAGCACCCGCGAGTTGCCGATCTCCTCCTCCCAGCGGACTTCCTCCATCAGGTTCGGCATCGCCCCGAACTGGGCGATCGGCAGGCCCGCCTGGATGATCTTGCTCAGCGTCAACGGCATGCCGAGCTCCTGGGCGATCGTCGCTGCGATCTCATCCGCTCGCTCGCCGAGGCCAGCGGAGATCGCCGCGAGGTACCCGGCACGCTCCTCGCGGGAGGTCTGCGACCACGACTCGAAGGCGTCGCGGGCGACGGCGACGGCTCGGTCCGCGTCGGCGGCCGTGCAGTCCGGGATCGTTCCCATCGATTCCTCGCTGGTCGAGTTGACGACCTCGAGCGTGCCGGAAGCCTCCGGTTCCACCCACGCGCCTCCGATGAAGATCTTGTCCTTTACCTGAAGCTCCGCCGCTGTAGCCATCATGCCCTCCTACCCATTCGCCGACTGTCCGTTTGAGCACACCATAGGGTGCCCAAGTGGACAGTTGTCAGTCGGGCGCGATGGAGAGCGCGGGCTCAAGTGCGGCGGGAAGGCCAGGGCCGGGCAGGGCGCGGGCGTCGCGGGCATAGAGGACCTTGCCGCAGGCTTCGCAGACGCCGCGGTCGCTGACGGCGCCACCGCACTCCTTGTGGACGATCAGCATCGGCGGGCCGTCGGGGCTGGGGGAGTAGCGGTCGCCCCACTTGAGCAGGGCGATCAGGGCCGGCCAGAGGTCGAGCCCCTTCTCGGTGAGGAAGTACTCGTAGCGCTCGGGATTGCGTTGGTAGGGGCGTCTCTCGAGGATGTCCTCTTCGACCAGGCGCTGGAGCCGGGCCGAGAGGACGTTGCGTGCCACTCCGAGGGCCTTCTGCAGCTGGTCGAAGCGGCGATGGCCGTTCATCACGTCGCGCACGATTAGCAGCGACCAGCGCTCGCCGACGACCTCCAGCGAACGGGCGATCGAGCAGATCTGATCCGGATAGTCGTTGCGCAGCACGAAAGTGATCTTGGCACACTGGGTTGCATCAAGCAACTAACTGGTCTAGGGTCTCGACCATAAGGGTTGCTTGAAGCAACTCACAACCGGCCCGAACGGAGGCGCGTCATGAGGCTGATCCCGAGACACAGGCACCACCACCGCTCTAAGACGCCGCGGATCTCGATAAGCCAGGCCGAGATCACCGCCGACCTGCTCTATCCCGCCAGCCCGCAGGCGGCGCGCCAGTGGCTGGCCGCGGGCGGACGCAGGGCGGGCCGTTGAGCGCCGAGGGGGGGATTGTCACGGCGCCGGAGGGCACCGCGCAGGACGTGGCAGAAGCCTTTGCCAAGGCCAATCCGGAGAACGCGCGCAGCCGCGCGCTCGTCTGGCAGGACCCGGTTCCAACGGCGGCCGCCGGGGCGACCATGACCGGGATGGAGTACATGACCGCGGTGGTCACCGGTGCGATGCCACCGCCGCCGATTGCCGTGACGATGCGCCTGCGGCCCGTCGAGCTGGAGGAAGGCCGGGTCATCTTCGAGGGCGAACCGGGCGAGGAGCACTACAACCCGATCGGCGTCGTCCACGGCGGCTACGCCGCGACCCTGCTCGACTCCGCCCTCGGTTGCGCCGTCCACACCACGCTGCCGGCCGGCGTCGGCTACACCTCGCTCGGCCTCGAGGCGAAGTACGTGCGCCCGATCACTCGCGACACCGGCCGCGTCCTCTGCGAGGCCAACGTTCTCTACGCCGGCCGCCGCCAGGCCACCGCCGAGGCCAACCTCACCGCTGCGGACAGCGGCAAGCTGCTCGCCCACGGGATCGCCACCTGCATGATCCTCAGTGGCTGATCCGCTCGCGGTCGGCTATTTGGAGAGCGAGCGCGCTAGAGCGGTGAGGAGGCGGACGCCGAAGCCACTGGCGTCGTTGCCCGTGTAGGGGCGGCCGACGTCCCAGGCGGTGCCGGCGATGTCGAGGTGGGCCCACGGGACCTCGCCGACGAACTCCTCGAGGAAGGAGCCGGCGTAGATCGTGCCCGCCTTGCGCTTGGCCGAGGCGTTGGTCAGGTCGGCGACCGTGCCTTTGGTCAGCGCCTTGTACTCGGGGTGGAGGGGAAGGCGCCAGACGAGCTCGCCGGTCTCGCGGCCGGCCTCCTCGACCTGACCGGCCAGGTCGTCGTCGTTGCTGATCACGGCGGCGTAGGTTGATCCCAGGGCGATCATCACAGCTCCGGTCAGGGTGGCGATGTCGACGATGCGGTCGGCCCCCTGCTCGGCCGCGTAGGCGAGTGCGTCGGCGAGGATCAGGCGGCCCTCGGCGTCGGTGTTGTTTACCTCGACTGTCTTGCCGTTGTACTGGGTGATGATGTCGCCTGGCTTGACCGCCGTTCCGGAGGGCATGTTCTCGGTGGATGGAATGACGGCGATCAGGTCGAGCTTCAGGCCCAGCTCGGCAACTGCCGTGACTGTCTCCAGGACCGCGGCCGCGCCGGACATGTCCATCTTCATCTCATGCATCCCCCCCGGCGTCTTCAGCGAGATGCCACCGGTATCGAAGGTGACCCCCTTGCCGACCAGGCCCAGCGTGGGGCCTGAGCCGCCGCCCTCGTAGCGCAGCACGATCAGCTTCGGCTCCTCCTCGGTCCCCTGGCTGACGGCCACCAGGCCACCCATCTTCTTGGCGGCGATTTCCTTGCGCCCGAGCACCTCGGTGCTGACCGCGGGGTGAAAGGAGGCGACCTCGCGCGCGCGCCGGGAGAGGAAGGAAGGGGTGGCGACGTTGGAGGGAAGGCTCTGCAGGTCGCGGGCGCGGTTCTGAGCCTCGGCGCAGATGCGCGCCGCCTCGGCTGCCTCGGCGACGCTCTCCGGTCCAAGCAGGGTCAGCGATTCGAGCGACGCGGGCTCGGGGTCGGCCGGGTCCGCGCTCTTGAAGCGGTCGAAGCGGTAGGCGCCGAGGATCATGCCGGTGACGATGCCCTCGGCGAGGGCATCGGCCTCGCCGCCGTCGGGAAGCGCCCAGGCGAGTGAGGTCGCGTCCAGCTTGGCGGCTTCCTTGGCGACGAGGGCCGCCGCTACCCGCAGCCGCTCCGCATCCAGGTCCCCGCGCTTGCCGAGTCCCGCCACCAGTACGCGCGCGGGCTGCTCAGGGTGCACCATCGTCAGCTTCTTGAAGCCGCCCTTGGCGTCGGCGGCGCCTCGCGCGGAAGCAAGCTCGGCGGGCAGCTCCTCACCCTCGCAGAGGTCGATCGCAACGAGATCGGCGTCGACCGCCGAGACCTCGCTTTGGCTGACAGAGACCTTCATCGAGCTAGCGAGTCTATGACGTTGCGCACGGCGGCTGGACCCAGCCTCCCGCTATCGTCCCAGGTGTGGGCCAGGCGGCCCTGATCGAGCCGAGACCCGGCACAAACACTCAGAGAAAGGCAGCCCCATGCCCAGCACAGTCATCCTCGGTACCGCTCGCACGCCCTTCGGCAAGATGGGCGGCACCCTTTCCTCCCTCGATGCCACCGACCTCGGCGGCCACGCGATCTCCGCCGCGCTGGAGCGCTCCGGCGTCGAGCCCGAACAGGTCGAGCAGGTTGTCTTCGGCCAGGTTCTGCAGGCCGGCCAGGGACAGATCCCCTCGCGCCAGGCCCAGATCAAGGGCGGCGTCCCCAAGGAGGTTCCCTCGGAGACGATCAACAAGGTCTGCGCCTCGGGCATGCGCTCGCTCGGCATCGCCGATATGGCGATCCGTGCCGGCGACACCGAGGTCGCCGTGACCGGCGGCATGGAGTCGATGAGTCAGGCTCCCCACCTGCTCCCCGGCGCCCGCTTCGGCTACCGGATGGGCCACGTCGAGACGATCGACGCGATGGTCCACGACGGCCTCACCAACCCCTTCACCGAAAAGCAGATGATCAACGAGGCGAGTGAGGTCTCCAACGAGCTGGAGTGGAGATCAGCCCTTCGATGTCGTTGAAGCGAATCGCCTGGAAGGTGCCTGCGCGCAGGCTCTCGAAATGATGGATGAACCGTCCCTGATCGATCAGCGACTCGAAGCCGTAGAAGGTGAACGCGCATTCCGCTGGAAACAGTCCCGAGGCTGCGAGCGTGACAAGCAGACAGAAATGATAGTGGAACGCGAGCTCCCATAAACAGCCGCGGTCACGCAGCACGACGCCGACGACGATGATGGCCAGAATGATCTGCGGCGCCAGTGTGAAATATGCGAAGCGCAAGGCGTCGGCGACCCACTCGTGGTGGCGGGTCCAGGCGACCAGGCTGGGTACTGAGACACCGAGCAGCCGGTCTGCGGATGCAAGATACCCGTCGACCAGCGGTCGCTGAAGAGTGGCCACCAGGTATTGCCCGGCCACAGCGATCATGCCGAACGACATTGTCAGCAGCAGGACGGCGATTGTCTCGGCCAGCGCCCATGTCCGGCGAGCCCGCCCAGGGGTGACGAAGAGATATAACCAGATCGCGCCGAGACCGCCGAGACAGATCAGGTTTGAGAATGCCGTAGACCACGCAATGGTGAGGCCTGAGCGGCCGTACAGTGCCGCAAGCAGAGCCACCGTCGCCAGTTGCAGCGCGGCAAGACTCAGCGACAGCCCATTGAGCCCGAGGTCTGCCCTGGCGGCAATCGCCAGATGGCGGGCGGGGCGCGCAGCGGCAGCCTGGTGCGACGAGCGCCGGGCGGGAATGGCCGGCGGAATGAAAGCCTGGTTCAGATGGAGGATGTTCATATCGGGTTGCTGACCGGCCGATCGCAATCACCGCGCCGCCCAAGGTCATGAAGCAACCGCGTCACTCGAGGAATGGGAGGTCGTTTGTCTGGCTCCGTCCAGAACAATTTCAGGATTGGGCTCGAGAGGTTTGATTCGCCGGCAATGGCCGCGAGAGAATCTACTGGAAATCGTTCATCGCTTCGTTCGGATCGACCAGCGAGCCTGCGAGCGCGCCGACCTGGTGGCGCATCAACTACCTTACCGATCCCGGAT
>JASLIG010000093.1 GCA_030152805.1 Solirubrobacterales bacterium
CTCCGTTTTGAGGTCGGTGACGAAGACGGCGTCGGGCAGGCGATCCATGTCGCGGACACCGCCGAGGTTGAACTCGAGCTTCGCGAGTTCGGCCTGCATGCCCATCCGCTCCTTGGTCGGCAGCAGGTCGAGCTTGCCCTCCTCCTGCCAGTTGGTGAGCTCGTGCAGGCGCGCGATCCGCGCCGACATCGTGTTGAAGTTGGTCAGCAGGCCGCCGAGCCAGCGCTGGTTGACGTAAGGCATCTTGCAGCGGTCGGCCCATTCTTCGACCGGGCCGCGCGCCTGCTTCTTGGTGCCGACGAAAAGCACGGTGCCGCCGCCGTTGGCGAGCTCGCCGGCGAAGCGGCGCGCGTTCTCCAGCAGCGCCTCGGTCTGGACGAGGTCGATGATGTGGATCCCGTCCAGCTCGCCGAAGATGTAACGGCGCATGTTCGGGTTCCAGCGACGGGTCTGGTGGCCGAAGTGGACTCCGGCCTCCAGCAGCTCTTTGAGACCTGCCTCGGGCATGGTGAAGCTCCTTATGTGTGTTGGTGACGCTTCCCCGTCGCCCTTGGCCGGGATCCGGCGGGAGGCCGGTCAGGATCCGGGTCGGTACGCGCGGGGGTCGGTTTCCGAGCCGAAGGATTGTAGAGCGGTTGCAGCGACTAAGCGCTGCGGGCCGCGTCGAGCGCGGCGACGAGATCGAGTGGCAGGTCAGACGTGAAGCTGAGCCGCTCGCCACTCTGCGGATGGGTGAAGGCGAGGCGGTGGGCGTGGAGGAACTGGCGCTCCAGCCCATACTTGAGCTCGCCGCCGTAGGTGGCGTCGCCGAGAAGGGGGTGGCCGATGGCGGCGAAGTGGGCACGGATCTGGTGCGTGCGGCCGGTCTCCAGGCGCACCTCGAGGTAGGTCGCGCCGGCGAGCAGCTCGAGCACCTCGAAGTGGGTGCGCGCCTGGCGCGAGGCGGCGCCGGCCACCGCCATGCGGTGGCGCTGGCGCGCAGCGCGGCCGACCGGAGCGTCGATCGTGCCGGTCCGCGAGACGAGCCGCCCCCTGGCAAGGGCGAGGTAGATCCGCTCGACCTCACGGCGCTGCACCTGGGCCTGCAGGGCGGCGTGGGCCTCGTCGGTACGGGCGACGACAAGCAGCCCGCTGGTTCCCTTGTCGAGGCGGTGGACGATGCCGGGCCGCTCCGCCTCGCTGCCGCCGCCGAGCAGGTCGCCCAGCTCGCTGACCAGGGTCGGGCCTCGGTGCGAGGGGGCCGGGTGCACGACCAGGCCCGCCGGCTTGTCGACCACCGCGAGGGAATCGTCGACGTGGACGACGTGCAGCTCGTCGTTCATCCAGCTGGCTCGCGCACGTAGGAGAAGGCCAGCAGCAGCACCCCGGCGGTCACCGCGACGTCGGCGAGGTTGAAGGCGGGCCAGTTGCCGATCGCGATGTAGTCGGTGACCGCGTCGGCGCGCACCCGATCGGCGAGGTTGCCCAGCGCGCCCCCCGCCAGCAGGCCGGCGGCCGCCCACATACCCCAGCGGGTCGGGTTGCGGAAGAAGAGATAGCCGACCACGGCGAGCGCGACCGCGGTCAGCAGCACGAGGCGAGTGCCACCACCGCTGGCCAGTCCGAATGCGACGCCGCTGTTGTGCGAGAGCGTCAGGCCGATCGGACCGAGGACGTCGATGTCCTCGCCGGGGAGCAGGTTCGCCTCGATCAGCGCCTTCGCAGCCTGATCGAGGGCGACGACCAGGCCGCAGAGGGCACCGGCGAGGCGCCAGGCTCGGGCTCGGGCGCCGCTCACCCTTCGATCAGGCCGACGACGACGGCGCGCAGGATGAAGAGCAGGAAGACGCCGAGGATCGGGCTGAGGTCGAGCGCGAAACCGCCACCGCCGATCGGGGGCAGGAAGCGCCGGAAGAAGTTGAGGTAGGGGTCGGTGGTCTCTTTGACGAAGTCGAGCGCCGCCCGCAGCGCCCGGTTGTAGGGCATGCGCGGGATCCAGGAGATGAGGATGTTGAGGAAGATGAGGATGATGTAGACGAGGAAGAGTGCGCCGACGTAGTCGGCGACGTCGTAGCGCGTGATCGCGAGCAGGAAGCTCATCCGCGCATCCTCTCCAGCGAGGCGCGCACCGCCGCCTCGAACGCCCGCCGAGCACCCTCCCGGTCGAGCGCCTCCAAGCCGGCCTCGGTGCTGCCGCCGGGCGAGGCGACCGCCTTGCGCACGTCGGCGGGGTGGCGGACACGCAGCAGCTCCGCAGTACCGGCCGTCGTCTCCACGACCAGCTCGCGCGCGAGCTCCTCGCCGAGGCCCTCGGCGGCGCCGGCGTCGGCGATCGCCTCGACCGCGAGCGCCAGGTAGGCCGGCGCGCAGCCCATCACTGCCGTCGCCGCGTCGAATTCGGAGTCCTCGAGCTCGACCAGGTGGCCGAGCGAGCCGAGCAGCGAGCGCAGCTCGGCGTCCGGCGTCCCCGCCAGGCAGAGCACGCCCTTACGCACCTCGACGCCGACGTTCGGCATCACCCGCACCACCTCCGCCCTCGGGAACGCCGCCCGCACCTTCTCCAGCGCGGTGGCGCCCAGCAGCGAGACGACGACCTTTGCCTCCCCCAGCTCGGCCGCGGCGGCGTCGAGCTTCGCCGGCTTCACCGCCAGCACGACGACGTCGGCGCGCCTCGCCAGCTCGTCGTTGCCGGCTAGCGCCTCTCCCCCGACCTCCGCAGCGAGCTCGCGCGCCCGGCCGGACCCCGAGTCCGTGAACAGCATCGCCTCGACCTCGCCGCGGAGTCCGTGTGCCACGGCCGCCGCCATGCTGCCCGATCCACAGAAGCCGATGACCATCGCCCGGGGAGACTAATCCCCGGGCGATGGCATGGCCTGGCGGCTAGCCGCCCAGCACGTCGAACAGGTCGGTGTGGTCGTTGGTGCCGAGCACCGCGAGCCCACCGGGGCCGCCCGCCCAGACCGGCACGACCGCGCCGGTGTGCTGCTGGCTCGGCGGCGCCGCCACTGGCGCCGCGCCCGGACCGCCGTAACCCGCCGTCCCGTAGGTCAGGCTGAGCGTCTGCCCGTCCTTGGTCGTCAGGTTGGTCGAGTAGCCGGTCGGCACGCCGGAGCCGCTGGAGTCCTCGGCGACGATCTGGCTCGTGTGCGAGTGGTCGGCCGTGACGACGATCAGCGTGTCGGGATGGGTCCGCTGGTAGTCGAGCGCAACCCCGATCGCGTCGTCGAAGGCGACCGTCTCACCCAGCTGGCCGCAGGCGTTGGTCGCGTGGTCCTGCTTGTCGATCGACGCTCCCTCTACCTGGAGGAAGAATCCCTTGCCGTTCTCGAGCAGCTTGATCGCCTTCTGCGTCATCGCGGATAGGCTCGGCTCGTTCGCCGGCCGCTGACCCTCGTTGCACGGCGCCGGCGCGTTGCCCTTGCCGAGCGAAGCCGCGGGACCGCCCCACTCGAGCGACATGTTGCCGGAGGTGAAGAGGCCCAGAACCGGTTTTTTGGCGTTCGGCACCGCGCTCAGACCGGTTGCGTCGGTGACGTACTGGTAGCCCTTGCTCTGGGCGGATTCGATCACGGTCTTGCCGGTGTCGGCGCCGCCGGCGATTTTCTGTTCGAAGCGGCCGCGGCCGCCGCCGAGCAGCACGTCCACCTTGTGGTCGACCTCCTGCTCCGCGATCGAGCCGAGGCCACCGGCCGCCTTGGTCTCGGTCGGGCAGGCGGCCATGTTGGCCGGGCCCTGGCAGCCGCGCAGGGAGATGTGCGAGGCGAGGACGGCCGGGGTGGCGTCGGTGATCTCGGCGGTGGAGACGTCGCCGACCTTCATGCCGCGTTTCTGGGCCAGCTCCAGAACCGTTTTCAGGTTTGCGCCGGGAACCGATTCACCCGTGCTGGGCCCCTGCGAAATGCGCTCGTCGAGCGTCTTCTGCCCCGTGGCCCACATCGTCCCGGTCGAGGCCGAGTCCGGGTCGTAGTCGGGGAGGTAGGACGGTCCCGCGCCCGGCTTTACCGACCAGGTGGTGTCAAAGCCCGTGAAGGGCAGGCGGTCGACGTTGAGCTCGTTATTGACGCCCTGGTAGTAGCGAGCCGCCGTGATCTCCTGAGTGCCCATGCCGTCCCCAAGGAAAAAGATCACGTTCTTGGGGTGCTTGTCGACCAGCGCAGCGACGACGGCGCGCTCGGTGCTGTCACGGTGATTGAAGAACCCGGTAGCGACTGCCGCACCGGCGCCGAGGGCGGCGACGGTGAGCGATACGGCAAGCACTAGGGCGAGACGCTTGCGCTTCATCTTTCCTCCTAGGTCGTTTGCGGAACTGGGCGCAACCTAGGAAGGGACCCGCGAGCCGATGTGGCCATGCCGTGGCCAATCGGTGAAGATCTTGTGGCTAGGACTGGTTGAAGAAGCCTTTGTCGAGCAGCCGCGCCTTCTCCTCGGCGGAGACCTCGACGTTGCGCGGCGTCAGCAGAAAGATCTTCTCGGCGATGCGCTGCATGCCGCCGTCGAGCGAGTAGGTGAGACCGGAGCAGAAGTCGATCATTCGCTTCGAGAGCTCGTGGTCGGTGGTCTGCAGGTTGAGGATCACCGGCACCTGCCGCTTGAACTGGTCGGCGACCTGCTGGGCGTCGTTGAAGTTGCGGGGGATGACGAGATGGACCTGGACGTCAGAGTCACCGTTGCCGACCGGGCGCAGCGTGCGCGTGCGCGAAGCCGAGATCGGCTCGTCGTCGGCGAAGATGTCGTCGATCTCGTCGCGGCGGGAGCGGCGGGAGGTGGGCAGGCGCCGCACCTGAGCCGACTCGCGGCGGCCTTCGTGGGCGTCTTCGGTCCCCGTTTCGGGTTCGAAATCTTCCTCGTACTCGGGACCGTAGTCGTGGTCCTCGGCGAGGCCGAAGTAGACCAGCGCTCTATGCCATGTATCGCGTAGGGCCATGGTTTTCGCTTGCTTCGGCCCTTAGGGGCCGATTCCTCTAGGGATTATGGCTCAATTTGAGGTATCGGCCGGCGGGCCCTGTCACGGCCGGAGATGCGTCAGATGTAGAGCCCCGTGCCCAGGCGGATGATGGTTGCTCCCTCCTGGATGGCGACTTGCCAATCCTGCGAAGTGCCCATGGAGAGCTTGGGAAGGTCATGCGTGGCGGCAAGCTCGGCAAGGTTGGCGAAATGAGGTCTTGAATCCTCCGGGTTATGGCTGAACGGAGGCATCGTCATCAGGCCCGTAACGCGGACAGGGCAACGCTCGATGAAGCCTCCCAGCTCCGCTGATGAAACGCCGCCCTTGCCCTGCTCGCCGGCGACGTTGACCTCGATCAGGACCTCGGTTTCCTCGTCGCCGTGCTTGGCGAGCTGCGCAAGCGCCGAATCGCTCGCCACCGAGTGGATCAGGCGACAGAGCGGCAGCAGCTGCTTGACCTTGCGGCTCTGCAGGTTGCCGATGAAGTCCCACTCGAAGGCGTCGCCCCAACGCTCGCGCTTGGCGGCGAGATCCTGCTGGCGGTTCTCACCGACGAGGCGGACGCCGGCCTCGGTCAGCGCCGCCATCTCCTCCAGCGGCACGTACTTGGTCGCGGCGAGGATCTCCACCTCGGGACCGGCGAGCTCCCGCGCCGCCTCATAGTTGGCGGCGATCTTCGCCGGCTCGAGTCCGTGGATCAGCCCCGGCATCCTCAGCCAGTCTCCTCGTGCCGCCAGACTAGGCCGGCTTGCCGCCCGGTGCGGCCTGCATCGCGGCGGTGCGAGAAGAACAGCTCGGCCTCGCAGCTGGTGCAGAGGCCACTGACCTCGACCTCGTCCACCCCGGCCCCGTGCAGCAGACGGCGGGTCACCTCGTGCAGATCGAGCATGCGGCCCGCCGCCACGCCTTTGCCGAGGCCCGCGAACGCCTCCAGCACCTCCTCCCCCACCTCGTAGCAGCAGGGCCCGATCGAGGGACCGATCGCGGCCGCCCTCGCATCGGTTGCGGCAACCGCGCGCTCGATCAACCCAGATGTCGTAGTTCCCGCCGCTATGCGGCGGGAACTACGACCGGAAGTGGCCAGAGCGCCCTCGGCGGTCCTCGCGGTCGCACTTTCCGCCGCATGGCGGCGGAAAG
>JASLIG010000094.1 GCA_030152805.1 Solirubrobacterales bacterium
CTTTCCGCCGCATGGCGGCGGAAAGTGCGACCGCTGGTGGCGAGTCCACGCCAGCCGCAGTGGAGCATCGCGACCCCGCCAGGGCCGGAAAGGGCAACGGGGACGCAGTCGGCGACGAAGACCAGGAGGGGCAACGCCGGCTCGGCGGTCGCGTGGCCGTCGACCTCCGGGATCGGGCTGCCGGGCTCGGCATACGGGCTGGGCCGCTGCGGCCCGTCGTGGGGCAGGAGGTCGGCGCCGTGCACCTGGCGGCCGATCGCGATCCGCTGGGGCGGGAAGCCGAGCGCCGCGGCAAGCTGGAGGCGGTTGCGAACCACGGCGTCGCGATCGTCCTCGGTGAAGACCCCGAGGTTGAGCCCATCGAAGGGCGGCTCGCTGACGCCGCCGATCCGCGTCGAGAAAGCCGCCGTCGCGCCGGGCAGCTCGGCCTGCAGCCAGCGCGTACCGGCGCCCTCACGCCACTCCATCGTCGCCCCTCGCCGCCTCGAGCGCCGCCGCCAGCTCCTCTTCGCGGCCGCCGATCTCGCCGTCCAGCTTGCGCCGCAATGCCTCCTGCAGACCGCGGCCGAGCGCCGGCCCCTGCTTCACCCCCGCCCCGAGCAGATCCTCCCCGTCGATCTCCAGAGCGACGTCACGCCACTGCTCCAAATAGAGATCGAGCCAATCGGCGCCGAGCGCCCGGGCAAGAACGAGGTCGATCGGCTCGTACCGGCTCGCCAGCTCCACCCCGTCGGAGGGACTGGCGGGGTCGGCCTGAGCAAGCGCCTCCTCCCTGCCCTTGGCTCCCACCGCGGCAGCCAGGATCGCCCGCTCGCGCGGCACGAGGTCCCGCCAGGGTGGCGACTCGAGCAGGGCCGCCGTGCGCGCGAGCAGCTCGGCGGCGTTCGGGCGCAGCTCGAGCAGGCTCCACTCCTGGAGGAGGGCGAACCCTCGAGCGGCGTCGGCCTCTCCCGCGAGCCGCAGCAGCTCGGCCTCGCGGCGGTCCTCGGAGACCGTGTCCAGGTCGGCCTTGCGGAGCAGCTCGGCCGTGTCGGGCTCGGGTTCGAAGCCGAAGCGCGCCGCATAGCGAGCGGCGCGGATCGCCCGGGTCGGGTCGTCGGCGAAGGAGCCTCGGTGGAGGATGCGCAGCCGCCCTGCCGCCAGATCGTCCTGACCCCCGAAGGGATCGATCAGGCGAGGCTCTCCCTGCAGCGGAATCGCCATCGCGTTGATCGTGAAGTCGCGCCTCCGCAGGTCGTCCTCGATTCGGGCGGCGGGCTTGACCACCGGCAGGACGCCGGGGTCCGGATAGCTCTCCGAGCGCGCCGTGGCGATGTCCATCTCGTGGCCGTCGAGCGTCACCTTGGCGGTGCCGAAGCGCTCGTGCGAGAGAGTCTCCCCGCCCAGTTCCGCCGCGAGCTCCGCGGCGTCCCCCACGACCACCACATCGATATCGACCCGGCCACGTCCGAGCAGGAGATCGCGCACGGCCCCGCCGACGAGGTAGACGGGATCGCCCGTGTCGCGGCGCAGCGGCACCAGCTCCGGATGTACGCGGTCCAGGGCCTCGGCGATCGCCTCGTTGTGGCCATTGGCGGGGGACATGGATGGTTGCCTACCATGATCGCCTCTCCGGATGGCCGAGCAGCCCGACAACGACTGGCGAGATCGGGGCCGAGCCGAGCGGTTGGCGCGGCGCCAAGCGCAACGGCGCCGCCTGAAGCGCCGCCGCGTCGTGGCGGGCACGGCGCTCGTCGTCTGCGCCGCTGCGCTTGTCGTTCTCAGCGCCTCGCTCCTCGGCACGCCGACCCACGCCGGCAAGTCATCTCAACGCAGGCGCGCGCGAGTACCGCGCCGGAAAGAGGACGGGGGAGCCGCACAGGCGCCCAGCGAGGTCCGCAACGCGACGCCCCGGCCCGACTGGCGTGCCTACGCGGGGCCCGTGCCGATCCTCGAGTACCACGTGCTGGGACCCGCCCCGGCCGACGCACCCTACCCAGGGCTTTACGTAACCCGGCCCGACTTCCATCGGCAGATGAACTGGCTCGCCGACCACGGCTACGAAGCGGTGACCCTGGAAACGGTCGAGCGGGCCTGGTACCACGACGGCACGTTGCCTCCAAAACCAGTCGTCATCTCCTTCGACGACGGCTACCGGCCGCAGTTCACCTACGCCCTTCCGGAGCTGCGCGCGCACGGCTGGCCCGGCCTGCTCAACCTCAAGGCGGAGGGCTCAGACCTCTACACCAGCAACGTCGAAGCGATGATCGGGGCTGGCTGGGAGCTCGCCGCGCATACGATCAACCACCGGGATCTGACCGCGCTCGACGCCGGCCAGCTAAAGGAGGAAGTAGCGGGCTCGCGTGAAGTCCTGCGCCGCGAATACGGAGTTCCCGTGGCCAACTTCTGCTACCCGGCCGGTCAATTCGACGACACCGTGATCGCCGCCGTCAAGGCGGCCGGCTACACCGGCGCGACCACGGAGATCCCCGGCTACGCCGGCCGCGACGCCCCATACGAACTCACCCGCTTCGAGATCCTCGGGTCGACGGGCGTTTCCGGCCTCTCAGCCAACCTCGCTTCGCCCTAGAGGCGGACCGGGATACCGTCCGCCGCCAGCCGCTCCTTGGCATCGCGCACGCGATACGTGCCGTAGTGGAAGATCGAGGCGCAGAGGACGGCATCGGCGTTGCCGGCCGAGATCGCCTCACTGAGGTGCTCGAGCGTTCCGGCCCCGCCGGAAGCGATCACGGGAACCCCGACCGCGTCGGCGACCGCCCGGGTCAGCTCGATGTCGTAGCCATCGTTGGTGCCATCGCGATCCATGCTGGTCAAGAGCACCTCTCCCGCACCCCGCTCGGTCGCCTCGCGCGCCCAGCTGAGGGCGTCGCGGCCCTCGACCCGCCTGCGCCCACCGTCGACGTAGACCC
This sequence comes from Solirubrobacterales bacterium, assembly GCA_030152805.1. Lineage (GTDB taxonomy): Bacteria > Actinomycetota > Thermoleophilia > Solirubrobacterales > 70-9 > VRUE01. The sequence continues at coordinate 2,910 of JASLIG010000094.1, forward strand.
CCCAGCCCCCATCCTCGCGTTTGGCGTCGATCGCGATCACGACGCACTGGGAGCCGAAGTGATCGGCCAGCTCGGTCAGCAGCTCCGGCCGTCCCAGCGCCGAGGAGTTGACCGAGACCTTGTCGGCACCGGCGTCCAGCACCGCCTGCGCGTCCTCGACCGAGCGGATGCCGCCGCCGATCGTGAAGGGGATGAAGACGTTGTCCGCCGTGCGCCGCGCCAGCTCGACGATCGTCTCTCGCTTCTCGTGCGAAGCGGTGATGTCGAGGAAGACCAGCTCGTCCGCCCCCTCGGCGTCGTAGCGCTCCGCCAGCTCGACCGGGTCCCCCGCGTCGCGCAGGCCGACGAAGTTGGTGCCCTTGACGACGCGGCCGGAGTCGACGTCTAGGCAGGGAATGACCCGCTTCAAAACCATCCCCACACCCTAAAGCGCCGAAGATGTCGCACTTTCCCCCGCATACCGGAAGGAATTGCGACCGCTCGGCCTTCTCGCAACCGTCCAGTGATTGCGGTCGCACTTTCCTCCGCATAGCGAGAAGAAATACGACACCTTGGTGTCTAGGGATGGTGGAGGGTGGCGATCGCCTCGGCGACGGTGAACTTGCGCTCGTAGAGGGCGCGGCCGACTATGGCGCCCTCGACGTTGGGAGCGGACTCTCGGGCCAGGGCTTCGAGGTGGGAGAGGTCGCCGACGCCGCCGGAGGCGATCACTTGGGCTTGGGTTGCGACCGCGATTTCGTTCAGCTGATTGAGCGCGGGGCCTTCCATAGTCCCATCAACCTCGATCGCGGTGCAGAGGAAGCGGGCGACGCCGCGTGAGCTCAGCTCGACGACGGCCTCGACGACCCCCTCCTCACCCGCCTCTGTCCATCCCGAAAGCGCGACCTTGCCCTCACGGGCGTCGACCGAGACGACGACGCGCTCGCCATGCTTCTCCAGCGCTTCGGCAAGAAAGACCGGGTCGCGCAGCGCTGCCGTGCCGATCACGACGCGCTCCGCGCCTGCATCGAAGATCGCCGCGACGGACTCCGCGTCACGCAACCCACCCCCAACCTGGATCGGGCAATCAACATTGGCCGCGATCCGGTGCACTTGGTCGAGGTTTTGCGGCGCTCCCGCCTTCGCCCCGTCCAGATCGACCACGTGCAGGAAATCGGCACCTTCGTCGGCCCAGCGCTTTGCTGCGTCGAGGGGGTCGGCGTCGTAGGTGGTCTCACGCTCGTAGTCGCCCTGCAGCAGCCGCACCGCCTGGCCGCTGCGGATGTCGATCGCCGGGTAGAGGATCACGGGGTGCCGCCCACTAAGCGGGAACAGAGGCGCAGATGCCGGCGAAGTTGGAGAGCAGGCGCAGGCCGGCGACGCTCGACTTCTCGGGGTGGAACTGGACGCCGAAGACGTTGCCGCGCTCGGCGGCGCAGGCAAAGCGGGCGCCGTATGCGCCGGTGCCGAGAAGGTCGGCGGACTGCGGCTGTGGCGCGAAGGAGTGGACGAGGTAGAAGGGGGTCTCGGAATCGATCCCCTCGGTGAGGCGCGACTCGCGCTCCCAGCGCACCGGAGACCAACCGATGTGAGGAATCTTCAGCCCGGGGGCGTCGAGTTCGCGCACCTCGCCGGCCAGCAGGCCGAGGCCCTCCGCGCCTCCGAGCTCGGTGCTGGCATCGAAGAGCAGCTGCAGCCCGAGGCAGATGCCGAGGATCGGCGTACCGGCCGCACGGCGCTCCTCGATCAGCTCGTCGAGGCCAAGACGGCGGATGCCCTCCATCGCCTTGGGAAAGGCGCCGACGCCGGGCAGGATCAGCCCGTCGGCGGCGCGGATCGTCTCGGCGTCGTTGGCGATCGTCGCGCCGGCGCCGACGTGCTCGAGCGCCTTCTCGACCGAGCGCAGGTTGCCCATGCCGTAATCGAGGATGCAGATGCTGGTGCTCACTCGCTGAGGGTACCCTTGGTCGAGGGCACGCCGCTCTCCTCCGGGTCGACGGAGACGGCGACGCGCAGCGCGCGGGCGAAGGCCTTGAAGCACGCCTCGATCATGTGGTGGGCGTTGGCGCCGTAGCGAACCGAGACGTGCAGGGTCAGCTTGGCGCTGTTGGCGACGGCGCGGAAGAACTCCTCCGCCAACTCGGTGTCGAAGCCGGCGATCGTCGTCACCGGCAACTCCGCGTCGAAGACGCACAGCGGCCGTCCGGAGATGTCGATCGCGCACTCGGCCAGCGACTCGTCCATCGGCACCAGGGCGGAGCCGTAGCGCCGGATCCCGACCCGGTCGCCGAGCGCCTCGTCGAGCGCCTGCCCGAGGACGATGCCGACGTCCTCGACCGTGTGGTGGGCACCCGTCTCCAGATCGCCGCTGGCCTCGACCCGCAGGCCGAGCCGGCCGTGACGGGCGAGCAGGTCGAGCATGTGGTCGAGGAAGCCGACGCCCGTGGCCACGCTCGACTCGCCCCCGTCGAGGTCGAGCGAGAGCCGGATCTGCGTCTCGGCCGTGCTGCGCTCTCTTGTCGCCGTGCGGCTCATGGTTCGGTCCTAATCATCGCTGACTCGCCGTGGACGGGGAATCCCTCGGCGCGGGCGAGCACGTCGACGTGCGGGGCAAGTTTCGCCGCGGCCTCGGCGGAGACCTCCACGGTCGAGATCTTGCGGCGGAAGACCGCGGGGCCCAACGGGCCCGAGAACCGGCCCGTGCCGCCCGTCGGCAGGACGTGATTGGAGCCGGCAGCGTAGTCGCCAAAGGCCGTCGCGCCGAGGGGACCGACGAACACGCAGCCCGCTGAGCGCACCGCCTCCGCCATCGTGGCGGCCTCCTCATCCAAGAGCTCGAGGTGCTCGGGGGCAATGGCGTTGGCGAGCTCTATCGCATCGGTGAAGCTCGGCACCTGAGTAAGGGCAAGGAGCGCGGCTGGGTGAATCCCGCGCTTCCCGGCAAGCCGCTTGGTCGCCTCGCCGATCTCCTCTAGCACCCGCTGCTCAACCGCTACAGCGAGAAGCATTCCGGCGCGGCCGTGCTCAGCCTGTGCGCAGATGTCCAACGCCGCCCACTCGACGTCGGTGTCCGCCCCCGCGACGAGCATCAGCTCAGACGGACCCGCGTAGGAGTCGATGCCGACCTGGCCGTTGACGGCGCGCTTTGCCTCCTGCACCCAGACGCTGCCGGGACCGACCACGACGTCGACCGGCGCTACCGACTCGGTCCCGTCGGCCAGCGCGAAGACCGCCTGGGCGCCACCCATCGCGTAGAGCTCGTCAACGTCCGAGAGAGCCGCAGCCGCGAGAACCAGCCGATTCATCCTGCCGTCGCGTTCGGGAGGCGAGGCAAGCGCGATCCGCTCCACACCCGCGACGCGCGCCGGAACGGCGCACATCACCACGCTCGAGGGATAGGCAGCAAGAGCACAGGGCGCGTAGATGCCGGCTGCGCCGACAGCAAGCTCGCGGACGATCACGTTCTGCCCCTGGGGAAGCTCGACCTTCCGCGGGGTCGTGTCAACCTGGGCTTCAGCGACGCTGCGCACGTTCGCCGCCGATACTTCGAGTGCTTCACGCACCCCTGGGTCGATCTCGGCCAGCGCTCTCTCCGCCTCATCGCGATCGACGCGCAGCGAGGTGGGCATCTCCTCGGTTGCGTCGTAGAGCTTCGTCAGCCTGAAGATCGCCTCATCGCCCTCCTCAGCGACTTGGCGCCGAATCGCGCTCACGTCTTGGGAGGGGGCAATCGGCGCGGTCTCCCGCCGGATCGACGCTGCGGTTCTGGTTACCCCCTCCCACTCGAAGCGCTCGACTCTCATCGCCCCAACCCCTCCCGCAGCTTCGCCGTCAGCTCATCCACCTCGCGCGCGCGAAGCTTGTGCGCCACGCGGTTGGCGACGAAGCGGGCGGTGCACTCAAAGATCTCCTCGCGCACCTCGAGCTCGTTCTCTGCCAGCGTGCGGCCGGTGGCGACGAGGTCGACGATGCCGTCGGCGAGGCCGATCAGCGGCGCCAGCTCGACCGAGCCCTTGACCTCGATCACCTCGACCTGCCGCCCGGTCGCCTCGAAGTGGCGTTCGGCCGTGCGCGGGTACTTGGTCGCGATCCGCATCATGCCGAGGCGGCGCTCGGACTCCCCCAGCCGCTCGTCGCCTTTGCGTCCGGCCAGCACCATGCGGCAGCGGCCGAAGCCGAGGTCGAGCAGCTCGTAGACGACCCGGTCGGACTGCTCGAGCAGCACGTCCTTGCCGGTGATACCGACGTCGGCGGCGCCCGCCTCGACGTAGGTGGGGACGTCGGAGGGGCGCATCGTCACCAGCGTTATCTCCTGCCCCGGGAAGATCAGGGAGCGCGACTCGCCGCGCACGGCAGCGGTGTCGATCCCGATCGCGTCGAGGGCGTCGAGCGTCTCGCCGAGCAGGGCGCCGCGCGGGACCGCCAGCTTCAGCGGCCCATCGGCCTTGGCGCGACTCGTGCCGGCGACCTCGGTGCTCATCGGTCCGGACCTCCAGGTGACTCCTCCTCCATCTGGGCGACGTGCACCCGCTCCAGGTAAAGGGCGAAGCCCGCCGCGGGCAAGTCGACACCGAAGCGCTTCAGCAAACCGTCATAGCGGCCGCCGCCGCCGAGTACGTGACCGAGCGCCGGGTCGTAGACCTCGAGGATAGCGCCGCTGTAATAGCCGAGATCGCGCAGCAGGCCGAGGTCGATCTGGACGCGACCGGCGACGCCGCGCGCCTCCAACGCCTCCAGGGTCTCGCCCAGGCGTGCCGTCGCCCGCTCGACCGCGGCTCCGCCAAGCGCGCGTGCCTCCTCGAGCGCCTCTTTGCCGCCGCGCAGCTGCGAAAGGGCGACGCAGGTCGCCACCTGCTCGTCGCCGATTCCCTCCAACTCGGAGAGCTCGACCTCGAGCCCGACCAGGTCGTGGGCGGCGAGGCGGCCGAGGACCGCGTCACGGGCCTCCCCCTCGATTCCGAACTCGCTGAGCAGCTGGCGGTAGAGGTCGGCGTCGCCGAGGCCGATGATCGCGCGGTCCAGGCCGGCCGCGTCCAGCGCCGCCTCGAGCACCTCGACCACCTCGGCGGTGCCCTGCGGAGCGGGCGCGCCGATCAGCTCCACCCCGGCCTGGGCGAACTCGCGCATCTGGCCGCGCTGCGGGCGCACCGCGCGGTAGGCGTTTGCGAGGTAGCAGAGGCGCAGCGGCATCTCCGCCGTGGCGTAGCGGCTGGCGACCAGGCGCGCGATCGGCACGGTCATGTCGGAGCGCAGAGCGAGCAGGTCGCCGCTCTCATCGAAGAAGCGGTAGGCGGTACCGGCGGCGCGCCCGTCGCCGCGCGAGAGCACCTCGTCGTACTCGATCGCGGGCGTCGCCACCTCTCCGTAGCCACGGCCTTCGAAGACGTCGATCAGCGCCAGGTGCAGGCGCCGCAGCTCCCGCATCTCGTCGGGCAGGACGTCACGGGTCCCAGGGGGTATCGGGTGAATCATCCGCCGGACCTTACGAGAGTGAGCGAAAAAGCCCTGCTAAGCAGGGACCTCTGACGAGACCCGTTCAATCTGGGCGCCGAGGTTGCGCAGGCGCTCGTCGATCTGCTCATAGCCGCGGTCGATCTGGCGGATGTTGCCGATCTCCGAGGTTCCCTCAGCCGCCAGCGCAGCGATGAGCATCGCCATGCCGGCGCGGATGTCGGGGCTCTCGACGCGTTCGCCGTGAAGCCGGCTCGGACCGCTGACGATCGCCCTGTGGGGATCGCAGAGCGTGATCCGAGCACCCATCGCGACCAGCTTGTCGACGAAGAAGAGGCGGTTCTCGAACATCTTCTCGAAGATCAGGATCTCGCCGTCAGCCTGGGTGGCTAGGGCGAGCGCGATCGAAGTGAGGTCGGCGGGGAAGGCCGGCCAGGGACCGTCCTCGATCTTGGGGATCGCGTCGCCGAGGTCGGTTTCGACCCGGAGCTGCTGATCCGGCGGCACGATCACGTCGCCGCCCTCGATCTCCGAACGCAGGCCGAGGCGGCGGAACTGGCGCCGCACCATCAGCAGGTCGGTCGGCTCGACGTCACGGATGCGCAGCTCGCCGCCGGTGGCGGCGGCGAGGGCCATGAAGCTGCCGACCTCGATGTGATCGGCGCAGATCGTGTGCTCGGCGCCGCCGAGGCGGTCGCGACCGTGCACGGTCATCACGTTGGAGCCGATCCCGTCCACCTGGGCGCCCATCGCGCAGAGCAGGCGGGCGAGGTCCTGGACGTGGGGCTCGCAGGCGGCGTTGGAGATGGTCGTCGGCCCCGGCGTCAGCGCCGCTGCCATCAGCGCGTTCTCGGTGCCCATCACCGAAGGCTCGTCCATGAAGATGCGGCAGGCGCAGAGGCCGTTCGGCGGAGCGCTGAGCTCGATCCAGCGATCGCCGTCGATGCGGGCGCCGAGATCCTTGAAGGCATCGAGGTGCGCATCGAGGCGGCGACGGCCGATGAAATCCCCCCCGGGGGGCGGCATGCGCGCCTCGCCGAAGCGAGCGAGCAACGGTCCCGCGAGCAGGAAGGAGGCGCGGATCTGCTTCGAGAGCTCCTCGTCGACGGAGACGTCGGTGACCCTGGCGGCGCAGAGGCGGACGCTGTTGTCGGCGACCCACTCGACCTCGACGCCGAGCCGCTCGAGCAGGGCGAGCTGAGCTTCGGTGTCGCGGATGCGCGGCACCCGGTGCACCAGCAGCTCCTCCTCGCTGAGCAGGCAGGCGGCGAGGATCGGCAGCGCCGCGTTCTTGTTGCCGGCGACGGTCAGCTCGCCGGAGAGCTGCACGCCGCCCTGGATGACGAATTTCTCCATCGCTAGAAGTCCTTCCCGCTCATCGTGCGGCTAGGGTAACGCCCGATGCGGAGAGGCTGGAAGATCTTGATCGGCGTGGTCGTCGTCCTTGCGGTGCTGCTGGGGCTGAACACGCTGATCGTCGACCGCGAGACGAAGTCAGCCAGCGTGACCGAACCCGGCGGGCGGATCGTCGACACGGGCGGCGGTGAACTCGAGGTGGTCGAAAGCGGGCCCAGGCGCGGCGCGCCGATAGTCCTCATCCACTGTTTCACCTGCGCGATCAACTATTGGAACAAGATGATCCCCCCACTCGCTCGCGAGCACCGCGTGATCGCCGTCGACCTGCTCGGCCACGGGGGTTCGGAAATGCCCGCTTCGGGCTACTCGGTCCCCAATCAGGCGAACGTGGTGGCCGAAACCCTGGGCGCCCTCGGCGTGCGTGAGGCGGAGGTCGTCGGTCACTCGCTCGGCGGCGCCGTCGCCGTCGCCCTGGCCGAACAGTCCCCCAACCTGGTCGACCGCGTCTTCATCGTCGACACCCCGCCGACTCATGAAGCGGGCGACCTCGGCTTCATCGCCAGCCTCGGCTTCGCGCCGGTGATAGGCGAGGCCTTTTGGCGGCTGAAGCCCGACTTCGCCGTGCGCAAGGGACTCGAGGTCGCCTTCGCGCCGGGCTACGACGTCCCGGACGAATTCGTCGAAGACGTCAACCGGATGACCTTCAGCGCCTACGACGACTCCCCCACCGCCTTCGACGACTACACCGGGGAAGAGCCGCTCGATCAGCGGATGGCCGAAAGCGGCAAGCCACTGATGGTGATCATGGGCGCCGAAGAGCAGATCATCGACGATCCACCGCAGCGGCTGGCCGAATACCGAGCGGATGTACCGGGCGTCAGGACCAAGCTGATCGCCGGCGCCGGACACAGCCCCAACGTCGAGAAACCGGCCGAGACCGCCGCGCTGGTGCTCGGATTTGCCAGAGCAGTGGAGAAGGGCGTACTCTCGAAACATGCGACGCCTGCTCCCGGCGGCGGTTCTGCTGGCAATTCCAGCGATGCTCGCACCAAGTAGCGCCCCGGCTCACGCTCACATCCTGCGGGTCGGCACCTACCACGGCATTCAAGGCAAGTACAAGACGATCCAGGCGGCAGTCGATGCCGCCAAGCCCGGCGATTGGGTGCTGGTCGGAGCCGGCGACTACCACGAACGCGCCGACCGAATCCACGCACCCGGAGAGGTGCCGCCGGCCGGAGTCCTGATCGTCAAGCCGCGGATTCACCTGCGTGGCATGAGCCGCAACGGTGTGACCGTCGACGGCACCAAGCCGGGCTCCTCGCGATGCTCGCGCAAGCCGGGAGCGCAGGACCTCGGCGTGGTGCAGAACGGCGCCCGCCTCGGCCGCAACGGCGTCGTCGCCTACAAGGCCAGCGGCGTCAGCATCGAGAACCTCACGGTCTGCAACTTCCTCGCCGGTGGCGGTGAGAACGGCAACCAGATCTGGTGGAACGGCGGCGACGGCAGCGGCGTGATCGGCATGGGCGCCTTCAAGGGCGCCTACCTCAACGCAACCTCCACCTACTACGCCGGCGAGGGCACCGCCGCGACCTACGGAATCTTCACCAGCAACGCGCGCGGCCCCGGGGTCTGGAACCAGACTTACGCCAGCAACTTCAATGACGCCGGCTACTACGAGGGTGCCTGCCGCCAGGAATGCAACCTGACGATGCGCAAGGGCTGGGCCCAGTACAGCGCACTCGGCTACTCGGGGACCAACTCCGGCGGCAACCTGATCGTCGAAGAATCGGAGTTCGACCACAACAAGGACGGCTTCGACACCAACAGCCAGAACAACGACGACGCCCCCTCGCCGCAGGACGGCAGCTGCCTGAACGGTGCTACCAGCCCAATCACCCACTCGGTCTCCTGCTGGGTCTTTCGCGACAACTACGTCCACGACAACAACAATCCCAACGTGCCTGGGGCCGGCACCGCAGCCTCCAGCCCGGTCGGCACCGGCATCTCGATCTCCGGTGGGCGATTCGACACGGTGATGGGCAACCGGATCGAACACAATGGCGCTTGGGGAGTGCTGCTGGTGCCGTTCCCCGACACCGACACGCCGCCGCCCATAGCCCACTGCGAGGGCGGCACCCAGACCGGCCCGCTCGGTTACGGCTGCCTGTACGACGACTGGGGCAACCAGATCTTCGAAAACAAATTCGCGAGTAACGGCTTCTTCGGCAACCCGACCAACGGCGACATCGGCCAGATCACCTTCTTCGGCGGCCACCCGGTCAACTGCCTGCGCCGCAACAAGCTGCCGGACGGTGTCTCTCCGGAAGCGCTGCTCTCGAACACCTGCGGCGCCACGGGCAGCGGCGAAATCAACCAGCCGCTGCTCGAACAGGTCGAATGCAACACCCAGATCCTCAGCAGCAAACCATGCCCGCCCGGCTCCGAATACCCGCGGCGCACCGCGGTCAAGATGCACGCGCTGCCCAAGGCCAAGAAGCTGCCGAGCATGTCCAACCCCTGCGCGGGCGTGCCGCGCAACCCCTGGTGCGAACCCGCCCACGGCGGTCGCCGAGGCGGGCACTGAGCCCCGCCAGGCACGAGCTGCAAGACTGCCTGCAGATTCGAGGTTGCGTCCGGAGGTGCTCCTAGATTACGAACTCATGTTCGATTCAAAGACAAATCTCGCTGGACGGCTCACCGACGCCGTCGACCTGTTGATCGACTTCGCCACGCTGGGCGAGTACGGGCTGGAGCCGGCCGGGAGGCCCGCCCCCGGTTGCGAGTCTCGCCAGCGCGCGCACGCCCCCCGACGCGGCGTGCCGCGGGCGACCGATCGCAGTCTCTCGACGCGCCACTAGCTGGTTGTGGCGGCCCGGGCCTGGTTGCGCCGGCACGTTCGTGCCGTCACGGCCAGCCTGGTGCTGCTGCTCGGGGCACTCGCTCTGGCGATCGGCCTGAGCTGGCACTTCTCCGCCGCTGTGGTGGCCCCCGACCACTCCGAGTGGCCGCTGGACACCCGCGTGGAAGCGGTCCGCCCCGGGCACATCGTGCTGTCCCGCGATGAGCGCAGCGACCAACCCGGCGTCTACGGAATCGACTGGCAGACCGGCCACGCCATCGTCGGGGCAATCCTGGCCGAAAACGACGAGACCGTAACGCGCCGCCTCGGTGAGGTGCGCGGCTATCTCGTGCCCGACATCGAGGTCGGCCTCGACAGCCACGTCTACGCCGGCGATCCGCGGCAGACGCTCGGCCTTCCGTTCGAGTCCGTGGGTGTCCCGGACCCCCTCGGGGCGATGCCGGCCTGGATGATCCCCGCCACCGCGGAGGCGGGCGGAGGCGCGCGGAAGGACCGCCGGCAAGCTGCGGGCCCCACCTGGGCGATCGTCGTACACGGCCACAACGACAACCGGCAAAACGACCTGCGAATCGCCCCGCTGCTCCGCGAAGCAGGCCTTCCCTCGCTGCTGATCTCCTACCGCAACGACCTCGGCGCACCTGACAGCTCCGACGGCCTGTACCACCTGGGCGAAACCGAGTGGACCGATCTCGCGGCTGCCGTGAGGTACGCGCTCCATCACGGCGCCCAGCGTGTCGTCCTGATCGGCTACTCGATGGGCGGGGCCCTCGTCTCCCAGTTCATGCAGCGCTCCCCCCTCGCCGATCGGGTGGCGGCGCTCGTACTCGACGCGCCGGTACTCGATTGGCGCTCAGTGATCGAGTTCAACGCCGAACGGATGGGCCTACCGGGCTTTCTCGGCCTGCCGGTCGAGTGGACCATCGACGCCCGGGTCAATCCCGACTGGGACAGCCTCGATGCCCTGCAGCACCCCGACGACTTCCACCTCCCCGTGCTGCTCTTCCACAGCACCGAGGACGACGTGGTCCCAATCGCAGACAGCGACGAGTTTGCCGCAGAGCTCCCCAAATGGGTCACCTACTACCGAGTCCCCACCGTCGGCCACACCGAAAGCTGGAACCTCAACCCCGCCCTGTACGAGCGCAGGCTGCGGCGTTTTCTCCTGCAAATCGGGCCGAAATCGGGCCGGTAGCGGGGGCTCCTGAAACAGATCGAGCCCGACCGCGCGGGCCGGGCTCGACGAGATAAGAACCGGCGGCGACCTACTCTCCCAGGAGGTTGCCCTCCAAGTACCATCGGCGCTGAGAGGCTTAACTGCTCTGTTCGGAATGGGAAGAGGTGTTTCCCTCTCGCTATGCACCACCGGAAATTTTGCGAGACCGCCCCGGTGGAGCTTGAAAACCGCACAAGACCAAAGGGTAAAAACATCCGTCAAGCCCTCGACCCATTAGTACCGGTCGGCTGAGTGCATCACTGCACTTACACCGCCGGCCTATCAACCTGGTGGTCTACCAGGGGTCTTACTCCCTCAAGGGGATGGGAGAGCTCATCTCGAG
>JASLIG010000121.1 GCA_030152805.1 Solirubrobacterales bacterium
GAGATGCTCGCCTTCCCCCTGCTCTTCCTGCTCTCCTTCCTCTTCTTCCGCAGCCTCGTCGCCTCGCTCTTGCCGCTGATGATCGGCGGCCTGGCGATCGTAGGCACCTTCCTCATCCTGCGCCTCGCCAGCGAGGTCGGCTCGATCTCGATCTTCGCCCTCAACCTGACCACCGCGCTTGGGCTCGGCCTGGCGATCGACTACAGCCTCTTCGTCGTCTCCCGCTACCGGGAGGAGATCGCCAAGAGTGGGCCAGGAGTAGCGGCGATGCGGCGCGTGCTGGCGACGGCGGGGCGAACGGTCTTCTTCTCCTCGCTGACGGTCGCCGCGGCACTCGCCTCACTGCTCGTCTTCCCGCAGCGCTTCCTCTACTCGATGGGCCTCGGTGGGGCGCTGGTGGCGCTGTTCGCGGCGCTGATCTCGCTCACCGTGTTGCCCGCCGTGCTGACCCTGCTCGGCACCCGCGTCAACGCGCTGGCGCCGCGCTTCCTGCAGCGGCGCGCCGAGGCCGATACGCGACCCGACGAGAGCGGCTTCTGGTACCGGCTCTCGCGCTTCGTCATGCGCCGCCCGGCACCGGTGGCGACGGTAAGCGCGGTCGTGCTGATCGCGATGGGCATCCCCTTCCTCAACATCAAGTTCGACACCGTCGACCCCACCGTGCTGCCCACCTCGACAAGCGCCCGCCAGGCCTACGACACGGTGAGCGAGGAATTCCCGCCCTACCGCGAAACGCCGATCTGGGTCGACGTCGAAGGCGGGGATCCGGGGGCGGCAGCGCGCGTCGCCGCCCAGGTCCGCGCGGTGCCGGGCGTCGCCGAAGTCAACCCGCCCCAGCCCCTGAGGGGGGACGTAACCGCGCTCCAGGTCGTCTCCAGCCACCCCTTTACATCCGAGGCCAGCCAGACGACCGTGAAGCGAATCCGAGAGCTGCGGCCACCGCCGGGGACGACGACGCTGGTCGGCGGCGCCACGGCCGACTTCGTCGACCTGCAGACCAGCCTCGTCCGCCACCTGCCGATCGTGCTGGCGATCATCGTCGTCGCGACGCTGACGATCCTCTTCCTGATGACCGGCTCGGTGATCCTGCCGATCAAGTCGCTGCTGATGAACTTCCTCAACCTCAGCGCCGTCTTCGGCCTGCTCGTGGTGATCTTCCAGGACGGGCGGCTCGAGGGCTTCCTCGATTACACGAGCCCGGGAGCGATCGAGCAGACGATGCCAATCCTGCTCTTCGCCGTCGCCTTCGGCCTCTCCACCGATTACGCGGTCTTCCTGCTCTCGCGGATCAAGGAGGCGCGCGACAACGGGGCCTCGGACTCGGAGTGCGTGGCGATCGGCCTCGAGCGGACCGGCCGCATCGTCACCGCAGCGGCGCTGCTCTTCGCCGTCGCGATGTGCGCCTTCGCCACCTCGCAGATCATCTTCATCAAGGAGAACGGCGTCGGCACCGCCCTTGCCGTGCTGATCGACGCCAGCATCATCCGCGCCCTGCTAGTTCCCTCGCTGATGGAGCTGCTCGGCAAGTGGAACTGGTGGGCACCGAAGCCGCTGCGCCGCCTGCACGACCGCTTCGGGATCGGCGAGACCTCGCTGCCCGAGCCGGAGCCGGGCAAGGCCTGACTGGGTCGTACTTTTAAAGTACTGTTGTATTCATAAGTACCAGCGATCCGTTGGGGGGAGGTGCTGCAATGAAGATCGTCAAGGAGAGTCCGATCGTTCCCCTTTTGTCGGTTACCAAGCCAGCCTGATCGAGGGAGCCGCCTGGGTTCGGTCTCGGACCCAGGCGGCGATAGTCCTCAGCGACTGGGTCGTACTTTGAAGTACTAGCGACCCTGTGGAGGGAGGTGCAATGAAGGTCGTCCAGGAGAGTCCGATCGTTCCCCTTCTGTCAATCACCAAGCCTTCGTGAATTGGCGGCCGCCTGGGCTCCTCCAAGTGCTGAGCCCAGGCGGCTTGCGCTTGCCCGCCTAGTGCTTGCCCGGGGGTTGCTTGGTGGCCCGGAGATCGCCCTGGGTGGCCTTGGCGTCATCGGCGCCTTTGCGATGCTCGTCGCTGGCGAGGCCCTTCAGGGTGAGGGCGCCTTCGGCGGCGATGTCGGCGCTGACGAGGATCGAATCGCCGAGGCCGAGTTTGCTCAGGTCGATGCCAGCCCGCACGGTGAAGAGGATGTCGCGGCCGCTCTCGCGGATGTCGTCGGCTGAGAGCATCAGCTGGGACGCAGCCGGGCAGATCGCGGTGACGGTGCCGGCGAAGTCGCTGTGGGTGAAGGGCGCTCCGCCGCCGCTTGCCTGGCGTTGCCAGAGCAGGCTCGCCGGCTTGGCTGTGACCGGCGGATGGGCAGGGTCGGGAGCGCAAGCCGGCACCGGGGGGGGCTGCGCCGGTGCAGCGGCGGGCGGAGCGGGTTCGGTTGGGGTGGTTTCGGCGGGTGGCTGCGTTTCTTCGGGCGGAGGCTGTTCAGTCTCGGGTTCGGAGACGGGCGGTTCTCCGGCGGCGCTCGCCGCGGCGCCGATTGCCGCCTTGGAGGACGACGCGGCCGCCGGACGGGGTTCGATCTCAACCGCGACCGAGGTGTAGGCGCCAAGCACCGGCAACGCCACGGAGGCGCCGGACGAATCCGGGTGGACGTGGACCAGGACCGAAGCACCGCGATTGGAGACGGCGTAGGAGGGCTCACTCGGCGTGGTATCCACCAAGGTGACTATGCCGGCCAGGGTCGCGCGGGCTTGCTTCCCTACCTTGGTTCGCTTGCCAGCCTCGGCGAGCGTGCCGTTGGCGAGCGTTTCGATCGGGACTTTGACCCGAGTGCCGGCCTTGGGCAGCTTGCCCGTGTGGACGGCGCTCATCACGCCGCCGGATTCGACCACGGTGTATGAGCCGGCGGCTGCGTTGACGTGGACGACGGTGCCGGCCAGTTCGTTTTCTTCGGCCCCTTTGGATTCCTCTTCTTCGCGTTCGGGGCCCGTGGCAGCGGGCGTTTCCGCTTCTTCTTCCGGGACTTCAAAACCCGTTTCCGGCGCGACCACCGGCGTGAGGGCACCACCTTCGCCCCCTCCTTCGCTCACGGGTTCCGATGCTTCGGCCCCACTCGGTTCTTCGACTGCTTCCTCCCCACCACCACCGCCACCGCTTGTGATGAGGCTGGGGATTTCGATGATCTGTGGCACCCCGCCGGCGAAGGTGCCCGAGGCGCCCGGCCCGATCGCGACGCCGGCGAAGAGGCCGAAGCCGAGCGCGACGGCGGAAAGGGGAGCGGCCCAGCGGCGGTCGGTGACCGGCAGGGCCGCCCAGCGCAGCAGGCGCCGGTAGCCAGTGTCGGCACTGCCCTGCGGCTTGAGCGGGGCGACCTTGTCGAGAAGCCGTTTGATCACTGTGCCGTAACCGCTCCCGCCCCCGGCGCCTGCGGCATCAGGTCCTTGCCGCACTGCCAGCAGAAGGCGGCGCCCTGCGCGTAGAGCGCGCCGCAGTTGCCGCAGGCGCCCGCCGCGCCGGCCTCGCCCAGCTTCAGCATCCGCTCGACCTCGGCCAGCTCGGCCTCGACCTGCTGTAGCTTCGCCGCCCTGGCGGAGAGCACGTCGACCCGGTAGTGATCGCGGATCGCCATCTCGTAGGCGAGCCCGCCCAGGTCCCACTGCAGGTCGACCAGTTCCCTGGCCAGGCGGTCGCGTCGCTTCTGCAGGTCGCTGCTCACTTGATCACTTCCGCTCCGCCTTCGCCGCCACCCGGTGGCTTGGTTTTGTCGATCGGCGGCGGCTTGCCGGGCGTGGCGATTTCGTTGGGCAGGTTTTCGCTCTGTTTGACGTAGTCTTCGCCGCTCGTTTCGCCGAGTTCCTCGAGTTCGCCTTCGCTCGCCTTGACCGCTTTGCCGGTGCCGCCGCCGGACTTGCCGCCGCCGTTCTTGGCCTTCTTGCCGTTCTTGCCGATGCCGAGGCCTTCGCTGCCGGTGTTTTTCGACGACCCGCCTTCCTCGCCGCCTGCCGAGCCTGCCGCGGCGGCCGGCACCCGAATTACGGACGGCGCCGAGGTGGTCCCGCTGTCGTTGCCCTTGCCGATCAGGACGCCGACGAGCAGCATCAGGCCCAGCACGGCAATGCCGCCGACGGCGGCAAGGGGCGCGTAGTCGCGCTCCTTCTTGGGCGGCTCCTCCGGCGGTGGGCCGGCGGCGCCTGCCTGCTGCTCGCTCGAGGGCCGTGCCTCGCCTGCGACTACCGCCATGTAATGGCGGTAGTCGACCCGGGGACCTCCGCGCCGGTGTCCACAATTGAGGCAGTAACGCTGGTCGGCGGCGAGCGGCGAGCGGCATTGCTCGCACGGCTCTCCGTGGCGGGGAGCGATCCCTGGGGCCGCGACCTGAGCCGCTGGCTGCGCGTCTGTCTCGGTCATCTCCCCTCCCTTCCTATTCGGCTTTGGTGAGGGCCGGAAAGTCGGACAGCTTCAACTCGGCGCCAGCCGGATCGCCGACGAAGAAGACGGTGTATTTGAGCTTTTTCAACTCCGGCTTGAGGTGTTCGATCGCGCCGCGGCCCGCGGCGACGACTTCGCCGTCCTTGCGGGCGACGACGTAGATCAGCAGTCGGCGCTGGTCTTCGCCGGTCTTGTTCACCACATCGCCGGTGGCGGAGACGCCGGAGATGGGGTCCCCCTCGAGCTTCGGCTCGGAAACCGAGATATCCGGCATCTCGCCCGAATAGGCCCCGCCCCCCGCACCGACCGTCACCTTCACCGACTTTGGCTGGCCAACTCCCAGGACCTGGTCGTTGACCCATTCGGCATCGCCGTGGGCCGGGATGTACGGAACCGCGGCGAGGGCGGGCTCGATGCCGGGAATGTCGTTCTCATAGAAGGGCTTGCCCTTGGAGTTGGTGACCTCGATCAGGATCGGCACTTCGGTCAGGTTCTTGCCCGAGTCGTTGTGGAGATCGACCACCACGGCGTTACTGCCTTCCGCTCCGCTCAGCAAGGCGGTCGAGACCACCTTGACATCGGGATTGCGATGCTTGATCTCGAGTCCCTTCTCGGCGAGCAGCGTGGTCGAGGACTTCGCTTCCAGTTCGGCGCTGCGGTCCTTGGTCGACTGGCAGGCGCTGAGCGCCGCAACGGCAAGACCGGAGAGGACGAGGGCCGCAAGGGGTTGCCAGCTCATCCGAAACCGCCGCCGACGTACTCGCGGGTGCGCTCGGCGATCGGCGCGCCGAAGACCTGCTCGGCTTCGCCGTACTCGATCAGGTCGCCGAGGTACATGAAGGCGACGTGGTCGGCGACGCGCTGGGCCTGCTGCAGGTTGTGAGTGACGATCACGATCGCGATCTCCGAGCGCAGGGCGACGACGGTCTCCTCGATCGTCTGGGTCGAGATCGGGTCGAGCGCCGAGCAGGGCTCGTCGAGCAGCAGCACCTCGGGGCGGACCGCCAGCGAGCGGGCGATGCAGAGTCGCTGCTGCTGGCCGCCGGAGAGCGCCAGCGCCGGGTGGTCGAGGTTGTCCTTGACCTCCTCGAGGAGACCGGCTCGGTGCAGCGCCTCGACAACGGCCGGCTCCAGCTCCTTGCGGGATGGCCTCTTCGAGCCGCGCTCGCGCAGACCGTAGGCGACGTTGTCGAAGATGCTCATCGGGAATGGGTTCGGCTGCTGGAAGAGCATGCCGACGCGGCGGCGCAGCCAGGTGACGTCGTAGCCGTCGACGTCCTCGCCGTCGAGCAGGATGCGACCGCCGCGGGTGGCTGCGGGGGTCAACTCGACCAAACGGTTGAGTGAGCGCAGCAGGGTCGTCTTGCCGCATCCGGAGGGCCCGATCAAGGCCAGCACCTCGCCCTGGCGGACGGTGATCGAGACCTGGTTGACGGCGAGCTTCTGGCCGTAGGCGATGCTCAGCGCCTCGGTGCGCATCCGCTCCAGCGCCACCGTCTCGGCGCGGGGCAGGCGCTTCAGCTTCGGCGCCACCGCCCCGGCGGGGACGTGACCATTGCCGCCCGCAGGGGGCTGTGCGATCGTCGGCTGTCCCTCGACCTGGATCCGCCGCACCGGTGGCGGCAGCTGGGCGGAGACGGCGAGGGGCTCGCGGAACTTGTCCGGGTTGCCGGCGGCGCCCGGCGGCGTCATTTCGTCCACGACTTGCCCCTCCCCCTGGTGATCATGTCGACGGCGAAGTTGAGCGCCAGCACGATTGCGAGCAGCACGAAGGCTGCCGCGTAGGCCTTTTCGGGCGAACCGCCTTCGCCGGCCGGGCTGTTGTTGAAGACGTAGGTGGTGAGCGTGGCGCCGTTGCCGGTGAGCAGGTCCCAGCCGGGGATGCTGCCGTTCGATTCGAAGCGCAGGGTGGCGCCGAGCAGGATGAAGACGATCGCGGTGTCGCCGATGATCCGCCCCATGCCGAGGGTGACTCCGGTGCCGATGCCGCGCCGCGAGGCGGGCAGCAGGACGCGGCGGATCGTCGAAGCGCGGTCCTTACCGAGTGCGTAGGAGGCCTCGCGCAAGTGGCGGGGGATCGCGTGCAGCGCCTCGCGCGTGGCGCCGACGACGAGGGGCAGAGCGATCAGCGACATCATCGCCCCGGCGATGACGAAGGAGCGGCCCAGCGGCGTCGCCCCCTCCCCGGTCGGCGAGAGGAAGCTGAAGGCGCTCTGCTGGAAGACGATCAGGCCGAAGATCGCCAGCACGATGCTGGGGGTGCCGGCGACGATCTCGACCCCGGACTCGACCGCGCGCGCCAGCCCGGCGGGCCGTCCGTACTCGGTCAGCCAGACCGCGATCGCTACGCCCAGCGGTGCCGCGATCACGGTGCCCAGCACCGCGACCACGACCGTGCCGAGGATCGGGTCGAGGAAGCCGCCGCTCTTGCTCTGGTCGAGGCCCGGCTGCGGGTGGCTGAACATCTCCGAGATGCTCAGGTACTGCAGGCCGCGGACCAGCATGTAGAGAACGATCGCGGCGGCGACGGCACAGAGCAGTAGCCCCGCCGCCCAGGCGAGGCCGACGCCGATCCGGTCGCCGACGCTCCAGGACTCGTTGCCGCGGATTCGCCGGTAGAGGCTGGGAGCGGCGGAGGTCTGTGCGTGGGCGCTCACCGTCTACCTCGTCGAGAGTGTGTATTTGCGCATCGAACGGCGGGCGACGTAGCCGGCGAAGGAAAGGAAGGCGCTGGAGATCAGGAGGATCGCGGCGAAGGCGTAGATCGTCTGGCCGGAAGGCTTGACCGAGAGCTCGTCGGCGTGGTCGACGATCGCCGCGGCAAAGGTGAGCGCCGGCTCGAAGAAGAAGGTGACGCCGTCGAGCGGGTTGGGCGCGAACGCGTGCGAGCCCGAGACCATCGAGAGCATGATCGCCTCGCCAAGGGCGCGAGCGGTCGCCAGCACGGCTGCGGCGACGATCGCGGGGCGGGCCGCCCGCAGGCCGACGGTGCGCAGAGCGCGCCAGCGGTTGACGCCGAGCGCGGCGGCGCCCTCGGTCCAGCCGCGCGGCACCGAGCGCAGGGCGTCGGTGACGATCGCGGTCATGATCGGCGAGATCATCACCGTCAGCACCAGCACGCCGACGATCAGGCCGGTGCCGTCGAGCTGGATGACGAACTGCACCGATTCCTTTTCGGCGCCAGAGATGACGTCGTTGCCGACGAACGGGACGAGGACGAGCAGGGCGATCAGGCCGTAGATCACCGAGGGGACGGCGGCGAGCAGGCGGATCACCGGCTGCAGGACCGAGGCCAGCCAGGGCGGCGCGAACTCGACGATGAACATCGAGGAGAGCAGCGAGATCGCGGTGCCGAGCAAAACCGCGCCGAAGGTGATCAGGGCCGTCGAGTAGAGCAGCGGCCAGGCGTGCAGCGTATAGACGTAGTCGTCGGGATTGGCCGGCGAGTTGAAGATGTCGGTCAGCTGCTGGTCGACCTCGCCGCCGCCGCCGAACCAAGCCAGGCCGTTGTGGGAGAAGGACGGCCACGCCTTCGAGAAGACGAAGACGATCATGAAGGCGATCAGCAACAGCACCCCAGCGGAAAGCGCACCGAGCAGGAGCTCGGTGCGCCGATCCGTGCGGTCACCCGGCTGCCCCTCGGCTGCCGGGCTGGGACTCCTCACTAGTGGAGCGGCACCCAGTCGGTACCGACGATCGCGGCCGCCGCCGCGCTGTGCGTGATCCACGAGATCCACGCCTTGGCGGCTCCCTTGGGAGCGCCGCGCGTGACCATGTAGAAGTTACGCTCGCCGCCGTACTGGCCCGACTTGGCATTGCGCAGTGTGCAGGGAACGCCCTGGTACGGAATCGCGTGCACGCCCTGGGTGAAGAAAAGCGAGACGTAGCCGACCGCCCCCGGGTCGGACTTGACCAGCTGCTGGACAAGGCCGTTCGAGGTCTTCTGGCTGGCGCCGCTGAAGACCCTGGTCGACCCCATGAAGATGCGCTGGAAGGCGTCCTGGGTACCGGAGCCGGGAGTACGGACGGCGACGTCGATCGTGCCGCGTTGGGTGGCGCCGGGGACGCTGCTCCAGGTGCGCACGCCGCCGCCGAAGACCGCCGCGACGCCAGCCTGGTCGATGGTCGGGATCGGGTTGGCGTTGTTGGTGATGATGCAGACCGCGTCGCGGGCGATCTTGGTGAAGACGAGGCCGCCGGGATCGCTCGGCTTGGGATCGCGAGAGGAGTTGCCGATCGTCACCCGGCCGGCTGCTGCATCGGCAACGCCGATGTCGGACCCTCCCTGGAGGAGCTTGAAGTTGACGCAGTGCCCACAGACGCTGAGGTACTTTTTCGCCAGCAGCGATGCCAGCGGGGCAACTGAGGTCGAGCCACTCATCGTGATGGTCGGCTTCGCGGCCGCCGAGGCCGGGACAAGCAGCGCCGCGGCAAGAACCGCAGCAGCCAGCACTGTCAAAGGACGAATCGGCTTCATAGGGATCGCTCGCTCCTCACATTCGGCAGGATTTAGACCAACCAGAGTCTCGATTCGGTCATTTGTCGATAAGTGAACGCGGCGTAACCGATTGGATAAGAACTGGTTAACGGGGCCATCGCGCCAACTCTTTAACCAAATCTTTTCCACTTCGATACAGGGAGTTCACCTGAGGCGCCAGCTGGGGCGGTGATGCTTCAGCCCGATGCTCCTGGAGCCCCCTGCCCCGGCATCGTCCGGGGGTCGATACCGAGTTGGCAACGCCGAGGTGCGGCCGGCGGAGCTCCAGGTGCTGATCGAAGGGCGTCGCACCGGCTTCACCGTGCGCGAGTTCGAGCTCTTCGCCCTGCTCGCCGAGCGCCCCGACACCGTCATCCAGCGCCCCGAGATCTACACGGCGATCTGGGGTGGCGAGATGCCGCGCCGCAACCGCTCGGTCGACGTGCTCGTCCGCAAGGTGCGCGGCAAGCTCGAAGCGACCGCTCCCAATTGGCGCTACATCCACACCCACTTCGGGATCGGCTACCGGCTTACGCCCGAACGGGTGGAAGGGCCGGAAGGCGCCTAAAGCGCTCCAGGCCCCTTACCTCTAGATGTTTGATTCCACGATCCCCGGCGAGGGAGACCGGCCGTCCTGCGGTCGAATTGACACCCCACGCGCGAAGCGCGTGGGGTGGATGCAGAGCGCGGCCTGCGGCCACGCGGACATCGGATTGCATTTCCGCCGCTTCGCGACATTCACCCGCAGGACGGCCGGTCTCCCTCCTAGGCGATCGCCGGCACGGTCGGGCTGCGAGGCGACCTCAGGGTTCTCGAGCTTGTGAGAGACCCTGAGGCCGAGCAAGGCGCTTCAAGGTCAGCTCGAAGCTCGGGTGGCCTTTGACGGGATGGCGGGTGCGCCTCTGCGGGAATGTCGCGAAGCGGCGGAAATGCAATCCGGCTCCTGCGCGGCGAAGCCGCGCAGCAGATTCACCCCAGCGCGCAGCGCTGGGGTGTCAATTCCCGCAGAGGCGCACCCGCCATCCACCCAATCCTGCCTGGGTATGGGCGGGTCGGGCGTGGATCGATCGGCTAGTCGCCGAACTTCTGGCCCTGGGATCCCTTGGCGTAGGCGCAGCGGAAGTTCTCGGCGGCGCTGACCGGCTCACCGCCGGCGAAGCCGCCGGCGTTGTGATTGTCGTAGACGGTGACGTAGTCGAGCGTGTCGGGCATCGGCACGGCCGGCATCGGAGCGGGGTCCGGTTCCCCGAGCGAGGTGTTGCCGCGCGAGCCGGCGGTGACCCCCTCCGAACCGGCGGCGTCCGAACCGGCGGCGGTCGTGAAGAGATCCGCGCTCATCTCGCGTTTGTCCCTGATCCCGTTTTTTGCGCTCTGGAATTCGTCGCGACCGGAGGTCGTCGAGTTGTCATCGATGGTGCTCTGCAGCTTGGCTCGGGCCGCGGCCCCGATCAGTTGGGCGGCGCTCGGCAGCCAACCGCCCTCCTTGACGCAGGTCTTCGCCGCGTAGACGTAGTTGTTCTTGCCGATGTCCTTCGGCGGCACCGGGTGCAGGCCGGATTCCAGGCACCAGGTACCGAGGTCGACCGCGTCGGGGATCGGGCAGCTCAGCTTCAGCTTCTCGAGCCGGCCGTTGAGCCTGGCGATCTTCTTGTTCAGCGACTTGCCGCTGGCGCTGGCCCCGTCCTTCGCCGGCGCCCCACCCACCATCGAGAAGACGAGTGCGATCAGCGCCAGGACGATCGCGACCACCGCCAAGGGGTCACGCCCTCCGTGCGCGCGGGGGGGTGTCGGGACTTCGCTCATCGGGGCCTCCTCGGGCTGTTTGTGAGTGCGTAGGAGATTTCGTGACCGCGGCGGCGGCCGCGCGGGCGCAGGCCGGCCGCGGCGATCGCCGCGATCAGGACCAGCGCCGGCAAGGTGTAGATCATGGCGTTGCTGCCGCTATCGCCCTTTGGCGCGGCGGCAACCGCGGCGGGTGGGCGGCCCGGGAGACGCTCCGCGACGGCGGCACTGGAGTGCTCGACCGCCTCCTCCTCCTCTTCTTCTTTCTCCTGCACGTAGGAGCTGCCGCTGGGGGGAGTCGGCTGAAGCAGCAGCGGCGGTGGCGGTGGCACGATCGGGACGAGGGGCGTCGCCAGCTGCGCCGGCGTGGAGAAGAAGACCGGCGGCACCACGGGCGGCGGCGTCTGGTGAACGACCGGAGCCGGCGTCGCGGCGGGCACGACGGGCGGCGGTGGCGGGGGGATCGTCGGCGGGTTCTGGAACGTGGGCGGCGGCTCGCTGGCGGGCGGCGGCGCGACCGGGCTGGGGCTGCTCGCGACCGTGCGGTTGCGCAGCGGCGTCGTCCCGCAGGGTCGCTGCGCGGTCCCGCCCAGGACCTTGACCTTCTGCGAGTAGGAGAGCCCGCCAGCGGTGACCGTGACGACCGTGGTGCCTTCGTTGAAGGGGCAGAGCAACCCGGAGTGGGGATCGAGAACCGGCCTGTTGTTGACGAGCAGCACGTTGCGCGGATTCAGCGAGCGCGGGTCGTGGGCGACGAAGTCGGCGATGTCGGGCTCCGAGGAGGAGAAGGTGTATTCGGGGAAGATCCCGGTGGCGCAGCGCCCGCCCTGGCATTCGGCCGGGATCGGCACGTACGGTTCGGGCCTGGCCACTTCGCAGGTCGTCGGCGCGGTGGCGCCGGCGCAGCTCGTTCCGGCCAGCGGGCGGCGGGCGAGGCCGCGGAAGAGGGCCTGTTTGGAGCGGCGCAGCAGCGTGCCGTCGGTCGGGTCGAGGGCGAGGGCGCCGACATTGGGGATCAGGCGCACGGCGACCGGCGCGACGTTCGTTTTCGGATCCCGGCGCGCGACGTCGACCGAGCCGAGCAGGAAGCCCGAGGCGCCGACGAAGTCCTTTTCGGTCTGTCGCGGCGATTCGACGTAGCCGAGCGTGCCGCTGCCGAACGCCGGGATCGAGGCGCCACCCGAATTGAGGTTGTAGGTGCGGTTCTGTTCGGGATAGTCGAAGAAGTAGGCGGATGCGGCCGCGCCACCAGGCGAGCAACCGGGAACGGCCGCCCCGAGCAGCACCGGCACCACCTGGGCGGAATCGGCGGCGGCATTGGGGGCGCGCCGGCCAAGGTCGCGCTCGCCGACGACTATCGCCGGGTAGCCGAGCGCACCCGCGCCGGCAAGCTGCCCGGCGAGCCAACAGGTCTGCGGTTCCCCCAGCGAGGGCAGCGAGTAGTCGAGGACGATCACCCGCACCCCCCCCTCGGCGCCCCCCGAGTCGAAGGAGTAGTAGTGCTGCCCCGGCCCCGACTGTGAGACCGGTCCGATCCCCGGGCCTGGGGGCGACGCGCCGAAGGGGGCGCCGAAGCCGGAGAAGGCGCTGCCGAAGGTCGCGAGCGAGCCGGCGGCATCGAGGTCTGATCCGGACGCGGCGGCGAAGACCGGCAGACCGCCCGCGGCGGCGGCGAGCCGGCGCGCGTAGGCGTTCTCCTCGCGGGTGAAGGCCTGGCCGCTGAGCGTCTGCGAGAGGCGTTGGCCACCACCCGGGTCGGCAACCCCCTGCCCGGTGTAGAGGAAGGCCCGCAGCCGCGGGATGCCCGCCGCTTTGCCGACGCTCGCCTTGAGCCAGCGATCGGGCCCAATCCCGACGCCGGTCATGTCGGCGCAGGGGCCGGCGCACTGATCGCCGCCGCCGAAGGCGAAGGTCGCCACCCCTGCCCCGGCCGTGACCGGCGCTCCGGTGGCGTTGGCCGGCGGCGAAGCGGAGGCGCCGTAGCGCTGCACGCCCGCGGTCTGCAGCGCTTCGCCGCGGAACTGGACCAGGGCCCCCGTTTCGCCACCCACGGCCCAGCCCTGGCTGCCGTCGGGGGAGATCAGCAGCGCCAGCACCGGATCGGGGTGCTGCGCCAGGTCATAGGCTTCCTGCCCCGCGATCCTCTCCGGCAGCGGGTAAGCCTGGCGCTGTTCGTCGCGCCAACCGCCAGCGGTTTGGCGCGTCACAAGACCGGTTCCCGGTAGCGGGTAGGGATCGGTGAGCAGCGGCGGCTGGCCCGGCGGCGGCTGGGCGAAGACCTGTTCCTGGTCGGTGCCGAGGTCCTTGCCGCCCTGTGCTTCCACGCCGACGGGCGCCACAGCCGCGATCGCCCGCACCTGGCCGGCTTCGCGGACCGCCGCCAGCGCCACCGGGTAGCCGGGCGAGCCGCCGGCCGCGGCCTGCCAGGCTGCGCCGGGAGCCGGACGCTCGATCACGACTCCGCCCGCGGCGCCGCCTTCGCCGGAGGCGAGCGAGGCGATCGCGGCGGCGCCATCGGGAAGGCCGGCGACCCGCTGTGGGACGGCCCCGCCCAGAGCCGCGTCGGCGGCATCGTCGACCCGCCAGCCGGAGCCGTCGTTGGCGATCACACCACCCTCATAGACGGCGCCACTGTTGGTCAGAACCGGGATCTTCCAGGTCGCCAACGCTTGGCTCCCCGCGAAGGCGATCGAGCTGAAGTTGGCTTCGGCGGGGACGCCGGGGGGCAGCGCTTCGGCTTTCCATTCGCGCCCGTAGGCGAGCAGCAGGCCCTGCTTGCCGACCGCGTAGCCGCGGCTGGGGCGACTTGGGTCGAAGGCGACGCCGGTGAAATTGGCGCGAGCGAGGTTGGGCGGCTCGGCCGGATCGGGCTGCCAGAGGCCGGTTTCCCGCCGCCAGAGCCACATCTGCGCGTTGTCGCCGACCGCGTAGGCGCGTCCCGATTCGGGCCAGGCGACCCCGCG
Organism: Solirubrobacterales bacterium; assembly: GCA_030152805.1. Taxonomy (GTDB): domain Bacteria; phylum Actinomycetota; class Thermoleophilia; order Solirubrobacterales; family 70-9; genus VRUE01. Next base: position 13,627 of record JASLIG010000121.1, read on the forward strand.
CAGGGTCGGAGTCGCCCGTTTGCCGGCGCTGTTCAGCAGCGGCTCGGCGATCCATCCCTGGCCGGGGACGTAGCGGGCGGCCTGGCCGTTGTCCCCGACGGCGAGCGCTTCGGAGCCGAGCGCGCCAACCGGGGCGCCAGGCTGCGCCGCGATCGCGGTCAGCGGCCGGCGGAAGGGCACCGGCCAAGCCTCCAGGCCGCCGGGCTGCGGGCTGCGGGTGAGCTGCAGGGGCGGCTTGGCGCCGAGCCATCCCTGGTCGGGGGCGCTCAGGGCCGCGCCCAAGTCGGCGCCCGCCTCGCCCCCGGCCAGGGGGATGCGGTTGAAGGCCGTCCCTTCGAGGTTGACGATCGCCCCCTGGCCGACTCCGGTGATCGTGCGGCGACCGTACGGCCCGCCGTCGGGCCAGGCGAAGCTGCGCGCCTGCCCGCTGGGAAGTTCGGTGCCGAGCGGCGACTGGCAGAGCTGCGATGGGTGCGGGTAGTCGCACCAGGAACCCGTCACCTGCCCGGCACCACGGTCGTAGTAGATCGTCGCCTCGATCGCCTGGCTGCCCTGGGCGAGGGCGACGTCGACCCAGACGCCGGCCGGGGAGACGGTGAGGGGCTGGCCCTGGGCGCGGGCGGCGACGTGGGCGTCGAGCGGCGCGGCCTGGGCGTAGAGCGCACCCGTAGAGCCAGGGGCGCCCAGCGACTGCTGGCGCCAGACCGCGGTGCCGCCGGGGCCGTTGAGTTCGCGCCGGAACAGCTCGATCCCCTCGCCCGGCAGGGCGTCGCGGGCGAGCAGCCACGCCTCCCCGCCCGAGGCGTCGATCGCCAGGATGCGGAAGCCGGGTTCGGGCAGCGTGCAACCCGGGGCCGGCGTCGTCGCGACGCAGACTTCCTCTTTCGACCAACCGCCGCCGTGGTAGTCCAGCACCCGGTGGCGGGCCGAGGGCACGACGTAGGCGCGGGTCTGGCCGCCCGAGCCTTCCTCGGCGGCGAGCAGCGGGTCGGCGCCTTCGGCGCCGAAGAGCTCTTCGCCGGGTTCGAGCAAGAGGCCGGGCCCTTCGACGACTGCAGGCGCGCCGCCGGGATCGCGGACGACGAGCAACTGATGCGTGATTTCGCTGGGGTCGAGCGCTGCTGCCACGACGCCCCCGCCGGGCGTCGTCCGCCCAACGTCGGCCCCGGCGCCGGCTGGGAAACGGACGTTTTCCCCGGCCGACACCGTCTCCCAACCCGCGGCATCGGTGTAGCGGGCGAGCGTGAGGTTGTTGGGGCCCGTTGCCCAGACCTCGCCGGGCGCCTCCTGCGGCGAGGCGCCGAGCATCGTGCCCGCCGGCGCGCCGAGCGCCGGCTGCACGGTCAGTTCCCCGCTGCCGTCCGCCCCTGCGCCGGCGGGCCTGCCGAGCAGGACGATCGTGACCAGCGCTGTGGCCAGACAGAGAAAGGCGAGGAGCACGCGGCGCCGTCCCACCATCACCTCGCGCCCTTCCCCCCGACCGCGTTCACCTGGAGGTCGAGGTCGGTCGGCCAGCGCTCCGGGTCGAGGCGCAGGCGCAGCTTGCGATGTCCCTCGCTCATCGTGTAGCGCGGGGTCTTGGCGATGACCTTGCGATTGAGCTTGGCGACGAGCCGCACGTGCGCGCGTGCGTGCAGGACGAAGCTCAGCTCGAGGACGTGACCGGCGATCACCCGCTGCTGCAGACCGGAGAGCAGCATGCGGGTGCGGGTGCGCTGGCGCGACGGTTCGGCCTCCGGTTCTTCGCCGGGCTGGTATTCGAACGGCGAGGAGGCCCCAGAGTCATCCTCGGGAAGGTCGGTCGGCGGCACCACCGGCACGCTGTTGTCGCGGGGGCGGAAGGCGATCAGCGCGTGCATCGCCGGGTCGGTGTCCTGGGGCAGCGAGGAACCGAGGTGGAAGAGCCAGCCGCGTTCGGTCGCCATCCAACACTGTTCGGCGGCCGGGCAGGCGACCGGCCCGGCGGAGCCCTTCGGACTGAGCCCTTCGCCCGGGCGGGGCAGGAGGACCGGCGGCCCGACCGTGCCGTCGGAGTCGACGCGGACGAGCCGGGCGGGCACCAGCGCTTCGAGGTCGTCGAGCGGGCGGTAGCCCAGCCAGGCCGAGTCGCCGCCGGGCTCGACGGCCAGGCCGCCGACGGCGCTGCCGGGTTCGAGCGCTTCTTCGGGATCGGTCAGGGGGAGCTGGGCGAACGGTTCGTCCCCGGCCTTGCGCAGCACCGTCAACCTCGTGAAGGGGTTCGTGTTGCCCGAGAAGGCCGCCCAGAGCGCGCCCTCGCCGGCGCTGAAACGCATGCGTTCGAACCCTTCCGCGGTGGTGCCGGGCGGGTAGGCGATCGGTACTTCCAGCGCTTCGAAGGGGTTGGCTTTGCCGGGATCGATGCGGTGCAACAGGGGCGGAGGCGACGGCTCGCCCGCGACCGCATCTCCCGCCTGGACGCGAACGCCCTCGAACAGATCGCCGCGGTAGAAGGAGAGGCCGGTGACCGCGTGACCGGGGTCTTCGATCTGCGACTGGGTTTGAGTCAACGACGGGATCGCGGTCAGCGAGCTGCCGTCCCAGTGCAGGTGGAAGGCGCCGTCGTTGACCGTGCCAGGCAGCCTGTCGCCGGCGAACCAGCAGTCGTTCGGGCCCGAGCAGGCGGCCGCGTCCATCTGCATGTAGGAATCCGCTTGGCCGATCGGCTCGCCGTAGGAGGCGACTACGGCGCCGTCCTTGAAGTGGCAGAGAGAGCGGTGCCAACCCTTGCTTTTTTCTGCGGGGGGAAGTTCCTGGCCGGGCTGCTGGTCGGAGATCGTCCAGAACTCGGTCGGGCCGGCCCAGGCGATGCGGCCTTCGTGCCCGCCGCAGACGGTCGCGTAGCGGTGCCAGCCGGTGCCGTCGTAGGCAAAGATGCCGGGGGCGACGCCGCCGTTGCCGGCGGTGATCAGGACCCCGCGGTTGGGTGCCCAGAACTCGACGTCGCCGATTTCGCCGATTTCGCTGGGGACGCCGACGCCGGCTGCCACCGGCTGCTCCGAGTGCCATTCCGCCGCGGACGCGGAGGGGGCCGACAGGAGAGCGGCAAGCAGCAGGGCGAGCGCGGCGCGGCGCTTCATCGCCGCCCCCCCGGTCGCCGCGGGTGGGCGTGGAAGCGGACCTGGAGCTCGCCGCGCAGCGTCCTGCGGCCGCGGCGGAAGGCGACCCGGGCCATCGCGTAGACCCCCTGCGCGGAGTGGGCGAGCCGCCACAGCGGGCGCGGCAGCCCGAGGGTCAGCTTGACCGGTCCCCCGGTCCGTTTGCGGGCCCGCTTCGCCGCGTCCGCGAGACGCCGCGTGCGGGCCTGGGGATCGAGCTTGCCCCATGCGCCCGCCCTCAGCTTGCCCGCCGCCGGCACCACGGCGACGAGCCGCACGCGCCCGTCCGGCAACGAGTAGGCGCTGAGGGTCAGGTGCCAGGGGCGCCTGACCCGGCGCTTGCGCGGTCCCGACGAGATGTCGGCCAAGCCAGTGGCGGTCGAAGCGGCGGCAACGTCGACGAGGAAGGCGTCCTTGGCGTCATTGCCGTCGCCTTCGACCAGGTTCGAGGCGTCGGAGGCGAAGGCGAGGAGGTTGCCTTTGGCGTCCAGCGACGGCGTGGTGGCACCGAGGCCGTGCTGAACTTCCGAAAGCTGCGATCCGGCTTTGGAGGAAGCTTCTGTAGCGCTCCCCCGTCCATGAGAAACCCAACGCAGCGTTTGGCCTTCGCGGTCGATCATGTAGACCTCGGTCAGGCCAAGGGAAGACGGCTGTGGGCCAGAGAGGCTTGGCGGCGCCAGCGGGAACTGCTGGCGAGCTGTAACAAAGGCAAGCCTTTGCCCGTCAGCGGAGATCGTGAGGTCAAAAATGTGCCCGTTTCGGGGGATATTTACTGTGGTGTTGATATCAGCCGTCGGATCGACCGAACCGACTGGTACCTCCCGAGTGAGCGGCTGCAGAGCCTGTGTACGACTCAGGTTGTCGCTCATATCAACCAGATATAGGTTGGTGGCTCCGATCGGGTTGCCGATAAGCGCAACCGTCCGGCCATTGGCACTGAGCTGAGGAACACCGTTGACCCATTCGGGGCCTAGCCATCCAGTGGAGAAAGAATCGACGGCGCTCTTCGCCGCCGTAAGCGCCGGAAAGGGACCTTGGCACGTTGGATCGACGAGCGATCCTCCAAGCGGGCAGCTGGGAGCAAGCGGGTCTCCTCCGCCAACGATCCGGCGGGTGGGAGCCTGTGGGCCGTCGGCAACACGACGCCAAAGCGGCTCGTCATAGGGCGTTTCCGCCGAGCCATCAAAATCCCAGTGCGCAATTAGTTTCCCCTCGTCGGAAAGAACCGGAACCTGACTCGATATGTGAGTGCTCAGCCAGGACACGGTAGATCCATCGGCGCTCAATGAAGCGCCTCGTAGGTCGACCAGTCTCGGGTTGATGGCCAGCGCTCCACCTGCAACAGGCAGATCAGTCATTACTCCCGTTTCAGGATTACGCTCAACGCTCACCAACGTGGTTTTGTCGGTTTCTAGATTTCGAAGCACGACCTGCAACGAAGGAGTGAGGGCGCCTTCGGTACTACCACCCGGTTCACTAGTCAGGTTTGATTTCGCCGTGGTGTAGAACACGATCTTGCGCCCGTCGGCGCTCAATGAGACGCGACCCGACGCGTTCGAGCCGCCTTCCCCAAGCGGATAGACGAGACCACATGGTGAGTGCAGGGTCGATTGAGTGGGGTCGCAACCGTCGAGGGCAGAGGCAAGTTCGTAACTCGGAGGCGAAGAGGCCATGTCGGCTACGTACACGTCCGACGAAGCAGGCGAGTCGTCGTCTTCATCGATCCTGATCGCAGTTGTGAAACTGACGAAACGACCATCCGCGGAGATCGATGGGGCGAGAGGCTCGGGGACGCCTCCTCCTTCAAGGCTGCTTTTCGCCATGACCGGTACAACCGCCCCGGTCTGCAGATCCTCGCGAAACACCCCACGCAAACCGCCGATCGAGCCGCTGAAGGCCAAGTACCGGCCGTCGGCGCTGAGCGCGGTTTCGCTCGCTTCCTGCGCCTGCTCGGACGCGGTCTTCGAGACGAGCCGAATCGGGCCGATTTCGGCGGCGGCGGGCGTGGCCGCAGTCAGGGCGGCGCCGATGGCGACCGCGCAGGCGAGCCTCGAGACCAAGCCGCTCACCCGACCCGCACCTCGAAGCTCCTCGCGATCCGGTTGCCGGCCTTGTCGCGGGCGCGGACCAGGACCCGGTAGCGACCGGCGTGCTCGTAGGCGTAGCCGAGCCTGTAGGCGGGATTGCGGCCCTTGCCCCCCTTACGGGCTCGACGACCGAAGGTCTGGGCGCCGCCGCGCGAGCGGCGCAGCTTCATCGGCGCCGTACCGTCGCCGAAGCTGACCCGCGAGCGTTTCGCGTTCAGGCCCGAGTCGGGATCGGCGACGCGCACGGTGACGCGGCCCTCGCCCGGCTTGACCTCGAGGTCGACGTCGGGCGCCTCGCCGTCGACACGCAGCCTGGCCGGGCGACTCAGCGTCTGCTGGCCGAGCTGGTCGGTGGCGAGCACGCGCACCTGCCTCACCCCGTCGCCGAGCTGCGCCGGGCGGGGCAGGAAGACGTGCCGCCGCAGGCCGCGGCGCACGACCCGGCCGTCGATCAACACCGCGTAGCGCAGCGGCGCACCGCCCCCCGCGGAGCCGTCCCAATGCAGCTTCGCCTCAGCCGGCTGAACCCAGCGAGCCGGCGTCGTCACTTTGAAGGCGGCCGGGGGCGCGGTCGCCCGCTCCACCACCACCTGAGCGTGCCCCAGTTCGCCCTGCAGGAAACCGATCAGCCCGTCGCCGCTGCCGGAGCCCCCGATCGCGAGATCAGCGACGGGCCCACCCTGGCGACCGAAGAGGAAACCCGTCTGGGCGGCGCCCGACGGGTATTCCTGCCTCACCGCCACCGCCGGGCGCCCTTCCCCGTCGGTTGCCTCGTAGGCCGCGAGGCCGCCGCCTTCGGGATTGACCGCGGTCACGACGGGGCTGCCGGGTTGCGGCGCCGGGCCCGCCGGAACCGGCACTCCGCTCAGCGCGCCCTCGTTGTCGACGCCGATCAACCGAAGCTGCGGACCGGCGAGGAAGCCGAGCCGCATCGAGCCTTCTCCCCCACCTTCGTCGCTGGCCGCCACGCCCGGTGGCCCCGCCCCGCCTGCAACGGCGCCTCCGTCGGCCAGTTCGGCCCCGGTCAGCGTGCCGGCCGTGAGCGAGAAGTTCGGTTCCAGGGAGTTGAGCAGGATCCGGCCGCTGAGCACGGAGCTCGAGCCGGGCGCGATCCGCATCGCCAGCCGCACCTGGGCGAGCGCGCTGACCGACAGCGAGAACGAGTCGGCGTCCGCCGTCACCGGCTGACCCTCCCAATTTACCGGACTGGCTTCGAGCACCGGGCCCGGCGTCGTGCCGAAGACGCGGCGCAGCAGGATCCGCGCCGCGCCGCTCTGATCGGGCTCCTGCCAGGCGACCGCCGCGCCGCCGTCGCTGGCAGCGGCGACCTGGGGACCGTTGAGGGGTCCCGGCGGGCGCATCGACGCTTCCGGGCTGCGGTTGATCGCACCCATCCGCGACCAGCGGTCGTCCTTGAGCCGCGCCAGGCGGATGTCCGCCATCACGTCGCCGGGCCGAAGCTGGACCGCCGTGGTGAAGACCCCGGGGCTGAAGTCGAACGTGATCACCCGGTAGGCGACGATCGCCTGACCGGGCGCGGTTGCGGCAAGGGACGGATCGACGCCGATCCCTTCGCCGACGTTGGAGTCGATCAGCCGCGAGGGGCCGAAGCCGTTGGCGCGGGGCCCGAAGCTCGCCGAGAAGAGGCCATCGCGAACTTTCCCGTGCGAGGTTGCCAGCGGGGTGACCCAGACGACCAGCAGCTCGCCCCTGGCCCCGGCGGCAACGCGCGGCTGGCTAGCCGCGTAGGGCTGGTCCCAGTCGACGCGGATGGGAGCGCTCCACTCGCCTTCGACCAGGCGAGCGGCGAAGACGTGCGGCACCCCCGCGACCTCTTTGACGTAGGCAACGCCACCGCTGCCGTCGCCGGCCATCGCAACACCGCCGAATTCGAGGATCGACGAGGACGGCCCGTCCACCGTCACCGGCGGAGTGATCAGCGCACGCGCGCCGGGCGCCACCATGAGCACGAGGCTCACGGTGGCCGCGGCGGCCCATGCCGCTGATCGCCTGCCACTCAGCCGCGGCCCCGGAGGCGCGTGCGCTTGCGTCCCTTTTTGTGCTTGCCAATCGAGTTCGCTTTTTTCACGCACTTCGCCTTGGCTTTGCCTTTGAGTTTCTTGCATCTGGCAAGCGCTTTCTGTTTAGGCGTGAGTTTGGGTTTGGTTTCGACTGGCGGGGGGGTTGGGGTTGTACCCGTGGGGGGCGTGCTGCCTCCACCGGATGGAGGCGGCGGAGGCGGGGGGATGACGTCGAACGTCGCCGTCACTTCTTTGGCCGCGCTCATCGTCACTTTGCATTTGTTTTCGGAGGTGACTTCGCCGCAGCCGGTCCACTGGGCGGCTTTCGAGCCTGCATCGGAGACAGCGCTGAGCAGCACGCTGGTTCCTTCGCCGAAAGCGGCTTCGCAGCCGCTGCCGCTGCCGCAGTTGATTCCGCCTGGCGCGCTGGTAACGGTTCCGGAGCCGGCTCCGGCCTTTTTGACCTTCAGCACGAACTGGCCGGGGGTCGGATCGAATTTGGCCGTGACTTCCTTCGCCGCGCTCATCGCCACTTTGCATTCCCCCGAGACGACGCTGTCGCAGCCGGTCCACTGAACGGGTTCGGTGCCCGCATTGGAGACCGCTGAGAGCGTGATGGGAGTGTTGTGATCGAAGCTCGCTTCGCAACCAGCGCCGCTGCCGCAGTTGATCCCGGCGGGCGCGCTGGTGACGGTGCCAGAGCCGGCGCCGGTCTTTTTGACTTTCAACAGGCGCTGTTCGGGGTCGAATTTGGCCGTCACTTCTTTGGCCGCGCTCACCGTCACTTTGCATTTGTTTTCGGCGATCACTTCGTCGCAGCCGGTCCACACGACGGGTTTGACGTTGGCGCCCGACGTGGCGCTGAGGACGATGGCGGTGTTGTGGTCGAAGTTGGCTTCGCAGGTGCTGCCGCAGTTGATCCCGGCGGGCGCGCTGGTGACGGTGCTGGCGCCGGCGCCGCTGCCGGTCTTGACGACTTTCAGCAGATGCTGTTCGAGCGCGAAGGTCGCGGTGACTTCGGTCGCAGCGGTGATTTTGACTTTGCACGTTCCCGTTCCGGCGCAGCCGCCGCCGCTCCAGCCCGTGAAGGTCGAGCCGGTGCTCGGCGCCGCGGTCAGGGTCACTTCGACGTCTTCTTCGTAGGCCTCTTCGCATTCGCCGGGGCAGGAGATCCCACTGGGTGAGCTGGTCACGGTGCCCGATCCGTTGCCGGCCAGGATTGCTTTCAGGTTGAAGGTCGGTTTCGCGCCGAGGACGTGGATGGTCCGTTCGACTGGAGGCGGGCTTCCGACTGTCGAATTGACCAGCGTGATTTTCATCGAGATCGTTACGTCGCCCGAGGACGAATATGAGTGGGAGGTGGTCAGATCGGCGGGACCGGTTTCACCTTCGCCTTCAACAGTTTTTTCCTGTCCGTCGCCGAATTTCCAGACGACCTTATGCGCTACGGCACCTTCTGGAAGTTCCGTGCCCGATGCGTCGAACTGCACCGTTTCGCCTTTTGCAACGGTCACTTCCACGGCTTCACTGCCGTTGATTTTGAGCCTTGGTTCGGCAATTGGGCAGCCGCTGCCACCAGGACCGAAGGTCAGGACTTTGACGCCGTAGTCCGGGGTTTTCCCTTCTTCGATTTCCGGACCGAAATCGAAGATGACCACGTGTTCGCCCTGGGTCGCCAGACCCGCGCCAGAGGTCGTGATTTCACAGGTGCCTTCCCCGCCACCGAAGAGAACCTCGGTTTCATCGTCTTTTAGGGAGAAGGCTCGAACCAGGATGTTCCCCGCTTCGGTCGTCGATGAAGCGGTGACTTTCTCCTTCCAGTAGAGCGTTTCGCCATCGTCGGAGATGGCGAGTTGAGGGCCACCGATCAGCTGGTTGGCTTTGATCGCGAGCAAACCCTTGGGCCAGGCCTCCGCTTCCGCCGCGGCGGCGAAACCAGGAACGGCTTCGAGGCTGGCAAGGCTGGGTGGAAGTTGCCAGGCGCGGGTATTTTTGGAACCGGGTTCCCCGCCGCCAGCCATCGTGTAGGTCGTGCCGTCGGGACCTACGGCAATGGCTGAAGCCGCTCGGTTTCCGGGCCCCGCTGGCTTCAATACGTTGGCGGTATCCGTGTACCGAGCGCCGAGCACGCCGGCTGAGCTGATCCGCTGCACGACCAGGTGGGCGGCGCTGTTTTCGGCTAGCAGGACGACGTCGTGGTTGGAGGGGTCGACCGCGATCGACTGCGGTTCGTAGAGCTCTTCGGCGCCGATCGGCAAGGTGAAGGCCGGGGTTTCGGCGGGGACGAGTTTTTCGCCTTCCGGCGCCGTTTTGTAGACGAGGATGCGGCGCGCGTTGAAACCGACGCCGCCGAAGACCCGGCAGGTGCCAAGGCCGGAGGCGACTCGGCAGCCCTCGACCACGTAGATCAGGCCTTTTTCATGGTCGACGGCGATGCCGTGCATGCCGAGGATCTTTTCTTCTTCTGGTTTGTCGTTCAGCCAGCGCGGAACTTCAACCGAGGCTTTGAATGCGCCCCCTTCGGACAACTTCTGAATCCGATAGTGATTGCCGTCAGCAGTAATGTCACCGGCGAAGACGCTGCCGTCGACGGGGTCGACGCCGAACATGCCGGGGTTGTTGAACTGTGCTTTGCCGGTGCCGAATTCACCCCAGCCGCTGCCGATCTGGCCGAATGCGGCCCCTGCGGGGGTTGCGCCGACCATCGCCGCGACGAGGGTGGCGAGTATTGCGACGACCGCAATCGCGACACTCCGTTTTTGGACCGCGCGCGAACGCGCCTTTGTTCCCGTCTCCAGCATAGGCAGGGCGCAGACTGCCGGTCATGGGTCCGCGAGTTGTAAAGATCGAGAAAAAATCGTGACAAGTCTTCGAACTCGCCGCACGATGCACCAAACGCGAGGGGCCGGGCAAATCGCCCGGCCCCTCGGAGACTCCCCGGCTTTGGTACCGCGGCCTACCAGGTGATCTTGCCGGCGGAGTAGCGTGCCGCGCCGAGCACGTCCTTCTTCGCCGTACCCGAGCTGGGCAGCGGCGCGTAGAAGCCGCCCAGGGCCGAGAGCTCTTCCTGGCCCGCGGCCGCGACAACGTGTTGCCGCAGGTAGTCGTGGACCGTCTTGTAATTTTTGAACGTGAAGCCGGCCGCCTGGTATCCGTGGAAGGCGAGGTCGTAGGTCAGCATGCAGAGCGAGTAGCCCACTCCGCCGCTGCCGGGCCTGCCGCCGAACACCTGCGACCAGTCGACGTCGAGGCCGGTGCCGGTCGGCATCCGGCGACCTTCGGGCGGGACGATGTAGTAGGCGTCGGCGCAATTGGCTTCCGCTCCGACTGCCGGTGGCGCGAACGTCGCTTCGGACAGTTTCTTCCAGCCGTTGTTCTGCAGTGCGACGCTCACCGTGGTGCCCGGGATTTCGTGGGCCTTGACGGCAGCGGTCGTGGCGAAGCCGATCGATCCGTCGGTTTCGTTGACCTTGTTGACCAAGACGCCTTCACCGGTCGCTTTCGGCGCCACAGCCACGACGGAACCGATTGACGGCTGTTCGCCGCAGGCCTGCGGCCAGGTGGTGTTGGGGGCGCTGATCCCCTCCAGTTCCTGCCAGGTCGCTTTGCCTTCGGTGCCACCCACGGTGCAGGCGAGCGGATTGCCGTTGATCAGGTAGAGGTAGTGCTTGAACTGCGTTGTGATGTGGGAGGGTTCCGCGTTCACAACGCGCGTGACCGGCGAGTTGCATTCGCCTTCGGCGCTGCCGATCTTCGACCACTTGGCGTGGTTGCCGCGGAAGACCTGGTCGAGATCCTGGTTGGTGATCTCGTCGACCGTGCAGCCGGCAGGCGGGTTGGCGACGATCGCGATCGAGGTCTGCGCGACCGGGATCGTCAGCAGGTGGGCGCCAGCGGTGACGCCCGTTATGTTGCCGATTTCTTTGCCGTCGGGGGCGCCATCGGTGCCGACGAACTGGGTGTTGGTTTCGATCGCGCCCGATTTGCCGTCAGCGTTCCAGAGCCGCAACCCGAGAAAGTTGCCGCTTGGGATGTAGCTGACTTTCGGACCCCCCGAGCAGGTCCCCGAATCGAAGGCGGGGCCCCAGATTTCAGACTGCGCTGTCTGCTGCAGCTCGGGGCCGACGCCGATGATGTCGCTGCCGTTGCAGAACGGCGACGAACTCGGCCCGACTTCGATCGTCAGCTGGCTCGGGGCGCTGGTCACACCGTCGAAACTGGTGACCGTCAGCGACACCGTCCGTTCCAGCGTCGAGGCGCCTGAGTTTTCGAACAGGTGGGAGACGGTCGCCGTGGATGTTTCTTTCGTGCTGCCGTCGCCGAAATCCCAGCTGTAGGTCTGCAACACGTTGCTGCCGGGGCAGCCAGCTTCCTGGGTGCAGGTGCCACCGGTCGGGTCAAATGATTTGCCCGCGTCGAATTCGACGATTTCTCCGCCCAGAATGGTCATCGGCGAAGCGGTGAAGCTGGCGGTCGGTTTGCCCGCCGCGCTGTGGACCGTCCTTTCCAGCTGCGGTTCTTTCGCCGAGCCTTCGAAGGCGACCTTGACGTGGACCGTGAAGTTGCCCGCCGTCAGGTAGCGGTGGGCGATCGTCAGCGGCGCCGGTTTGCCGGTTTTTTCGGCTTTCGAACCGTCGCCGAATTCCCAGGTGACTTTGGTCGGCGTGGCGCCGAACAGTTCCGATTCGCCGGCGTCGAATTCGACCAGCGAGCCCTTGCCGGCCGAGACTTCAGACGCTTCGCTGCCGTTGATCTTCAGCTTCAGGACCGGGTCTTTGGCCGCGCCTTTGACCGAGATCGTTTTTTCGGCCGCGGAGCTTTTGACGTTGTCCTGGCTGACCACGATCAGTTTGACCGTCCGTTTGACTTCGCTGGATTCGCCGTTTTTGAAGGCGTGTTCGATCGTCGGTTCGGCCGTTTCCGCGCCGGTGCCGTCGCCGAAGTCCCAGACGTAGGTTTTGAGTTTGCTGCTCGCTTTGCACCCTTCTTTCTGGGTGCATTCGCCGCCGGTCGGATCGGTCGAGGCGCTGGCGTCGAATTTGACCGCTTCGCCGGGTGCCGGGTTCGCGTTCGAGGCGGTGAAGCTGGCGGTCGGAGTGCCGCCGACCACGTTGACGATCACTTCGGCCGGTTGCGGATACTGGCCCTCCTCGAGCGTCGAGAGCTTCAGCTTCGCGGTGTATTTGCCGGCTTTGAGGTAGCGGTGATTGATCGTTTTGACCGGCGCTTTCCCTTCTTCGGGACTGACCGCGCTTTCGATCGTGCCGTCGCCGAAGTTCCATTCGAACTTGGTCAGCGTCTGTTCGCCGACTTCCGATTCGGTCGCGTCGAAGGCGACGAGGTCGCCCTTGGTCACCGTCACTTCTTCGGCTTTGGATGCGTTGACCTGGAACTTCGCGGTCGGCAGCGGGCAGGCGCTGCCGCCGGGGCCGAAGGTGAGGACCTTGACGCCGTAAGCGGGTTTTTTCCCTTCTTCGACTTCGGGGCCGAAGTCGAAGACGACCGCCTGTTCGCCGGTCGCGGCGAGCCCTGCGGCCGAAGTGGTGATTTCGCAGCTGGCGCCTTTCGTCCCGCCGCCGAAGAGCGCGGTCGAGGCTTTGTCTTTAAGCGAGTAGCCGCGGACGAGGATCACGCCGGCTTCGCTGGTCAGCGACGGGATCACCTTCTCCTTCCAGTAGAGGGTGCCACCGTCGGGCGAGATCGCCAGTTGGGGGCCACCGATCAGCTGATTGGATTTGGCCGCCTGCAGAGCGCGGCCCCAGCCCTCCGCTTCGGCCGTCGCGGCGAAGCCGGGTACGGCTTCGAGGCTGGCGAGGCTCTGCGGAAGCTGCCAGGCGCGGGTGTTTTTCGAGCCCGGCGCGGTGCCGCCAGTGATCGTGTAGGTGGTGCCGTCGGGACCGACCGCGAGCGAGGAGGCCGGCGAGTTGCCGCCGCTGGGCTTGAGCGTGTTGGCGGTGTCGGTGTAGCGAGCGCCGAGCACGCCGCTCGAGCTGATCCGCTGCACGACCAGGTGGGCGGCGCTGTTTTCGGCGAGCAGAACGACGTCGTGGTTGGAGGGATCGACGGCGATCGACTGCGGTTCGTAGAGCTCTTCGACGCCGATCGGCAGGGTGAAGGCCGGTGTTTCGGCGGGGACGAGTTTTTCGCCTTCCGGCGCCGTTTTGTAGACGAGGATGCGCCGGGCGTTAAAGCCGACGCCGCCGAAGACCCGGCAGGTGCCCAGGCCGGAGGCGACCCGGCAGCCTTCGACGATGTAGATCAGGCCTTTTTCATGGTCGACGGCGATGCCGTGCATGGAGAGGATTTTTTCTTCCGACGGTTTGTCGTTGAACCAGCGCGGCAATTCGACCGAGGCTTTGAATTCGCCTTCGGCGCTCAGCTTCTGCAGCCGGTACCGGGCGCCGCCGCTGGTGATGTCGCCGGCGAAGACGCTGCCGTCGACGGGGTCGACGCCGAATATGCCGGGATTGTTGAACTGGGCTTTGCCGGTGCCGAATTCGCCCCAGGCTTTGCCGACCTGGCCCGGCGCTTTCGCCCCGGCGGCGGGGGCCAGCGCCGCCAGCAGCAGCGCAACGAGCGCCACCAATAGGAGCGCTCCCCTGCCGAAGATCGAGGCCTTGCTCGGTTCAACCAATCCCGTCTTGCCCATCGTCGCCCTTTCCCTAGCAGTCGCCATTGAGGCGCATCGTGCCGGGGCACACCTGAGCAGATGTGAAGATCACGGAAATTCTCAAACGTACGGGTGCTAAAAAGGTCGGGGCCGGACTTGCGTCCGGCCCCGACCTACACACTCCAGGCGACCGGCGCGTTTGCGCCGGTCGCCTTTGGGCTAACTCAAATCACCAAGCTGTGACTCAGAAGGTGATCTTGCCCGCTGCGTACTGAGCCGCTCCGAGCACGTCCTTTTTGGCGGTGCCGGAGGTGGGAAGCGGCGCGTAGTACTGACCCGCGTTTGCGATCGCTTCCTGACCCGAGAACACGATGTATTCGCGGAGATAGTCGTAGACGGTCTTGTAATTTTTGAACGTGAACCCTGCTGCGCTGTAGCCGTGCCAGGCCAGAGCGTAGGTGAGGGTGCAGATCGGGTAGTTGGTGCCCCCGATGCCCGGGTTGGCGCCAAAGACGGCCGACCAGTCCACGTTGAGCGCGGTAGCACCCGGGACGCGCTGGCCGTTGGCCGGCACGACGTAGGTCGCTTCACCGCAGTTGGCTTCGTTGCTGCCGGCGATCGGCGACGCGAAGGTCGCTTCCGACAGTTTTTTCCAGCCGTTGTTCTGCACGCGCAGAGCGACGGTGGTGCCGGGGACTTCTTTGGCCTTCACGTCCGGGACCGCGGCGTAACCGATCGAGCCGTCGTTCGCGTTGACCGTTTCGACCACGGCGCCACCACCGGTGGCGGCCGGCTTGACCACTTCGCTCAGGTTCGGAGCTTCGGCGCATTTTTCGGGCCACGTGGTGTTCGGGGCGCCGGTTTCGCCGTTGGTGATCGGCTCCAGTTCCTGCCAGGTGGCGTTGCCCGGGGAGCAGACCACCGGGTTGGCGCTGACCGTGTACAGGTAGTTCTTGAACTGGAACGTGGTGCCGGAACCGTCTTTGCGGACGACGCGCTTGATCGGCACGTTGCATTCGCCTTCGGCGGTGCCGAGTTTCGACCAGTTGTTGGTGTTGCCGCGGAACACCTGGCCGACGTCCTGGGTCGTGATTTCTTCGACCGTGCAGCCTTCCGGCGGGTTGGCGACGACCGAGATCGCGGTCTGGGCGACCGGGATCGTCAGCAGGCTGGCGCCGCCGGCGACGCTGGTCATGTTGCCGATCTGCGCCGTCGTCGGAGCGTCATCGGTGCTGATCCACTGCAGCGCGGTGTTGATCGAACCGCGTTTGCCGTCGTGGTTCCATTCTTTGAGGCCGGCGCCGCTGCCGGTCGAGTTGTAGGTGATTTTAATTCCCGAGCCGGGGCAGATGTTCGTTTCGAAGCCCGGGCCCCAAACGTTCTGCTGCGCGATTTTTTGCAGCGAGGCTCCTTGGCCGGTGATGCTGCTGCCCGAGCAGAAGGGAGCCGCTGAGGCGCTGCCGGCGCCGACCCCGAGGGCAGCGACAGCGGCGCTGGCGAGGAGCGCCGCTCCAACGCCGGCCCTCGCCGTCGTCTTTCTCTTGAAACCCAACATGGATCCTCCTTGGATCTGTGGATCGATTCCCCGCGACTCTGTTCCGCGGGCCGCCGCGATCCTCCGCTCAAGCGCGCTGTTCCATGTGAACCAGAAGGAAAGAGGTTGTGAAGTTATGGCAACGAAGCTGGCCGTTCCTCGTCCTCGTCTCCGTTATCAACCTGTTTACATCGCAGCCCCCCCGAACAGAAAGGGTCTTGCCTTCGCCGCCTCCCAGAGAGCGCACGAGAAGCTTTGTCCAATCCTCGCCTCGCATCCACGAAGAAAAGGCACCCGTTCAGGGAGGGCGCCGTCGAGGTGCTGGGCAAAATCGGCCGGGGGCTGCGCAAGGACCCACTCTCGACCTTCCTGTTGCTCGCCTCGGTCGCCCTGCTGATCACCTTCTTCTCCCTGCTCGGCTCGCTCGGCCCCGAGGGCCAGGGCAAGAAGGTGCCGCTCTCGACCTTGACCAACTACGGCGAGGCGAACCTGCTCAGCTCGGTGACGCTGCTCGACTACGACCACCAGGCGGTCGCCCTCACCCGTGGCGGCGCCGAACTCTACGCCGACTACCCGGGCTCGGACGCGGCGACCCAACAGTTGCTGGAGAGCTTCGATACCAGCGGCACCCAGGTCCAAGTGAATCCGCAGGCGGGCAAGTCGGCGCGGGTGATCATCGTCCAGTTCCTGCTGCCGATCCTGATCCTGGTCTGCCTCTTCGCCTTCTTCATGCGCCAGGCGGCGGACGATGGCTCGGGGGGGATCGGCGCCTTCTCCGCTTTCCGCGGCAAAGGCAAGAAGCGCAAGAAAGGCGAGAAAGCCGCGATCACCTTCGACTCGGTCGCGGGCGCCGGGGAAGCGCTCGCCGAGCTGCGTGAGATCCGCGACTTCCTCGAGGACCCCAGCCGCTACAAAGCCGCCGGCGCCGCCGCGCCGAAGGGCGTGCTCCTGGTCGGCCCGCCGGGCACCGGCAAGACGCTGCTCGCCCGGGCGACCGCCGGCGAGGCCGACGCCGCCTTCTTCTCCGCCTCCGGCGCGGAGTTCGTCGAGTCGCTGGTCGGGGTCGGCGCCGCCCGCATCCGCGACCTCTTCGCCAAGGCCCGCAAAACGGCGCCGGCGATCGTCTTCATCGACGAGCTCGACGCTGCCGGGCGCAAGCGCGGCGCCGGCGTCGGCCAGGGCAACGACGAGCGCGAGCAGACCCTCAACCAGCTGCTGGTCGAGATGGACGGCTTCGGCGGCGACGCCGGCATCGTCGTGATGGGGGCGACCAACCGGCCCGACATCCTTGACCCCGCCCTGCTCCGCCCCGGCCGCTTCGACCGTCAGGTCACGGTCGACGTCCCCGACGTGCACGGGCGCTACGAAATCCTCGAGCTGCACGCGAAAGGCCGCGCCTTCGCCGACGGCGTCGACCTTTCCCAGATCGCCAAGCTCTGCCCCGGCTTCTCCGGTGCCGAGCTCGCCAACCTGGTCAACGAGGCGGCGCTGCTGAGCGTGCGCGAAGGCTTCGCCGAGATCGACCAGGCGACGCTGGAGGAGGCGATCGACCGCGTCGTCGCCGGCCCAGCCAAAAAGAGCCACATCCTCACCGAGGACGAGCGCTGGCGGATCGCGATCCACGAGGCGAGCCACGCCGTCGCCACCCGCTCGATAGGCCAGACGGTCAGCGCCCAGAAGCTCTCGATCGTCGCCCGCGGCCGCCAGCTCGGCACCGCCGCCCACATGCTCGCCGACCGCGACGCGGTGATGCACTCGCGCAGCGACCTCGAGCGTCACCTGACCGCGATCCTGGCGGGCACGGCCGGTGAGCTGATCGAGTTCGGCGAGGAGTCGACCGGCTCGGTCGAAGACCTGCACGAGGGAACCAAGCTGGCGCGCCGCATGGTGACCAGCTACGGGATGAGCGAGAAGCTCGGCTCGGTAACGATCGGCGAGGCCGGCGGCGAGGTCTTCCTCGGCGCCGCCCTGCAGGACCTCGGCTCGATCGGCCCCCACACGCTCGACCTGATCGACGAGGAGACCGAGCGCCTCGTCGAGGAAGCCAAGGCGCGGGCCGAAGAGGTGCTGCGGCCGAACTGGAACGCGGTAAAGGAGACGGCCAGCGCCCTGCTCGAGCACGAGACCCTCTCCGGGGTTGCGCTCGACGCCGTCCTCTCGACCGTGAGCGCGATCGAGATCAACGAGATCCGGTTGCCGGAGCGCGGCGTGCGACGCGACCCGCAGGCCTGAGCTCGCGCCACCCGGTACAGCCGTCCAGACTCGGTGCGGGATTTGAGTCCGCGAGGGTCGCGTCCGATGCCAAGTCGGATGCCCCGCCGCCTCAACCCCTGCAAGGCGCTGCTGCCCATCACGGCGCTGTTGTTGCTGTTCGCCTCGCCGCAGCCGGTGACGCAGTCGATGGCGTCCGTACGCGCTGCCGTGGGGCCGGCGCGCTGCGTTGCGGCGGTCGGGCAAGCGACCTGCGACGACGCGGGAGGCAACCCCGGCGGGGTCGGCACTCACGGCACCGCGACGGCGCCCTCCTCCGCCGGAGCCGGCGGAATCGGGCAAGCGGGAGCCGGCGGCGGCAACACTCCCCTTCGCCTCTTCTCACCGACCAGCATCTGGAACGCGCCGCTGGCGAGCGGCGCCGCCCTCGATCCCGACTCGGCGCCGATGGTCGCGGCGCTGGGCGCCGAGGTGCAACGCGAGGTGCGCAACAACAAAGGCCCGGCGATCAACACCTCGGCATACAGCGTGCCCGTCTACACGGTGCCGGCCGACCAGCCCGCGGTCGAAGTCGAGCTGAGGCGGGACTCCTCCGCCACCGCGCTGCGCGCCGCCTGGCGGGCGGTGCCCCTGCCCGCCGGCGCCCAGCCCGCCGCCGGCACCGACCGCCACCTCGTCGTCTGGCAGCCGAGCACCGACAGGCTCTGGGAGTTCTGGCGCCTGCAGCATCGCTCCGACGGCT
>JASLIG010000072.1 GCA_030152805.1 Solirubrobacterales bacterium
GGCTTTGGCTCCTCGCTTAGGGCAACCGGGCTCGCGCTGACCCAAAAGGTGGCAACGCGCCTGAACAAGAAGCTGCGCACCAAAGACCTCTTCAAAGAGGGACAGCTGATCGGGTCGCTGAAGAGCCAAACCCAACCCCAGAGGGTGGCGATCCTCGAACAGGGTCAAGGCACCTTGGTCCCAGACCCTCAGATCCTCGCCAAGTTCAAATCCCTTTTCGTCTCCTTGAACCCGATCTCACCGGCCGAACTCTCCCCAGGGCCAGTTCTTCGCTTCCCGATCGCCTTGGGAGGGCAGATCGCTCCAGATGCCTCTGAAGGAACGCTTCGCCTAGCTGGCGCGATCGAACTTCTGCAACTCGGAGCGGGGCAGGTCTTCCAAAAGGAATACTGGCTCGACCTCGGAGCTAAGGACACCTCCGCCGAAGTAGACATCGAGCCCACCCCCGCCTTCCCCGGCAAGCTGGGGCGGATCGGGGTCTTGGCGATCGATATGGCCAAAGCCTTCGTTTCTTCAGATCCAAAGCAGAGGACGATCTCGGTATCTGGTGCACCGCTCTCCCTCGATGCCCAGACCGCGCAGAGCTTCAACCAGGCCTTCGCTGAAGGGAAGCCCACCTTCAGCGCCGGGGAGGCTTTTGGGGTGGTGAGCTTCGGGGCGGTGGGGCAGTAGGTGTAACGCCGCTAAGCATTTGGTCCCCATGCATTGAGAGACTGCTGAATCGTGGAAAGACTGCCACGTGGACGTCACGGCCTCCCGCGCGAGTTCGTCGCGCAGAACCAGCGCGAGCGTTTGCTCGTCGCCCTCGCCGAGTGCCTGTACGAGGGCGGCTTTGACCAGACGACCGTTTCGCTGATCGGCAAACGCGCCGGGGTCTCCAAGAGCGACTTCTACAAACACTTCGAGAGCAAGGACGCCTGCTTCGTCGCCGCCTACGACGAGGCGGTCGAGCGCATTCGCAAGTGTGTGCTGGATGCATGTGAGGAGGGCGGCGACTGGCCGACGAGCGTCATCGGGGCGCTCCGCGCCCTGCTCGAGCTGCTCGCGGCCGAACCGGCGCAGACGCAGCTCGTCCTGGTCGAGGGTCTGCGCGCCGGCCGGGGTGTGTACGAGCGCTACCAGGTCTCCCTGCAGAGCTTCGTCCCTTACCTGCGCGACGGGGCGCCGGCTCCGGCGGGGGGAGAGAGGCCGCCGGAGGCGACCGACGAGGCGATCGTCGGCGGCATCGCCTCGCTGCTGACCCGCCGCGCGCTCGCCGGCCAGACCGCCCCCTTGCCCGAGTTACTGCCGGAGATTGCGGAGTTTGCGCTCACTCCCTACCTCGGTGCTGCCGAGGCGCGCCGCATAATCTCGGAATCGTGAGCGACGCAGCGGCAGCGGCGGAGAGTGCGTCGGGCGAGGACGCCGCCACGGCACCCGACGGCGTCTTCCCCTCGCAGGCGCTGAGCGAGGCGATCGCTGCCGACTGGGTCAGCTCCGGCGACTACCGGATCCGGCCCGAGTCGATCCAGCCCGCCAGCATCGACCTGCGTCTCGGCGACCACGCCTGGGCGCTGCGCTGCTCGTTCCTGCCCGACGTCGACTCGACCGTCGAGGAGAAGATCGAGGGGCTCGCCTTCCAGCGCATCGACCTGCGCGACGGCGCCGTGCTCGAGCGCGACCGTCCCTACCTGGTGCCGCTGATCGAGGAGCTGGCGCTGCCCGCCGACGTGCGCGCCAAGGCCAACCCGAAGAGCTCGACCGGGCGGCTCGACGTCTTCACCCGCGTGCTCACCGACCGCCACCACCGCTTCGACGAGATCCGCCCCGGCTACCGCGGCAAGCTCTACCTCGAGGTCGTGCCGCGCTCCTTCGCGATCCAGGTCAAGACCGGCCTCTCGCTCAACCAGCTGCGCCTCGCCCGCGGCGACGTACGGCTCTCGGACCAGCAGATCCGCGACCTGCAGGACGAGTTCCCGCTGCTCTACCTCGACTCGCACGCGCTGCGCGAGTCCGAGCTGGCGCTCGCCGACGGGCTCTTCCTCAGCGTCGACCTCTCCGGCCCCGCCGACCGCATCGTCGGCTACCGGGCAAAGAAGAACAGCCTGCCGATCGACCTTTCGCGCATCCGCGCCTACCGCTGGACCGACTACTGGGACCCGGTCTTCCCCGAGGCGGGCTCGAAGATCGTGCTCGAGCCGGAGATCTTCTACCTGTTGCTCTCGGCCGAGGGGGTCTGCATCCCGCCGCAGATCGCCGCCGAGATGATGGCCTATGACCCGACCGCCGGCGAGCTGCGCACCCACTACGCCGGCTTCTTCGATCCCGGCTTCGGCTACGACCCGGCCGGCGACCGCCACGGCAGCCGCGCCGCCCTCGAGGTGCGCGCCCGCGACGTCTCCTTCATGGTCGAGCACCGCCAGCCCGTCTGCAAGCTGGCCCTGGAGCGGACCAGCGCCCCGGCCGAGCGCCTCTACGGGCAGGAGCTGGGCTCCAACTACCAGGGCCAGGTGACGATGCTGAGCAAGCACTTCGAAGAGCAGGGGGCAGGCGGCGCCGCTTCCGTCGGCGAGGGCTGACGCCGCTGGCCGTCAATCTGTCGGCAGGTTCTCCAGGTCGAGCCGGTCCTGCGTACGACCCTGTGCCAACTTCATCTTGCGCAGTCGCGAAAGCGAGCAGATTCGCACTTGCACGCCCAACATCTCGCTTTGAATGGTGTCTTCGGCGAGTTGGGAGTAGCTGGGCACCCCTTGTGCTCGCTGCACAACATCGAGCGCTCCAATCTGGTCGCGGCTGTGACGTTGCCTCCACGCCGGACCACTTCGAACTCGCTCAACGTGTTCTGGCGACGCCTCTTATCGCGCTCATTTGTTTGCAGAGCGCGTGCATCCGGGCCAGTCGCTCACTCATCGACGCATTGCGATCCGCTGCGAGGCGCATCGCCTTCGCCTGCTCCAGTTCACTTATATCGCCGCTCAACACCTTCGACGCCATAGGGCAAGTCTAGCCCGGGGGTCCTGAGCTGCCAATCTCATAGTGGGTGGGTCCGCAGGAACGCGGCGATTGCCGTCGCGTAGGCGTGCTGGCCCTGCACCGTGGGGTGGTAGCTGCCCTGGATCAGGTTGGTGCCCTCGTGCAGCGAGAACTTGATGCTGTAGAGCCAGGGGTCGAGCGAGCAGAGCTCGTGGCCGGCGAAGTCGTCGACGACGTTGACGTAGAAGACGTTGCCGTCGGCCCTGCGCGCGGTTCGCACCGCGGCGGCGATGTGGATGTTGCCGGCGTCGACGAGCGAGTCGATCCAGGCCGCCTCTGCGGCCGAGATGAAGTGCTTGCAGCCGCCCGCCGGACCGCCGACGAACAGGTGTGGATAGCCGGCGACGACGAGCTTGCCGTCCGGATCCATCGCCTCGCGCACGCCTTCGTACACGCGCACCAGCTTTGCCTGGATCGTGGTGAGGCCTTCGCTGACCCGATTGGCCAGTTTCGAGTGCGTGCAGTCGGTGGGCAGCAGGCAGGTGGCGATGATCGAGGAGAAGCCGATGTCGTTGCCGCCGATCGTCAGCGTCACCAGCCTGCTGGCGGGGCTGAGGTACTCGACCTGCCGCTTCTGAGCCGTCCGTTTCGGCTGCGGGCGGGTCACCACATCCGCGGCCACGGCCCCGGTGCAGGCGTGGAACTCGGGCGCGCCGAGGTAGCTGACGAGGCTGGGGAGGATGCGCGGGTAGGCGGAGTCGGCGTCCAGCGCGCGGTGACAGTTGCCGTCGAAGGGACCGTTGCCCTCGCCGCTCGAGTCCTCGCCGCTCGAGTAGGAGTCGCCGAGCGCCGCGTAGTGGACCGGGGTGACGGCGGCCGCGGCCGTGGCGCAGAACAGCAGGCCGAGTACCGCGAGGAGGAGTGGGTATAGGGTCCGCCTCATCGCTCGAAAAGTTATTTCACATTTTTCGAAATGGTGAAAGCGATCGTCGTCAAGGCGCTCATCTGGATCGGGTCGGCGGTGCTCGCCCTCATCGCGCTGATCCTGGTCAACCTCCTCGTTCACTCGATCGCCGGCGACACCTCGATCGACCTGACGGTCGCCGTTCTGGTCGCCCTCGCCATCTACGCCGTCCTCTTCTGGCTCATCGCGGGCGGGCTGAAACACCCCGCCCCCTGGTGGGTAGCGCTGATTTTTGCCGCCGCCTTCGTCATCGGCCTGCCGGCGGCGATCGTCGCGCACCGCCACTCCGACGGCCCGAAGATTCGCGCGCAGGTGCCGATCCAGGGCCGGATCGACCTGGTCCTGGTCGCGCCGGGGGCCCTGCCGGGAGTCGGGACGCGCCCCTCGACGCCGCCCGGCGACCTGGCGCCCTGGGACGTCCGTTACACCGTGGCGAAACCGTCCGCAGAGGGGGATGGCCTCGACGTTCTCGTCGCGGGAACGGAAAGCCGCGGGCTCGCTCTGCGGGCCCTGCACACCGGAAAGGCGCTCGAACCCGGCGCGGGACGGGTGGAATGGAGGCCGGGGGCGCAGCGGGCGGTCGTGCTCGACGTCGGCGAGGGGCCCGGCAGCGACCCGCTCGTGCCGGCGGCCGCAGCACTGCGGGCCCCTCACTTCGCGCTGCTCACCGGCTCGACCACGGCCCCACTCGAGGAGTGGACGGCGTGGTCACAGCAGCGCGGCGGAGAAGCGGGGACGGTCGGCGAACTGGAAGGCCCGACCCTGATCGACGCGGCGCTGCGGCTCGTCGCGACCAGTCACGGCGCCCTCGCCGACCGGCAGCTCGCCTACGCGTACCGGCCGCTCCTTTTCTTCGACAAGCGCGAGGTCTACGACTGGCCCGTCGACGTCGACGCCGCCTTTGGCGAAGGTGCGGTGGCGATGTGCGAGCACGCAGTCCCCGACGACCGCTGCGAAACGGTGGTGCGCGCTTCGGACCTCGATCAGTCCTTCGACTACCTGCGGGTTGACCCGCGCCGCTTCAGCACCGCCGACCGCGAACGCAGCAAGCACGTGACGGGAAGCGCCTACTACTACCACGCCGTACACGGCAAGCAGGGGCAGACGTACCTCGACTACTGGTGGTACCTGCCCTACAACCCTTCGCTCTCCGCCTGGATGTGCTCGCCGGGGTTCAGCCTTCCCGACTTCGACTGTTTCGACCACGAATCCGACTGGGAGGGAGTGACGGTCGAGGTCGGCCCCGAAGGTGGGCCACCCCGAGCCGTGTACTACGCGCAGCACGCCAGGGTGGTTCGGCACCGGTGGCCCGAACTGCTCGACGGTTGGCGTGAACTGCCCCAGATGGAAATGGTCGAACGCACGGGCTCCTACCATCCGCTGGTCTTCGTCGCCCGGGCGAGCCACGCCTCCTACCGCAACCCGTGTCAGACCCACACCTGTGTCGAGTACGGCGTCATCCTGCCCGAGGGCAACCACGACGGTCGCGGCAAATGGCCCGACGACGATGACACGATCTGCGCCGGGCGCTGTTTGAGGCCGCTGCCGGTCAGCCGCGACGACCGTCCGGCGACCTGGAACGCCTTCAGCGGCCCCTGGGGCACGCAGGAATGCATCCTCTACGGCACCTTCTGCAACCGCGCCGAAGCGCCGCAGTCGCCGGCCTTCCAGTGGCGCTACAGCCACGCCGGCGTTGCCCGCTGAGCGCGCCTTCGGCGACGGCCGCCGGCGCGTAGCATTGCGCGGGTGAGCGAGCGCACCTGGTCCGTCTACCTCTCGGGGGAGATCCACTCCGACTGGCGCGAGCGGATCGAAGCCGGCGCGCGCGAGACCGGCTTGCCGGTCGAGTTCTCGGCGCCGGTGACCGACCACGCCGCCTCCGACGATGCCGGCGTCGGCACGCTCGGCGAGGAGGGCACGCCCTTTTGGCGCGACCACATGGGAGCGGGCGTCAACGCGATCCGCACCCAGACGCTGATCCGCGCCGCCGACCTCGTCGTCGTCCGCTTCGGCGACAGGTACCGGCAGTGGAACGCCGCCTTCGACGCCGGCTACGCCGCCGCGCTCGGCAAGCCGATCGTCACCCTGCACGATGGCGAGCTCGACCACGCGCTGAAGGAGGTCGACCGCGCAGCCCAGGCGACCGCGCGCACAGCCGAGCAGGTCGTCGACGTGCTGCGCTACGCGATCGAGGGCAAGCTGCCCGGATAGCGAGCAGCTTCCGTCCGAAGCGCATACGAACATATGTTCGTATGCGCTGGGACGAACAGCGAGTCGAGAACGATTTGAGGCTTCCCGGGATCGGCGATGGGACGGTCGTGCGCACGTTTGATGCGCCCGAGGCGATGGGCGTCAACTTCCACGAGGTCCGCGCCCGCTCGGCGCTCAACCACGTGCCGGGTGGTCGCTACGGCTTCAACTGGACGATCAACCCCTATCGAGGATGCACGCATGCCTGCGCCTACTGCCTATCGGGTGACACCCCGATCCTGATGGCGGATGGTCGGACGAAGCCATTGTCCGACCTGGAAGTGGGCGAGGCGATTTACGGCACGGTCAAAAGGGGCGCGTATCGGCGCTATGAGATCACGCGAGTGCTGGCCCATTGGGCTGCACGCAAGCCGGCGTACCGGATCACGCTTGAAGATGGAACCGAGCTGGTCGCAAGCGGCGATCACCGGTTTCTGACAGCTCAGCGAGGATGGAAGCACGTCACTGGCGCAGAACAGGGCCGTGAGTGCAGGCCTCATTTGACGATCAACAACAAACTGATGGGGGTGGGATGTCTGGGGCCCTCCTTCGAGCTGTCAGATGACTATCGGCGTGGATACCTCTGCGGCATGGTCCGTGGCGACGGTCACATCGGTTCGTATGTCTACGACCGTCCCAAGCGAACTAATTACGAAGTACATCGTTTTCGCCTTGCCCTGACAGATCAAGAGGCACTTGACAGAGCAAGGCTCTTTCTCTCCGAGGAGGGCATACGAACTGATGAATTTCAGTTCCTCGCTGGGAACGAGCGACATCGGCCAATGCGAGCGATTCGAACGTCGGCACGCGAAAGCGTCGAGCGCATCCGTGACCTGATCCGCTGGCATGACTCGCCGAGTATCGATTGGTCGAGGGGTTTTCTGGCTGGCATCTTCGATGCCGAGGGATGCCGCAGTGATGCTCTGCGTATTTCCAATAAGGATCCAGAGATCATTGCCCGGACAGTCGCCGGCTTTCGGCGACTTGGTTTCTCGTGCACCGTGGAGTCACCTAACGCCATCGGAGCTCGCAACGTCCGACTTTTGGGCGGTTTGCGTAGCCAGCTTCGCCTGTTTCAGGACGTCGACCCTGCGATTAGCCGTAAGCGCTCGATCGAGGGCATTGCTCTCAAGTCGCCAGCCAAGCTGGGCGTTGTTTCGATCGAGCCACTTGGCCGTGAGATCGAGATGTTCGACATTACGACCGGAACGGAAGACTTCATCGCCAATGGCGTTGTCAGCCATAACTGCTTCGCTAGACGTACGCATACCTACTTGGATCTCGACGCCGGCCGGGACTTCGAGCGGGAGATCGTGGTCAAGGTGAACGTGCCGGAGCTGCTGCGCCTCGAGCTGGCGCGGGACAGCTGGAAGCGCGAGCTGGTGGCGCTGGGGACGAACACCGATCCCTACCAGTGGGTCGAGAGCCGTTACCGGATGATGCCGGCGATCCTCGCGGCCCTCGAGGAGGCCGGTACGCCGGTCTCGGTGCTGACCAAGTCGCCGCTCGTGATGCGCGACGTCGAGATCTTCGAGCGGATGGCGAAGAAGCTGCCGGTCTCGGTCAATCTCTCCGTGCCTACGCTCGACGAGGAGGCCTGGCGCGCGACCGAGCCGCACACGCCGAGCCCGTTAGCCCGCCTCGACGCGGTCGCCGAGCTGCGCCGCCGCGGCATCGATTCCGGCGTCCTGATCGCGCCGCTGATGCCCGGCATCAACGACTCTCCCGAGCAGGTGCGCCCGATCGTCGAGCGCGCCAAGGCCGCTGGCGCCAGCTTCCTCGGCGGCGTGGCCCTCCACCTGCGCGACGAGGTCAAGGACGTCTTCTTCGCCTGGCTGGAAGAAAAACGCCCCGACCTACTCCCCCGCTACGAACGGCTCTATCGCGGCCGCTCCTACATGCGCCCCGAGCAACGCAAGCGAGCAACGCGAGCTGTCCGTGGCTGGGGTCGCAGTACTCAAAGCGGCCGGGGTCGCTCTCGACTGGCGGATGCTCAGAGTCGTCGCCCCTCCGGTGGCGATTTGTCAGGCGGGACGGGCGCCGCCTTTTCCCAGCCGCGCCTTTTTTGAGCCTTCTGCTCGCGTCCTGCCACATTTGAGGCGCCACGTGTGCGGAAATATCGTCCAGGGTGCTGAGCAATGGCGGCACATCTGCTTGCAAGCGCAGGCCCTGTGACGGAAATGCTCGGAGAGCTGGCGACGTCGATTGGGTCAGGCATCGTGGTGGGCAGCTTCGCGACGGGGCTGGGGAGTTTTGCGTCAACCCGGTCGCGGCGTCACGCGGAGCATTGGAGCTTTGTCGGCGGCTATTTCGGCGGAGTCCTTGCGTTGGGATCCCTGGGTATTGATATCGTTGGGAGACATTTTGTCTGAGGAAATGAAAAGGCTGTTTCGCAACGCCAACATCGGCATTGCCGTCTCGATGTTGATCCTCGTTGTGGGCTTTGTCTTTCTCTATGACGATGAAGCCGCCCTCAAGGCATTGGGCGCGGTGGCATTCTTCACTGGCCTGGCTGTCCTCCTGGGTTTGAACATCCGTGACGAGCGCGCCCGTCGCAAAGAGCCACCTCATACCTCCTAGCCCTCGTCCAGATCCGAGAACAGGCACTCCTCCGGCGCCTTGTCGTCCCTGAAGCGGTGGAACCGCCCGCCGTGGCGGATCCTCCCGGCGGCGGCGTGGTCGTAGCCGATCTCGATCACCAGCTCGGGGCGCAGGGCGACCCACCCGAGGTCGCGACCGCCGGTCCAGCGGCTCGGCTCGGCGGTGCCGCTCTCGCCCGTCTCGAGCGGTTCCAGCAGCGTGCGCAGGCTGCGTTTGGTCTCCTGGCTGAAGCCCGAGATGTGGCCAACCGAGCGCAGCTCGCCGCCGTCGTAGAGGCCGAGGATCAGCGAGCCGACCGTGCCCTCCTCCTTGCCGGGCCGCCAGCCCATCACCACGCAGTCGATCGTGCGCTCGCGCTTCACCTTCGCCATCCCCTTGCGCTTGCCGGGGATGTAGGGGGCGTCGAGCTGCTTCGCCATCGTGCCCTCGGTGCGGCGCAGCCACTCCTCGGCCCGCGCGGTCTCGCGGCTGAGCGTGCTGAGCTCAACCGAGGTCCTGCCAAACAGGCCCTCCAGCCGCTCTCGACGCTTCGCGAACGGCGCCTCGAGCAGCGCCTCGTCTCCCTCCGCCAGCAGGTCGAAGGCGACGAAGCCGGCGGGGATCTCCCTCGAGAGCAGCGTGATCCGCGAGTCGGCCGGGTGGATGCGGCTCTGCAGGGCGTCGAATTCGACGTTGCCATCCGCGTCGCGAATGACCAACTCGCCGTCGACGACGTAGCGCCCGAGCGGGAAGCTCAACTCGGGGAAATAGCGAGAGAGGTTTTTGCCGCCGCGCGACTGGATGTAGGAGTCGGCGCCGTCGACGAAGACGATCGCCCGGAAGCCGTCGAGCTTCTGCTCGTACGCCCACTCCTCTCCAACCGGCAGCGCTTTGCGGGTCAGCGCCAGCTGCGGTTTGATCGGTGGGGAAAGCGGCAGGTTCACCTCACCGACAGTTTGCCGGGCCGGGCTCAGACGGGTCAGACGGCCTGCCGCCGCGCCCGCGCCTCGCGCGGGTCGGGAATCGGCACGGCGGCGAGCAGTTGCTTCGTGTAGGCGTCGCTGGGGCGCTCGCAGACCGCGTCGGCGGGCCCTTCCTCGACGATCTTGCCCCGGTGCATCACCGCGATCCGGTCGGAGACGTGGCGGACGACGCCGATGTCGTGGGCGACGAAGACGTAGGTGAGGCCGAACTCGCTCTGCAGCTCGGAGAGCAGGTCGAGGATCTGGGCGCGGATCGAGACGTCGAGGGCGGAGACCGGCTCGTCGGCGACGATCAGTTTCGGTCGCAGCGCCAGCGCCCGCGCGATCCCGATCCGCTGCCGCTGCCCACCGGAGAACTCGTGCGGGAAGCGGTCGAAGTGCTCGGCGGCGAGGCCGACGCGGTCGAGCAGCCGCTGAGCCTCGCGGCGCAGCTCGGCGCCGCTCACCTCGCCCTGCAGGCGCAGCGGCTCGCCGACGATCTGGCCGACTCGCTTGCGCGGGTTGAGCGAGGCGTAGGGATCCTGGAAGACCATCTGCATCTCGCGCCGCAGCGGTCGCATCTCCCGCCGCGAGAGCCCGGCGATCTCGCGTCCCTCGAAGCGCACCGAGCCCGCGCTCGGCGCGAGCAGCTGCAGGATCGTGCGCGAGAGGGTCGTCTTGCCGCTGCCCGACTCACCGACGAGGCCGAGAGTTTCGCCCCGGCGCACGCTGAAGCTGACGCCGTCGACGGCCCGCACCCGGTCGACCTCGCGGTCGAAGAGCAGTCCCCTCTTGATCGGGAAGTGCTTGACCAGGTCGGTGACCTCGAGCAGGGGCTCGCTCTGGCTCGGCGGCCGCAGTGGCGGCGCCGCATCGAGCCGCACAACCGCGTCGAGGAGGCCGCGGGTGTAGGGGTCGGCGGGCGAGTAGAAGACCTCGTCGAGGTCGCCGCGCTCGACGACCGCTCCCCCGTGCATGACCAGCACCCGGTCGGCGACCTCGGCGACGACGCCGAGGTCGTGCGTGATCAGGATCGTCGCCAGCCCCCGCTCGCGGTTGAGCCGCTCGAGCAGGGCGAGGATCTGCGCCTGCACGGTGACGTCGAGCGCCGTCGTCGGCTCGTCGGCGATCAGCACTTCGGGGTCGAGCGCCAGCGCCATCGCGATCATCGCCCGCTGGCGCATCCCACCCGAGAATTCGTGCGGGTAGCTGTCGACGAGCCGCTCCGCATCCGGGATCCCAACCGAGTCGAGCAGCTCGATCGCCCGCTCGCGGGCCTCGTCCTTGCCGACCTCGCCGCGGTGGGCGCGGATCGCCTCGGCGATCTGGCGACCGATCCTGTAGACGGGGTTGAAGGAGGTCATCGGGTCCTGGAAGACCATCCCGATGCGCGAGCCGCGCACCTCTCGCAGTTTCCGCTCGCTCGCGTCGATCAGCTCCGCCTCACCCAACCGCACCGAGCCCGCGATCTCCGCGTTCGGCGAGCGGGTCAGGCCGAGGATCGTCTGCGCGGTGACGCTCTTGCCCGAGCCAGACTCGCCGACGATCGCCAGCACCTCCCCCGGCGCCAGCTCGAAGGAGACGCCGTCGACCGCCTGCACGTGACCGCTCTGCGTGGCGAATCCCACGCGCAGATCCCGCACCGAAAGCAGCGGCTCGCTCATCGCGCCTCCGTCCCGAGGCGGATGCGCGGATCCAGCCAGGCGTAGGCGATGTCGACCAGGGCATTGAAGAGAACGACGAAGAAGGCGCCGAAGAGGACGATCGCCATGATCGGGGGCAGGTCGGTGTTGATCAGCGATTCGTAGGCGTACTGGCCGATCCCGTTGAGGCTGAAGATCGCTTCGACGACGATCGCTCCAGCCAGCAGGGCGCCGAAGTCAAGCCCGAAAAGGGTGATGATCGGAATCAAGGAGTTGCGCAATACGTGTCGGGTCATCACCTGCCGCTCGCTCAGGCCCTTGGCCCGTGCGGTTCGCACGTAGTCCTCGTTCATCGCGTCGAGCATGTTGGAGCGCAGCACGCGGCTGTAGATGCCGACGTAGACGATCGCCAGCGTCGCCCAGGGCAGAATCAGGTGTTCACCCCATTCGAGCGGATTTTCGGCGAACTCCACGTATCCCCCCGAGGGGAAGATTTCGGTTTGGTAGGTGAGGTAGTTGAGCAGGATCGCCGCCAGCCAGAAGACGGGAATCGAAATTCCGGTAACGGCGACGATCGTCAGCACCCGGTCGAGCAGGCCGCCGGCCCGCACCGCCGAGAGGTAGCCGAAGAGGATGCCGAAGAACATCCAGATCACGGCGGCTCCGATGCAGAGCGAGAAGGTCGCCGGAATGCCTTCGACGACCCGTTCGTCGACGTTTTCCCGCCCTTCGTAGGAGATCACGTCGCCGCTGAAGATCTTCTTCATCATCGTCAGGTACTGCTGGGGCAGCGAGTCGTCGAATCCCCATTCCTCGGTGATGTTCTCGACCAGGATCGGGGTCGCGTTCTTGCCCGCCATCCGCAGCGCCGGGTCCGAGTTGGGGATGACGTTGAAGATGAGGAAGGTGAGGACGGAGACGGCGAAGAGCACGGCGACCATCCCGCCAAGGCGTCGGACGACGAAGCGGGCCATCAGACCGCCGTACCCTCCGGCTCGCTGGCGCCGGCGTGGATCTCCAGGCGCAGTTTCGAGCGGGGGTCGAGCGCGTCGCGCAGCCCGTCGCCGAAGACGTTGATCGAGAGCACCGTGAGCATCAGCATCGAGCCCGGCAGCACGGTCAGCAGCGGGGCGCTGGTGATCAGCTCGAAGCCGCTGCCGATCATCGTCCCCCAGGAGGTGTTCGGCGCTTGCACACCGACGCCGAGGAAGGAGAGCATCGACTCGAGCAGCATCGCGTTGGCGACGCCGAGGGTGAAGAAGACGATGATCGTCGAGGCGAGATTGGGTAGCAGCTCACGGAAGATGACCCGCGGCGCGCCGGCGCCCTGTGCCTCTGCCGCTTCGACGAACTCCTTCTCGCGCAGGGACAGCACCTCGCCGCGGATCGGCCGCGCCATGTACGGGACGTAGACGGTGCCGATGATCAGGATCGGGATCCAGATCGAGCTGCCCGAGAGCTTCAATGGGCCGATCTGGAGGCCACCGACGGCCAGCGCCAATCCCAGAGCGATCGCCAGCAGAATGACCGGGAAGGCCCAGATCACGTCCATCGTGCGGGCGATCACGGTGTCGGTCCAACCGCGGTAGTAGCCGGCGAGCAGGCCGAGCAGCGTCGCCACCAGGGTGGTCAGCAGCGCCGCGGAGAAGCCGACGAGGAGGGAGGTCCGCCCCCCGTACATCAGCCGCACCATCTCGTCGCGGCCGAGGCGGCCGTCCGCGCCGAGGAAGAACTTGCCGCCCGCTTCGAACCACTGCGGCCCGATCGGCCTGCCGCTCGGATTGACGACTTCGCGCTTTTCGCCGTCGACTTCGAGCTTCTGCAGGGTGTGGGTCGAGTTGGGGCCTGTGTGGGCGACGCTGTCGGCCCAAATCGGCGCCGCCAGCGAGAAGAGGACGATCAGGACGAAGAGGCCGCCGAAGGCGAGCGCGACCCGGTTACGGCGCAGACGTCGCCAGGCGAGCCGCCAGGGACCGCCCGCCGCCTCGCGGGCGGCCTCCTCGGCATTGGGCTGGGAGGCCACCCGCATATTGTGAGGCTGCGGCCGGGCGCTACTTCAGTTCGAAGCTGGCCAGCGAGTGGCCGTAGGCCGGGTTGAAGACGACGCTGTCGAGGTTGATCTGGTCGTCGACGAAGGTCGAGAGCGTGTTGGTCCCGTAAGGAGCCATCGGCGCCAGTTCCATGTAGGAGCGGTCGAGTTCCGCGTATTCGGTTTCCTGCTGCGAGTCGAGCGGTTCTTCCGACAGTTTGGCGATCTTCTCGTTCAGTTCCGGCACGTCGATGCGGGCGAAGTTGGTGTTCCCGGTCGGCGCGATCGATTCCCCGCTCAGCAGCGGCTGGAAGAAGGCGTTCGGATTTGGGTAGTCGGCGAAGTAGGCGAGCCAACCGGTGTCGAGGTCGGGCGTCGTTTCGTTGCCGATGATCTGGTAGTAGTTGTCGGCGTTGATCGTCTTCAGCTTGGCGTTGAAACCGAGCTTGTTGAGCACGTCCTGATAGTAGGCGCCCGCTTCGTCGTTGGGGCTTTCGTTGTCGGTCCAGACCGTGATGTCGCGGTCGGAGGGATTGGCTTCCGCCAGCAGTTCCTTCGCCTTGGCCATGCTGTGGGGGTAGAGGTCGAGTGCCTCGAAGCCCGGCACCCCCTCGGGCAGGATCTGGTGAGCCGCTGCCATCGAGCCGGCGTAGATCCTTTCCAGCGCGTCCGTGTCCACCGCGTAGTTGACCGCCTGGCGGACCTTGGCGTCGTCGAAGGGCGCCTCTTCGGTGTTCATCCAGAACATGTAGATGTTGAGCGCGTGCTCGATCCGGAACTGGGTCCCTTCGTATTTGTTGACGATCGCTTCCCGCTGGTCGGAGGGCACCGGCGGCTGCATCCACATCGTCTTGTTGCGCTCGATGTCGTTGACCTGGGTCGCGTCGTTGCGCACGACGCTGATCTCGATCTTGTTGAAGTGGCCGGCGGGCACCTCGCTGACCTGCGGACCGTTGTCCTTGGCCCAGTGGGGGTTGCGCGCGTAGGACCAGCTGCGCCCCTTCTCGACCTTGGAGATCATGTAGGGACCGGTCGCGGGCGGCGGGTCAGCGGTCAGGTTGCGGGCCGGCGTGCCGGCCGGTAGCGGCGCGACGAAGAGCATGGCGAGCTCGTTGGTGAACGATCCGTGCGGAGCGGTCAGCTCGATTTCGATCTTGCCGCTCTTGTCGTCGGTCTCGATGCCGGAGATGCCGCCCTTCTTCGTCTTGGCGAACTCTTCGGCGCCGACGATTCCTTCGTAATAGAACGAGCCCGGCGAACTGATCTTGAAGAGCCGTTCCACGGTGCTCGCGAAGTCGGAGGCCTTGACCGGGGTGCCGTCGGAGTACTTGAGGCCCTTGCGCAGGGTCAGCGTGTAGGTCTTGCCGCCGTTGCTGATCTTCGGCAGGCCCTCGGCGAGGCCGGGGACGACCTTGCTCCCTTCCGGCCCGTTGACGCGCTTGTAGGTGAGCAGCGGCAGGTAGGTGTCGAACATCGCCGTCCAGCCTTCTTGCAGGTAGGAGAGCTGGGGATCGAGGAAGTCCGGGAACGAGGCAAAGCTGCCGGTCAGCGTGCCGCCTTCCTTGTCGCTGGAGCTGCCGCAGGCGCTGAGACCTGTGGCGCTGGCGGCAACCAGCCCGAATACCAGCAGAACGAGACCAAGCTTCTTCAAGTCACAACCTCCGAGTCAGGCCGGGTGCGGACTGGGGAACCTCTCCCACTGGAATCAACTCCACCATAATCTCCGCCTCGGCGTCAACGGTCTTTCCGTCCGCCTTTTCCCTGCTTTCAGGCCATTTCCTGCCCATTATGGGTACGGCCGAGGTAGCGATGGCCAGCACCCCGATGCCGGCGACGAGGAAGGTGGTGCGGGGATCGGTGGCGGTGGCGATGAGTCCGCCGAGCAGGTAGCCGACGCCCGGCATGGCTGCGCCGATCGACTCCAGCACGCTCATCACCCGTGCCTGCATGCCGGCGATGGTCAGCTCCTGCACGGCGCTGATCGCACTCACCCACTGCACGCCGTTGCCGGCGCCTCCCACGACCGACGCCGCGCAGGCGGCGGCCAGGGTGGGGGCGGCGGCGAGGCCGAGGTAGCCGGCGCCGACCGCGATCGTGCTGAAGAAGAGCAGCACCGGCAACGGCGCCCGCCGCACGCGGGCGAAGACGATGCCGCCGATCACCATGCCCACTCCCCAGCTGGCCAGCAACAGGCCGTAGCCGGAGTCGCTGGTGCCGAGCGTCTGCTTGGTGTAGATCACCTCGACCGGGATCACCGCGGCGAAGAAGACGAAGGCGGCCCCCTGGGCGACGAGCAGCCGCCGCAGCGTCGCTTTCTCGCGGATGTAGGCGATGCCGGCACGAAGGCGTTCGCGGGCCCCGCCCGGGTCGGGCTCGGCCTGGGGCAGGGGCCCGGCGGTGAGCAGGATGCAGGCGATCGCGTAGAAGGAGACGGCGTCGAGCAGCAGCGCCGACTGGACGCCGAAGCCGGCGACGATCAGGCCGGCGATGCCGGGACCGACCGCGGCGCTGCCGGTGAAGGCGACGTTGAGCACGGCGTTGCCCGAGCGCAGTTCTCCGGTCGGCTCGAGCAGGGCGGCGGTGACGGCCCGGGTCAGGGCGCGGCCGGTCAGCGCCAGCGCCCCGTCGACGACGGCCAGGGCGACGACGCCGGCGAGGAAGAAGTTGTCGCCGGCGAGCAGGGCGAGGGCGGCGAAGGCAGCCGCCTCGCCGCAGTAGATCATCGGCAGGGCGAAGCGCGGCGGCGGTTGCTCAACCCGCGCGACCAGGATCGGCGCCACCAGAGCGGGCAGAAATCTCGTGCCGAGGAAGAGGACCGCGGTCGCCAGGGCGCTCCCGGTGCGGTCGAAGACGAGCACCGAGAGGGCGACGATCCCCATCCAATCGCCCAGCTCGTTGACCCCGTAGCTCGTGGCCAGGCGCCGGAATTGCGGCTTTCTCAGGGGGTCCGTTAGGCGTGATCTACGCATAGGTGGCCGCACGAACTACTGCATTTATGCACAAGATTTGCTGCAGATGCACAAGTTTCCGCCAAGCTGTGCTACAAACTGCGCAAGCAACGAATGAGTTTCAGATCGCACTGCGCAATCTGAGGGCCTCTACTCGACACGAAGGGAATTGGCATGGGCTTCCACAGCTAGACCACAGCTAGATCTTTACGACACGAACGCTACTTGCAACGTTCGATGTTCTTTTTGCGAAGGGCACCCCTCGTCGGGTGCCCTTCGCTTTTTTCGGGATCGATCTCTCGAATCCCCCGCTCGGCCCGCATCGCGCCCCCCTTCTGGCGCGAGTCGGCGCTTGGGAAGCTCCTCGCAAAGCGGCTGACCGCCTTGCTTGCAGGCACTTTCCCGGCTAACTTGACTCGCGCAAGTAGCGTTCGGTTTGAGCCAGTCGTCCCAAGCGCAGGAAGCGAGCTTCGGTTCGTGAACCTGTAGGGGCCGGCGCGCCGACCGCGACGCCGTAAACCAGGCCGATGGCTGACACGCGCCCCACCCGACTCGCGACCGCCGTAATGATCGGCGTGCTGGTGCTTACCCTGGCCGCCGCGGTCTGGTTCGCGCCCGAGGGCAACTGGGATCCGGCCCTGTTCGGGATCCTGCTCGTCTTCTCGATCTTCAGCTACGTGACGGCGGTGACGACCGCGTCGAAAGTCAAGGTCTCGGGCGCCTTCCTCGCCCTCGTCCTGGCGATGGTCTTCCTCGGCGGCCCGGCGGCGGCGCTGATCGGCGTCGCCACCAACGCGGTCGGCTGGTTCCGCTGGCGCGAAGAGCCGCAATACCTGCTCAACAACCTGGTCGCCTACGCGATCTTCCCCCTGGTCGCGGGGGTCGCCTTCCACGCGGTGATCGACGCGACCGGCCTAACCGCGTCGGACCCCATCTTCTACCTGCTCGTCTTCGCGCTCTTCCAGTTCGCTCTGGCGCTCAACTTCGTGCTGATCGCCAGCTACCACGTCTACGTCGGGCGCGCCACCTTCACCGACCAGCTGCGCGTATTGCCGGCGGTGATGCCGTCGGAGTTCGCCAGCGCCATGCTCGCCGTCGCGGTCGCCTTCATCTACCACGTGATCGGCATTGCCGCGATCGCGCTCTTCGGCGTCGTCCTGATCACCTTCCAGTACCTGCTCGGCCAGCTGCTGCTCTCCCAGCAGCGCGCCGACGAGCTGGAGCGGCGCAGCAAGCAGCTGGCCAGCTTCCAGGTCGGCATGTTGAGCGCGATGCTGCGCACGCTCGACCTGCGCGATCAGATGACGGCGCGGCACAGCGCCGCGGTGGCGCGTTACTCGCGCGCGATCGCCCAGCGGGCCGGCTTCTCGCGCCAGGAGGAGGAGCTCGTCCACATCGCCGCGCTGCTGCACGACATCGGCAAGTTCATCCTGCCCGACCGCATCCTCAAGGCCAACGTGCCGCTCACCGACGAGGACTGGATGCTGATCCGCCGCCACCCGCAGCAGGGTGCCCGCGTGGTCTCCTCGCTCGACGGCTACGGGCCGGTGGCCGACATCATCCTCGCCCACCACGAGCGCATCGACGGCAAGGGCTACCCGCGCGGCCTCGCCGGCGACGACATCCCCGAACTGGCGCGGATCATCTCCGTCGCCGACACCTACGACGTGATGACGGCGCGCGACTCCTACCGCACGCCGGTCTCGACCCACGAGGCGATGCTGGAGCTGCGCCGCGTCGCCGGCAAGCAGCTCGATCCCCGCTTCGTCGAGGTCTTCATCGAGCTGCTCGAGGGCAAGGACGTCTCCTTCCAGCACGGCGAGGCCGCCGACTTCGAGAAGGAGCTCGCGCTGGAGGCGCGGATCCAGGTCACCGCCGACCCCGACGGTGGCAGCACCCGCTTCGGCGTCCCGGGCGTCAGCGTCGGCTAGAAACCCGGGGCGATACCGTTGGCGGCGCGATGCGCGCCGTCACCTTTCAGGCGCCCGGCGAAGTCCGGGTCGAGGAAAAGCCCGATCCAGAGGTCCGGGCGGCTGACGAAGCGCTGGTGCGGGTCGAGGCAAGCGGTATCTGTGGCTCGGACCTGCACATCTTCCACGGGCGCGTGCCGGTCGAGGTCGGCTTCACGATCGGCCACGAGTTCGTCGGCACCGTGCTGGACGCGGGGCCCGACGTCGAGCGGGTGGCGGTCGGCGACCGGGTGCTCGGCTGCTTCCACACTGCCTGCGCGACCTGCGTCCCCTGCCTGCGTGGCGACTACCACCGCTGCGATCGCGGCCAGACCTTCGGCCACGGCTCCAAGCTCGGCGACCTGCAGGGGGCCCAGGCCGAGCAGCTGCTGGTCCCGCGCGCCAACCTCACCCTGCGGCGGGTGCCCGAGGGGATGTCGGACGAGGTCGCCCTCTTCGCTGGCGACGTGATGGGGACCGGCTACCACGCGGTTGCCCACGCCGGCATGCGCTCGGGTGACACGGTCGCGGTGCTCGGCCTCGGGCCGGTCGGTCTCTGCGCCGTGCAGGCGGCGATCGCCGGCGGCGCGACCGAGGTCTTCGCGATCGACTCGGTCGAGCAGCGACTGGCGATGGCGAAGGAGTTCGGCGCCACCCCGGTTCACCTCAGCGAGGAGGAGCCGAAGAAGGTGGTGCGGGCGGCGACCGGAAAGCGCGGCGTCGACGTCGTCGTCGACGCGGTCGGCGACCCGGGGCCGCTGGAGATGGCCGTCAGCCTTGCGCGCGACGCTGGCACCGTCTCGGGGATCGGCGCCTACGCCGGCCGCGGCGAGGTGCCGCTCGGCCTCGCCTGGCTCAAGGGCCTGACCCTGCGCCTCGGCCTCGCCAACGTGATCGCCCACGTCGACCGCGTGCTGGCGCTGATCGAGGCCGGCAGGCTCGACCCCGCGCCGCTGGTCACACATCACATGAAGCTGGACGAGGCTGCTGACGCCTACGCCCTCTACGACCAACGCGAAGCCCTGAAGATCGTTCTTACTCCGTAGGGCCTATCCCGGCAGGGGTTCCACTTAACTTTTCCGGTGGAGACGTATCTGCTGGCGCCGCAGGCTGCTGCCGGAAAAGTACAAGACGTTCCACCCCTGCCGGGATAGGCCCTATGCCTGAAACGCTCGAGGCCCTACAGTTGGCGATGTGTGGGGGAAGGCGGCAGCGGGCGCTCTCGTAGCTGCGGTGACGCTCGTTGGCGCTGCGGCTGCGGCCGCCTGCTCCTGCGCGCCGCAGGCGCCGGGGGAGTCGTTGCGGGAGGCGGACGGGGCGGTCGTTGGGCGGTTGGTCAAGGTGCTGCCGCACGGGGCGCTGCAGGCGGTCTTCCGCTACGAAGTGCGCCATGTCTACAAGGGCGCCGACTCCATCGAAGCGGGGAAGATGCTGGACGTGCGCAGCGCACGCCGGGGCGCGGCCTGTGCGCTGCCGCGGCGCACCGGTCGCAGCTACGGGCTGTTCCTCTCCCGCGGCCAGGGGCGCTGGTTCGGTGGCATCTGCGGCGTGATCTCGCCCCGCAGGCTGCGGGTGGCCGCTCAGAACGAGCGAGTAGCGTCAGCCCGAGCGCCGGTAGAGCCGGTCCTTTGCGGCTAGCAGCCGTTCGTCGGCGAGGGCGTGCAGGACAGCCGGATCGTCGTGCCCTTCGGCGACCCCGAACGACGCCCCGAGCGTGCCGTCCGACATGCCGATCTCGCGGATCGCCTTGCTCAACCGGACGGCGGCCCGTTCGGCGTCTTCGCGGCAGGTCTTCGGCATCAGCAGCGCGAACTCGTCGCCGCCGATGCGAAAGCCGTCGTCGGTGAGGCGCGACTCGTCGATCAGCGCGGCGACCTGCTGCAGGGCCCTGTCACCGGCGGGATGGCCGAGGCTGTCGTTGATCTTCTTGAAGCCGTCGAGGTCGAGCAGGCAGAGCGAGAGCGGCCAGCCGTAGCGCGAAGCGCGGGCGATCTCGACCGGCAGGCGTTCCTCGTAAGCACGGCGGTTGGGCAGCCCGGTCAGGCCGTCGTGGCGAGCGCCATGCATCTCGGCGGCGAAGATGCTGGCGTGGGACATGTGGGCGGCGATCAGCTCGCTGAGCAGCTCCAGAGTCTCGACGTCGCTGTCGCCGAAGTTGTGGGGGTGGGGGGAGTAGACCTTGAGCACGCCGACCGTCTCGCCCTGGTGGATCAGCGGCACGCAGAGCATCGAGCGGGCGTTGACCCGCTTGCAGGCCTCGGCGTCGACGCGCGGATCGATCGACGTGTCGTCGCTGCGCAGCACTCGCTCCTCGCGGACGCAACGACCGGAGAGGCTGGCGTCAATCTTCAGGCGCACTCCGAGGAACGGCGTCGCCTCGCCCGTCGTCACGCGGTAGACCATCTCGTCGCCGTCGGCGATCTCAATCACCCCGGCGCTTGCGCCGGTCAGCTCCTGACCCCGCGACGCGATCAGTTTCATCACTGCCTCGAGGTCGAGGTCGCTCGCCGCGATCTCGGTCTGCGTCTCGATGATCGCCCGCAGGTGCTCGGCGCTTGCCTGGCTCATCTCGGCCTCTATCGGCCGCGCCCTACTAAATATTTAGGTCCGGGATGAGGCGGCCCGGCGTGGCGAGCTAGGCGGCTGCGGCGAGCGCGACCGGCCGGCGGTGCCGGCGGTACGTCTCTTCAACCCAGCGGTAGCCGGGGCGCTTGCTCAGCGGCTCGCGGAAGCTCTCCAATCCCGCCGGGGGCGGTTCGTCGACTGAGAGCGGGCCCTCGGCGGGCAGGACCAGCGGGTAGAAGAGCGCCGCAGCGCTGAGATCGGCGACGCTGAACGAGTCGCCGACGAGGTAATCGCCGGAGCCGAGCTCCGCCTCGAGGCGGTCGAGGGCGGCGACGACCTTCTCCCGGGCGAGTTCGGCAGACGCCTCGTCGCGGACTCCGAAGCGGAGGCCGGTGTAGGTGCGCGCGTAGGTGACGGCGGCGCTGCCGATGCCGGTCAGCGGCCCCGGGGTGGTGCGCTCGATCACGGCCTGGAAGCGCTCGCCGTCCTTGCTCAGCTCGTGGAAGGCGAGCAGGCGCAGGTGCGGTCCCAGCTCCTCGTCGAAGAAGTCCTCCAGCTCGAGCGCTCGGCGGCGCAGCTCGGGATCTGCCGGGTAGAGGGCCGGCTCGGGATAGCGTCCCTCCAGCGCGGCGATGATCTCGGTCGAGTCGCCGATCCGCCGCCCGTCGATCTCGAGCACTGGGTAGGTGTGGCTGGTGCCGCGGGTCAGCCAGAGCGAGGCCGGTATGTGCAGGCCCGGCACCGGAACGGCGCGGCGGGTGTGCGGCACACGCTTGTGGTCGAGCACCCAGCGTGCCTTCTCGCTGTAGTGCGAGACGTTGATGTGCCAGAGGGTGGGGGTAGAGCCGCTCATTGCGTCCGCGCTTTCGCCATGCCAGCATAGCCCTGGATGACGCTTCTGGACGACGCGGAGATCGAAGCGAAGCTGGCGCGGCTGCCGGGCTGGGAGCGCCGCGGCGAGGCGATCGCCAAGCGCTTCGGCTGCGGCGACTTCGTCGGTTCGGTGCGCTTTGCCAGCAGCCTGGTTGAGCCGGCCGAGGCGATGGGCCACCACCCCGACCTGGAGATCTCCTGGGACACGGTGACGGTGACGATCTCCACCCACTCCGAGGGCGGTCTCACCGCCGCCGACTTCGAGTTGGCGGGGAAGGTCGACGCCCTATCGCCGACGAGTTGAGAATCGATGCGGGGCTCTCGATCCCGCTGGCCGAGGTCGAGCTGCGCGCCAGCCGCTCCTCGGGGCCCGGTGGCCAGCACGCCAACGTGACCGCCTCGCGGGTGGAAGCCGTCTTCGACGTCGAGGCCTCGCGGGCGCTCGACGAGCGCCAGCGCGAGGCGCTGCTCGGCAGGGGAGGGTCGCTGATCACCGCCGTCTCCCAGGACGCCCGGGGCCAGGCCCGCAACCGCGAACTGGCACTGCGGCGGCTGGCGGAGAAGATCGCCGCCGGCCTGCGCGAGCCCCCGCGCCGGCGCCCGACCCGGCCGACCCGCGCCTCACGCGAGAAGCGGTTGGAAGAGAAGCGGCGGGCAGGCGAACGCAAGCGAGTCCGGCGGCGGCCGAGCGGGGAGTGGTGAACGGTGGCCAAGCGCAAGCAGCGACGGCCGCGGCAGAAGGTGCCGACGGTCGACTAC
Source organism: Solirubrobacterales bacterium (assembly GCA_030152805.1). Lineage (GTDB taxonomy): Bacteria > Actinomycetota > Thermoleophilia > Solirubrobacterales > 70-9 > VRUE01. Next base: position 22,475 of record JASLIG010000072.1, read on the forward strand.
GTCGACGAGGAGGGCAACACCCTGACCCTGCGCCGCTCGCTGAGCGCCGGCACGATCGCCAAGCTCGGCGAGGGCCCGGCCACCGCAGCGACCTCGCGGGAAGACGCGTGGCACCGCCGCTCGGAGCTGCTCTTCGAGCGTCTCGCGGTGCGCTGGGAGATCGCCGGCCTCCCCCTCAGCGACCAGAAGACGCTGCTTGGCCGATACCGGATGGCGGACCCCTCGACGCAGCAGTGGGTTCGCGAGACGATCGCCCGGCACCTGGAGCGACACATTCCGGAGCTGGCCGGGTAGCAGCACGGAGAAGCAAGACGAAAGGAGCGACATGTTCGCGAACACGAAAGCGACCAACGGCTTCGCGGTCGACGACATCGAGGCGGCGAAGAAGTTCTACGGCGAGACGCTGGGACTGGGCGTGACGACGATGAGCGAGGAGTTCGGCGTCACCACGATCCAGCTCGCCGGCGGTCGCGACACCCTGATGTACGCCAAGCCCGACTTCGAGCCGGCGACCTACACGATCCTCAACTTCGAAGTCGACGACATCGACGCCGCCGTCGACGAGCTCGCCGCCCGCGGGGTGAGCTTCGAGCGCTACGACGGCTTCGACCAGGACGAGAAGGGCGTCGCGCGCGGCCAGGGCCCCGACATCGCCTGGTTCAAGGACCCCGCCGGCAACATCCTCTCGGTGCTGCAGCAGCCGGCCGGCTAGGCTCAGCCGCCCAGCAGCTTGGCCTTCTGGGCGGCGAACTCCTCCTCGGTGAGGATTCCCTGGGCCTTCAGTTCGCCTAGCTCCTTGAGCTGATCGATCGTCGACTGCCCGCCTCCGGCTGGGGCGGGCGGCGCTGCCGCCGCCGGAGCGGGGGTCTGCTGGGGATCTTCCTGCTGCGCCCAGCGCTCGGCTTGACGGCGCGAGACGCGGTTGCTGACGGCGGTTGCGGTCCCGGCGACGACCGCCGTTCGCGCCACTCCTCGAAGCAGTCCTGGCATGACGGTCTCCTCTCTACTCGGAATCCGCCTCGGCCGCGTCGAGCGCGGCGAGGACGGCCTGGATTGGGATGCGGCCACTGGCGACCAGCTGGCCACCCGAGCGGCGCACCGCGGCGGCGAAGGGCGCCGCCCAGCGGTTCTCGAAGACGAGCAGGGCGGCGGAGGTGCCGGGCTCGAGCGCGCTGCCGGCCTCGTCGATGTCCTCGTCGGAGAGCAGCCCGGAAGCGGCGCCCTCGAAGGTAGCGAAGGCATCGACCGCATCGCCCAGGTCGGAGATCTCCAGGGCCGCGACGGAGCCGTCCTCGTCCTTGGCGATGAAGGCGAGGTCAAGGACGCGGATCAGGCCACGGTCGACGAGGTCGATCAGATGCGGCATCGCCTCGCCAGTCGGCTGCCGGCCCGGCCACTCGACCAGCAGGTAGTCGATCGGGCCCATCTCACTCAACTCATCACCGGTCAACCTGACCCCTTTCTCCATCGAGTTTTTCGCGCCGGTCGGCCCGGCTGCGGGGACCATAGCGGCGCGGGCTGCCAGGCGCAGGCTCTTTGCGGGGCCTCAGTTTTCGAACGGGCTGGATGACCTAGTTTGCAAAGAAATACTTAAATGCACCACTAATGCCAGCGAAGCCCTCAGGGGAGGAGAGCGCCGAGGCGAGGCGGGGGAGCCGTCGAAAGTGGCTGATCGGCGTCACGACCGCAGTCCTCGTCGGAGGACTTACCGCGGTCGCGGCTGGGCTAGGAGAGAAGGCCGTTGATGCGATTCCGAGCGGGGATCCCGCGCTCCTGGCCTATGGCGTGGAAGAGCAGGGAACGGAATGTGGCGCGGCCACCTATTTGCCGGGCGCCAAGGCCACGGCGACAATTGAGGGCAGCCCACCGTTCTCCCTCGAAGAATGGGACCGCTTTCGGCGCCAGCCCGGAGCGGCGTACGCGGGCAGCGATCTCGTACAGATCTCGATCCAGGGAGAGTCGGCGAGGACGGTCACCTTGACCGGGATTGAGTTCGAGGTCGTCCGCCGGGAGCGCGAGGACGGGGCAACTTTCTCCGCCGCCTGTGGCGATGCCCTGCGCGGCCGCGGCCTCGAGGTGGACCTCGAGGCCGATCCTCCCCGGATCGTCTCGTCCAACGAGACCTTGGAAGGGGTTGTCACGGCCAGCCCCTCCGAAAACGTCGATACATCCCCGATCTCCTTTCCCTGGACCGTCTCGCTCACCGATCCACTCCTTCTCTACGTGCTCACGACCGCACGCTCGTGCGACTGCACCTGGACCGCCCATATTCCGTGGGTCAGCGGCAGTGAGAAGGGCACGATTCAGATCGACAACGGGGGAGCCGGCTACCGCGTCGTGGGCAGCGAGGGTCTCACTGGCTTCAGCTCGACCGGCGAAGACTGGAGGCGATACTGACGCGCCCACCGGTCAGAGCCGTCTGGGGAGCGCGACCGAAAGGGCGACTCAGCGACCGAGATCGATGGGTGCGGTTGGTTCGAACCAGCGACACAGCGGACAGCTAATCGCGTCCAAGCAGACGGGGCGAGAACTCTCCTGACTTGTCTGTAGATCTGTTCTTCGTCGCCGTAGGCACCTTGAGCCCTACTGGGCACTGGTGCCTGCGACGAGCGACCTACGTGCGATGTCGCGGAGGGAGGCTGCGTGATTTCGTGGGGCGGCAAGCAAAGTGCTTCGCTTGAAGCCGGAGCTTTTTGCTCGACTCATGGAACGGTGTCGCAACGCCAGTCCACGAGCAAAGTTCGTTTGGAATCGCTTCGCTTTCGTTTTCGACCGGGATCGATTCGTTGTTGACGAGCGTTTCGGATCGGCAATCCACCCGGCTTGTTGAGCGTCGCTGGCAGCCGTAAACGCGCGACGGGCAGCTCCCGTATGGGCAGACCATGGCCGCGTACGTTCTCAGCTGCCGCTTGGCGTGCCAGAAATTCACATGAGCGCCTGGGGAGTCTGCACTTGAGAGCGCCGGGAAGAAACATGCGGTCGCAAGCAAAGTGCTCGCGCAGAGAAGGCGATGCATCGTCCCCTGTCTCACGGGGACAAGCATATGAGCTCAGACGTTAGCGTCGACCGCGCCCTCTGCCACCATGATTTCCCCCATGGCAGCGTCACGTCAAGCTCAGCGGCGATGTAGAGGGTCCTACGTGATCGAAGGAAGCCCTAGCCGATGGCCGGTTCGTGGTTGCGCCAGAGTGGCCGTCGAAGAGACCTCTGCGGAGGGGATCCTGGAGCGTGCAGGAGCCAAGCCCCTTTCGCCCGAGGAGTTCGACAAGCACTTTGGCGACCTGCCCACCGACGGCGAGGGTAGATGTCCGAGCAGCCTTTGGACCGGACTTTGAGGTTCATGTCGATGAGCGGGCGCTTGCCGACGATCTCGCCCGCGAGCGATGCCGCAAGGGCCGTGGGTGAGCGGCACCCCTGGGGCGGCGTGGCGGCCTAGCGTCTACGAGCTTGCTCACCGGCGTTTGCACAGGTCGGGTGACTCTCGATCTGCTGAATCCGCCTCGATTGCAGGGGATTCAACCGATGGGCGCGGCTGGGTTCGAACCAGCGACCTCTCGCGTGTGAGGCGCACTGCCGAGGAGCCGAAAGCAGGCTTGCAAACCCGCATTTCCAAGGGGAATGGTGCACCTGTTGCCGCCGTTGCTCTGAATGGCCAGATTGCCGTAGTTTGCGGTCGATTTTCGGCACGTTGGGCACTGGTGCCCAGGCGCTTGGCCGTTAGCCAGAGCGAAGTGGCTACCATGCCCGCATGGCCTACCCGCAGACAAAAGATGTCGTGAAAGCGGTCCGTGAAGTGCGCCGCGAACGGAGTTCCAGAGAGACTTCCGCCGACGCCATCCTGGCACGCGCTGGCGCTAAGCGCATGTCGCCAGAGGAGTTCGCCAAGCACTTTGGCGACCTGCCCACCGACGGCGAGGGATAGTCAGGTCAGTCGCTGAGTAGGCGCTCGAGCGCTTGCCCGACTTGGCGATAGATCTGGTCCTCGTCGCCATAGGGAACCTTGAGCCCTATGCGAATGACCTCTGCCTTTTTCGGCTGATCCTCGTCTGGGAGCAAGCGGTAGATGATTCGGTAGCGGGGGTCGATGTCGCGCTGCTCGTCGAAATAGAGCTTGCGGCAGTCAGAGAGATTGCCGGTGCTGAACGCGAAGCCGCAGGGCTTGCCGAGGCACGGGTTCTCCGTCGAGACTTGGGCAAGCAGTTCAAGCGCCCGGCGCTTCAATGCTTTGGAAGGAAGATCGAGGAGTTGCTGCTTGGCCGTGGGGTCGAAGAACTCGACCGGGAGTCGCGCCACCTACAGACCGAACTCAGCTGGATCGAAGCCGGCCTCGCGAGCGACATCCGCCAGCTCGACGCGGTCGCCAGTGTCCTGGGCAAGAGCCTCGCGGACCTCCTCAGACGCCACCAGCTCGTCTAGAACCTCCGTCAGCCACTCGTACCGCTCGTAGGAGAGGATCACGCCCTCGGGCTTGCGATGGGAACCGAAGACGACCGGATCAGCCTGCCCTCTTTGCTCGCGAAAAAGCTTCAAGTAGCTAGAGAGATGCTCCCTAGCCTCAGCGCTTGGAACAACGATCTGCGTAGAAGCCATGGTCGAAGCCTAGCAAATATGTACATATTTTCGAACGATTTTCCTCTGTCCATGTGAGCTGGGGTGATCGAGTCCAACATGCTCGAGGACATCGGTCTTGACATCGGTCACGTCGAGAAGTGCCTAGCCCTTGGCTATGTATGGGACTTTCCGTTTGAAAATGCGGGGATCTGATTCCCTATCTGGCAACGCTGACGCTGGCCGGGCTGCGGATCAGCGAGGCGCTCGACTTGCGCTGGCGCGATGTGGACCTTGCCGCTGGTCGCCTCCGGTATCGGACGCGAGGACGGACGCTGGCGTTCGCCAGGTCGACCTACTCCCGGCCCTTCGCGAGGAGTTGTCGATCCACAAGGCCCAGACGCGCTTCGGCGTCCCGATGACTTCGTATTCCCGACCGAGAGCGGGGAGCGGCAGGACCGCAACAACGCGCGGCGGCGCGTGGTGATCCGGTCAGTGGACCGGGCCAACGAGAACCTGACAGCGCGGGGGCGCAACCCGCTGCCCGAAGGCATCACACCGCACTCGCTGCGCCGCACGTTCATCTCGCTCTTGCTCGCGACTGGCGCGGAGGTTCCCTACGTGATGCGCCAGGTCGGGCACTCAGATCCGAAGGTCACGCTCTCGATCTACGCCCAGGTGATGTACCGGGGAGAGGGAGAGAGGGAGCGGCTGAAAATAGTTTCCGAAGGCTCGGATTGGGCACCGCTGGGCACTGGCGGCGCTTCTGAGACCTCGGAGTCGGGCGAGCAGTTGACTCTCGACGCTGCCGAATCCACTTCGATTGCAGGGGATTCAGACGATGGGCGCGGCTGGGTTCGAACCAGCGTTCTAGCGCTCAGCTCGAACCGAAAGAACCGTAGCGACTCGGAAGATCGAGGAACGGGCCTATCGGTTGTTTTCGACGTTGCAAGCCAAATAGGAGCGCCAGCCTCGCGAGCTGCGGGCTGGGCCGGGAATAGGCGGGGCGCTTGCGTCCGTTCGCCGGACGTTTCGGCCATGACCACAGCTCAGAAGGACGGCGCTTCGCAGCTCGACGCGGCCCCCGCCCGGTTCCTCGACCAAATCGAGGAGCTACGAATGAATCTGTCCAGTGAGCAGCTAATCCATGAGGCAATCGAAGTCAATCATGCCGCGATCGGCGAGGAGTCCACGCTAGAGCGCTACCGGGGCCATCTCGTCCACTACTCGCAGTACCTGGCGAGCGTTCACGGCAAGGACTTCTACACGGCAAAGCCGAAGCACGTCCGGCTTTTCATGAAGCACCTGGAGAAGGGCGGCGGCGCGAAGCCCCATGAGGCACGCCTGCGCTGCGAGTGGTGCAAGGCGCGGGGGTATCCAGACGGGCGCGGGGGAGAGGGGTGGTCGGCGTCCTACCGCAAGAGCCATCTGTCGGCGATCAAGTTCGGCTACCTGCACTTCCAGGCAGAAGACGACTTGCCCGATCGGAATCCAGCGGCACTGGAGGTATCACCGAAGCTCGTCCACAAACGGGGCTACACGCCCTCGCGCGACGATGTGAAGCGGCTGCTGGAGGCACCCGGTACGCCGCGGGCTCGGCTGCTCGCCTACTGGATGTTCTACGCGCCATCGCGGCGCAAGACTTTCTCCGATGCTCGCTGGCCGGATATCGACTTGGAGCAGGGCACCTGGGAAGTCATCGGGAAGGGCGGCAAGGTTGACATCTTCGATCTGGCGCCGCCGCTCCTGCGGCACTTCCGCCTCTACCGGCGTTGGCAGCTCTCCGAGGCCGAGCGCAACCCGGCGATTAGAGATGCTCTCAGCGACCCTGAAACCGCGTACGTCTTGCTGACCAAGAACGGCAAACGGACGTGCCCTCAGACGGTCACGAAGATCGTGACCTTGCACGGCATCAGAGCTGGCGTGGGCCTTCGAAAGGCAACGTCAGGCTCGGACTCGATTGACGGCATGACCTCGCGGGTTTCGCCGCACGCATATCGGCGGGCTTGGGCGACGATCGCGCTGAACGACGAAGAACAGCCGCTTGATGTGGTCGCCGAGGTCTTGAAGCACAGCAGCACCGCGACGACCCGACGCCACTACGCACCGACGAAGCCTGAGCGAGCGCGCGAAGCGCTGGTCAAAATGCGGGTGTCGTGAGCCGGGGAGCACAGGTTCGAATCCTGTCAGGCGCGTTCTTATCCGCTTTATAGAGCCGAAAGTTTGGACGTGGTTCGAATGCTGTCCCAAACTTCGCTCTGCAGCCCGAATTGCTTGGCCCCACAACTCGCTTACGGCTAAAAGAATATCTGTCGCGAGAGACGGAAGTCCTAGGTTCGCGGGTTCGAGGCTCGTTCCCAATTTTGGCTCTACGGCTCGACTGGCTAGAGATAGCCCCTCACCGATGAACTGCGATAGCGCTAGGCGCGGCAGATCGGTCCCCGTCATTAGCGGTTCGGCACTTCGCAAGGGGAGCCGCAGCCGTATTGGGCAATTGCTTGGGCAGCGTGCGGTGAGCGCCCCGATCCGCACGATTGAAGCACCGCACTTGCGCCGGTCAACCACTGCGGAATCTGGGTGTCGCGCGCTTTGACTGCGGCTCTCGCGGGTGCCTGCAGTAGGTCGAAGCAGTGAGCAGGGGATGGGTCGGGCAGTAATTGGGGCCGGCCTTTCGCATTCAGGACGCACGGCCGGCCCCAAATCACCTATGCGTGCTTGGCCACAGACACGGCCGGAATTACGGGCGCAACTACTCCAATCTGCATCTTTTCTCACCCCCTCTCGTCGTCAGCTCGGCGGCCCGTGCCGCCCGAGGGGAGGAACCGATGCTAAGGAAAAATCCGACTATCCAGGTTTAGCCAGACTGCGAGGGGAACTCGGACTGAGAGGTAAGAACCTATCAGCCATTTGCCATATGCTCCGCATCGTCCGACTATCCAGACCATGCAAAGCGGGAGGGTGAGAAGGCTTGCCTACAACCAAAGCCGCCAAGAAGCAGCGGGGTATCGAGGAGGCGCGGGTTTACGCCGTCGGCCATCGCATCAGGATCGAAATCCTCGCGAGGCTCCACGAGCAGAGCCGGAGCCCCAGCGAACTAGCACGACTTCTCCGCCGCCCCCTTAGCACCATTACCCACCACATCGGCGAACTTGTAGGTGACAAGTCGATTGAACTGGCGAAGATCCAGCCAGTGCGCAATACGAATGAGCATTTCTATCGCGCCGTCAAGTTGCCGTTCTACAGCGACGAGGAGATGTGGGCTATGCCAGTTGAGGCTCGTCAGACGACTTATGGATTGATCCTCCAGTCGGCAATGGCCGAGGCCCTGGCTGCATTCTGGGCGGGCAAGATGAGCACCGACCCGCGCGTCTGGATGTCCTGGTGCTGGTTCAACATTGACGCCCAAGGACGCGAAGACATCGCCGATGAGCAAGCGCGGTCCTGGGCTCGCATTCAGGAGATCGAGGCTGAGTCAGCAGACCGCCGAGCGGACTCAGGAGAGGAGCCGACCTCGGTCATCGTCACCTCTATGGGCTTCATACGGTGTCTCACTTCACTTACTCCGCCGGACTTCTGTCGGGAGAAAACAGACTGAAAGTGGATTCCCGTTCGAGAAGTGGGTATGGACTCTTGCATTCCTGTCTGAAACTCTGCGCCGATCAAAACTGCTTCAGCCTTCCGGTACGTCGTCAGTCCGGTTCGCGTTGACGGTTTTGGCACCCCGAATGGCTGGCTGCCATACATGCCTGTCGTTCGGGGTGCACATCAGCACATGAACAAGGGTCACACTCCCATACGGCAGTCACGCGTCGGCACCGGGCCACCTCGTCTGCGGCGCGTGTCTGCGCATTCTCCCGATGGACTACGGGAGAACCCGATGCACGCGGACGGGCACGCCTCCCTGTATTGGGGCGTGCCCGTTCCTTACGTCGTCAACGAGACCAAGCTGCGGATCATCGCGGTGATGGAGGAGCTAGACCGGCCGGTTTCTGCAGCAGAGCTCTACGCAGCCTGGGATGGGAGCAAGAAGCTTTCAGTTTTCGACTACCACCTGAGCAGCCTTGTGCGGGCGGGGATCGCGGAGATAGTCAGCGGCCCGGAATTGAGCTTCAGTCTGATCACAGCAGCAAAGAGGTTTCGGATTTAGGAGCAGTGCCGTTAGCGCTTGCGGAATCGAAGCGCACCAATGCCCGGGAACAGGCTTGGCGATCAACTACGGGAGGCGCATTGAATGAGGTTGCGGGGGAGAGGAACCAAGCAGTCTGCTCAAAGTCATCGCCAAGGCATTGTCACGACGTTCGCGTTGTTGATGCTGATCGGGACCATTGGCGCTGCCTCAGCCTTTGGCGAGGCTGAATATTCGGTGGAAGATCCTCCCGCCGAACTTGCGAAAGACGAAACTGTAGGGCCGACGACCAATCCAGAAGCGGCTGAAGAACTTCCGCATGAAAATCTAGGCCGACCTGAAGCCCTAGAACTACTGGAAGAAGTCTTTCCGAGCGTGACTGAAGGAGCCCCCGCCTCGCTTGGCGGGCTTGAAGTCGAAAAATTCTACTCCGACCATGTTGCAGTCGTGGTACCAGAGGAATCGCCGGAGGCTGAAGCCAGTGAATCGACACCGCAGCCGGAACTTCTAACTTCAACCCTACCCCTGCGCACTGAAAACGACCAAGGACAGCTAGAACAAGTCGACCTCACCCTCGACCGCAGCGAAGGTGAGCTGCGTCCGATCAATCCACTGGTCGACGTTGCAATCCCCGAGCACCTTGGAGAAGCGATCTCGTTTCCGGAAACAGGAATCGATGTATCGGTTGCAGGCGTACCTGACGGTCTTACCGCCTCGACCATTGACGACAGCGCCGCATTCTTTCCCAACGTCGCCACGGACAGCGATCTGACGATCACGCCGACAGAGCTGGGAGTCGAGACCCTCGCCCAGCTTCGTTCACCCGAGGCGCCCCAGACCGAGACGCTTCAGTTCTCGCTACCGCCGGGGGCCACGCTGACTGCGACAGATGACGGTGGCGCCCGCGTCGTTCAGGGCGAAGACACCCTTCTAGTCATTTTGCCGCCATCGGCTTCAGATGCAAACGGCACGCCTGTGCCAGCGTCGCTAACCGTTGAGGCCAGCGCGATGACGATTGAGGTCGAACCGCCCGACGATGCCGTATACCCGATCTTGGTGGACCCTGTGCTTCACCAGTGGTTGCACTGGTACAGCGAAGCAACGACAAAAGGCATCGGCGATACGTGGAAGCCCAAAAGCACGAGCTCCCTATTCGCCACGTCCTTCATGGGTGGCTGGGGTCAATTTGGCCTGAACATTTTTTCCTACCAGGGGATCTGGTCAGGGGCCTGGCCAGAAGCCAGATATACCTTCTACGTACCCCGCTACTTCCAAGACCTCGAAGATCCAGCTGTCAAAGAAGTCCCCACTACCTACATCACCAAAATGACATTCACCAATCTCTACTGGTGGATCGAAGAAAGTCAGCCCTACAAGATAAATCCAACGCTTTCGATGGGTCTTTGGGATGAGAACATCAAAAACTGGTCCTCCTATGGCGGACGATGGGGAACGGAAGGTCAGCTCACCGATCCCAATTGGGTCTATAACTTCGAAAACATCGACAAAGTAACCGATGTCAAGCAGGGCATTGCTTTGATGGAGGGATCTGCCAATGGCAACGAAGTTCGACCCCGCCACCTATGGATCGGCGCTGCTGACACCTACCTCACGGATAACGACCGGCCTGAATTCATTTCGCCAACTGCAGGCCCAACGCAGTGGGTTGATTCTCAGCCCTCTGCGCCGATCAAATATGCCGTGAGCGACCGCGGCTTGGGAATTCACGATTTCCATGTCCTTGCGACGACGGGAGCAGGGCAAACATCCGATTCGACGACTTCGATTGGCTGTACGGGGATCCCTGCCAGCCCCTGTCCACGGACCGTACGTTCAGAAACGCAGCCGCTGAACTACGACCCTAGCGTAATGCCTCAGGGCGAAGACTGGGTAAAGATCTACCCGGTTGACGTAGTGCTTCACGGCACCCCAGCTGAATTCACGGAAAAAGGCTTGACGCCGATTGAAGCCAAGATCAAGGTCGATCACACCGCACCGAATCTAGCGCTATCGGGGCCAGCCACGGAACTGTCGGCGCTCGGTAAAAACCTCGCAAGCTACAAACTGCACATTGATGCGACTGATGGAACCACAAGCAGTCCTCAGTCGGGTGTGGTCAAAACGACAGTCAAGGTCGATGGGAAAGTTGTCGATGACGTCGCACCGGGATGCGGGACGAAGAATTGCGCGGTCTCTCGCGACTGGTTCCTCGAATCGGCAAACTACTCAGCCGGTTCGCATCTCATAGAAGTGATTGCCACCGACGGTGTCGGGCGGTCGGCCGCCAAATCGCTCAGCGTGGATCTACACCCCGCGCCGCCGCCGAGCCTGACGCTCTCGGGAACCATGACCGAACAGGCAGCCCTAAGTACCACGAGACCGCGCTACACGGTCAAAGCCTCGGCCTGGGCGCTGGCAGGATCAGAAGTGGCGAACGTAGAAGCGCCCAGCTACATCAGCTCCTTCGGCAGCGCCGGCACGAGCAACGGCCAGTTTGCCCATCCCGCAGGGATCGCGGTCGATCCAAAAGGCAACCTCTGGGTTGTAGACGAGAACCACTACCGCGTACAGAAGTTCAACGAAGCTGGCGAATACCAAAGCTCCTTCGGTTCTCAAGGTAGCGAAAATGGCAAATTCAACCGCCCCACTGACATCGCCGTCGATCCAAAAGGCAACCTCTGGGTGACAGATGCCGGCAATAACCGGATCGAGAAGTTCAACGAAAAAGGCGAATACGTCACCAAAGTCGGCACGATTGGCACCGGAAACCTCCAGTTCAAAGGTCCGGAAAGCATCGCGATCGACTCAAAAGGAAACATCTGGGTCGGCGACACCTACAATGGCCGCCTCCAGGAGCTAAACGAAAAAGGCGAATTCATCAGGATCGTTGGTTCCAAAGGCTCGGGCTCGGGGCAGATTGGGCAGTCAACCGGAATCGCGATCGGCCCAGGAGGCAACGTGTGGGTCGCCGATTGGGAAAACAACCGGGTGATCGAGTTCAGCGAAACCGGCACGTTCATTCGGCAATTTGGCGGCACCGGCACCGGCAAAGGACAATTCTCGCACCCTGACGTTATTGACGTCGATCCACAAGGCAATGTCTTGGTCGGGGACCAGAGCAACAACCGTGTCCAGCAGTTCAACCAGAACGGCGAATACGTCACGCAGTTCGGATCTGCAGGCACTGGGGCCGGTCAATTCAGCTTCGGCTGGCCGATGGGTATCGCCAGCGACTCACGTGGTCATCTCTGGATCTCGGATACCGGCAACAACCGGGTTCAGCGCTGGAATCAGCGGACCAAATCAGAAATAACTGTTTCTATTACCGTTGACGGAAAACAAGTGCTCACCAAACAGATCCTTTGTATTACGGAAACTTGCCTAGCCGAACCAGAATGGACAATGGATTCGCTCGCATACTCAACCGGCACGCACAAAGTCCAGGTCACTGCAACGGATGGATTGGGTCGAACGACAACGAAAACCACTTCCCCGACGATTCAGCGCGACACCACAAAACCCGCCCTCACATCGTCCGGGTCGCTAGTTCAGGCTCCCCAGGGATGGGTCGTCCAAAAAAACTACACTTTCAATGCTAAATCCACAGACGTTGGCTTTGGAAGCACGGCGCTCATCTTCAAGATCGATGGAAAACCAGTGTCTTCAGTGGCAGCGACCTGTCCGGATGGCGCATGCTCCCAAAGCTTGACAAAAACAGTGGACATGAGCGCATACGCTGGCGGCTCTCACACTGCTGAAATCACAGCTAGTGATGGCGCTGGCAATGTCGCCAAACAGATATGGACGATCAACGTTGATCCTGAAGGCCATATTTCGATGGAAGAAGCCGCGGACACCCTGGAAGCAGTAGACGGAACTAGCCCCGTGAATACAGTGGGGCCATCTATCGAAGAGGAAGGATACGAAGGCACAGCGCCTGGCCTCGGCCTAGAACAGACAAGCGAAGCCATCGAAGCTACTGGCACAGAAGTACCGACGACGCTTGCGCCGGAACCAGACCTGGGCATGACACTAAAGATCCTCCCCGCGGACGCGCTGGGTGTGCCATGCGGAGCTGACACAAAAGATCCAGTGACTAGCGCAGAAATGGAAAGCGCAAAAGAAGAAATCGCCAACGAAAGCGAAGAAAAAACGGCCTCTTGTTCTGAAACGCCGGGATCGCAAGAAGAACCGCCAGCCGGCGATTTCAATCATGAACCGATCGAAATCACACCACTCGGTACATCGGCCGCTGCGAGTTCCTATGACACTGTAGGCGAAGCCGCCGCAGTCGCAGCAAATACGTCTGGGCAGGTCGACAGCATCGTTCGGCCACTATATGACGGTGCAATGGTCTTCGAGGCGATACGTTCAAGTGAAGCACCTGAGCAATATTCCTGGCGCGTAGCTCTCGAACCTGACCAAGAACTGCGGCTCGTTAGTAGCCAGTACGCAGAGGTAGATTACGAGGGTAGCCATCCGGCGATGAGTATTAGTGCGGTGCCTGCTCATGATGCTATCGGTACAACTGTTCCGACCGAGCTAAGCGTAAAAGATGACGTTGTTACCCTCACAGCGCATCACCGTGCGTCGTCATTTGTCTATCCGGTAGTCGCCGGATCGGGCTGGCAAGGCGGTTTCAGCACCTATAAAATCGAAATGCCTCCTATAGAAGGCGCAGAAAACACGGAAGAAGTTGAAGCTAATGAAATTGAACTTCTAGAAGGTGCCGATCACCTGTCGGTGGCCGTTCGCGCAACAACGATCGGGCCACCTGTACAAGCGGTGGGCGCTGATCCGCCGGCGACGACCAGTTCAGCTGTACCGACGGTCGTGCGACCGTTTGCCTTTACAGATTGCATGTACGACGGTAAAAATGCGCCCAAAGATGCACCGCTGATTCCAAAATACATCCGAAGCACCGAAGTCGAAGCAGAATGGAACTGCCACCACAATCTAGAGGGCGACCCCGTGGCGTGGGCCATAATGGTTAACGGGCATGTGCATTATAAGTTCAATAAATGGGTATGGGTTAACGCCAATCAATTTGGCTGCCACCACTGGGGTAGGGCTGCACAAGCCAACTGCTTTCGAACAGAGAAAGAACCGACCACGGGCCACGTCGATCTTGTGGGTTTCTTTCGCACACCGCCAGGGACGGTCTATGCTGGCCCGTTCGGCCATTGCGAGATCCTCAAAGGGATAATCTTCTCCGCTCCTCCCGCGCGCACAAAATGGGGCTGGCTGATCTATAATCCCTACCGTCACAGAGACTGGCCGGTCCCAGAAGATCATCAATGCGAGTTTTCAGAGCACTGGCCGTTTTGACGACTGGAAACGTCCGAGGGTCTACGTGCAACCGGCTATTTATGAGATGAGCGGAGAAAGTCTACGAAAGGCCGCCTATGGTCGGGTCGTCCTTGTGATCATTGCTGGACTCCTGATAGGTGTAGGTGCTCTTGGCGGATCTCCAGCCGCGCACGCAGGAGCATCATTTCCACCCCTGTGGGGAGCTCTGCCGACGAGGCACTTTGCGACTCTCGGGCAGGGTGTCGTCGGGGGTCAGTGGTGGGGCATGTACGTCTTTCGAGGGCAGGATCGAGCTACCCCATGCATTGAGGAAGTACATTTGTCGAAGCGAGGACAGTTCGGTCGGGTACGTTCATGTGGAAAAGTGAGCAACCCCGCCGCGCTTAATAGTCATGTGTACACGGTGTTTGGGCAAGCCGCAACCTGGCCCGATGGCTCTGAAACAGCAAGCACGGAGGTTGGCATGCTGTTTCCAGTCGAGGTAGTAAAAAGCGAATTTGCTTTTAGGCCAGCTCGACGTGTCGTAAAACGCACCCACCTACTGAGCAGTGCGCAGGCAAGAAAGGCTAGGATCGCCCCCGTGCGCTACTCGATAGTAATACTCGCTCGTGAAGTATGCCTCACCCGTGTGCAAGGCTGGGATGGCGCCGGTATAAGTGTCTTTAACGATGACATTGACGAAGATGGATGCCTGAATAGCGTGCGAAGTCCACACGGCAGCTAGCGAAGGAAAGTTTTGTGAATGGTTGAGAGTCTTATGGGATCGCGGTGTTGGTCTACTCCTATGTCTACGGAGGGTTAAGGCATAGCCTGGTCGGGATGAGCGAAGTCGCGTTGAGATTCGGAGGCAACCTCGTTCGACACCGCGAGGAGGCAGACATTAGCCAGGAGGAGTTGGCGTTTCGCGCAGATTTGCATCGAACCGAGGTCGGCCTACTGGAGCGTGGTTCGCGGGTCCCCCGTGTCGATACCTTGCTCAAGCTCGCAGGGGCTCTCGGCGTTAGGCCCGAAGCTCTTCTCGATGGACTGAAGTGGCTTCCGGGAGAAAAGACGAGCGGCAAATTCACGTAGGGGTAGAGCGACTCGGTTCCCGGTGCGGTCAAGCAAACCCGATGACGCGATCCAGGGAAGTCAGCAAGCGTTTCGCGACGAACCTCCGTCGCATCCGCAAGCAGCGCGAATTGAGCCAGGCGGCCTTGGCCGACCTCACCGGGATGCACCGAACGGAGATCAGCCTCGTAGAGCGCGTGAAAGCGAACCCCGGCTGGGCACGTTGCTGATTTTGGTGGGCGCTCCGGAAGTTCCGGTTGCGGAGTTTGTGGAGGGGATCATGTGGGAGGCGCCAGGACAGGCATCGGTGCCCACAGGACGTTTTCGCATCTCACCCCGGAGTGGCTAGGGGACGCAGCTTTTCCAGAAGAGTGAGCGCCCAAGATCGGTGGCGGTGGCAGAGTGCCACTGCCACCGATCTGAGGGGCACGCGCCGTTAAAAAGGCACGACCCGAACGGGAATCGTGCGCGAGTTGCCTTCCTCGAACGGATACCCGCTCTGAGCCCGCACCTGAGCCCGCATCCTGTAGGTCGTCGGCGTGAAGGTCTGCGTGAAGCGATAGCGCATTACAAAGCGGCCGCCTGAGCGCGTGCGGTAGCGACGGAAGACGCGCCAGCCCTTGCCGCTTTGGACCTGGAGGACGACGATCACCTTCTCGTTGTCTGGGCCGGGGATAGCGCCCAGAAAGACAGCCACTCCCTTGTTCTTGACGACCTTCCCCTTCAAGCGGAAGGTGGGGTGAACCCTCGTTTTCAGGGCGGCATCGGCGGTCAGTTCGCGCTGATCGGGGCGGTAGGCCACGGTCAATTCGCGAGAAGGTCCGGAGCCAATAGCGAAGTGATAGGCACCGCTGGCCGACGTCATCGCTACGCCCAGGAATTCACGTTCCTGGTGAGTGATGACGCGGCTGAAGATGCAAAGCGGAGCGTTTGCGATCTGGCCCCTGCTCCCGGTCAGCTTGCCGGTCAGCTCAGCGCCCTCTTTTTCCTGCACGACGAGCGATCTGGCCGCGTCCCCGCCAAGACCGGCGCTGAGCGTCAGGCCCCCGCCGATCTCAGAGCGAACGCACTCATAGGAGAGCGGGACGCTCACCGGGGCGCCCACGTTCCCCTCTGCGTCTGAAAGCCATAGGCGCAGCGTGTAGGTGCCCCGATTGCGAGGTGTTTCGAGGTCGGCGATCGACTGCGGCGTATCGCCACTGAGCGTCTTCGTCTGCACGACGACGCCGCCGGCGTCGTTGAGGACTTGGTAATGGGCGGCGTCGATCGGTGAGCCGGCGTCGAGAATGTCGTGCCAGCGCACGTCAAACGCCTGCGTCGTGCGCGTCGTGCTCGGCGCAGTTACCGATACGTCCTGCGGTGCGGCTGGCGGGGTCGTGTCGCGCGGGATCGCCACGGTGCTAGCCGGACCGCTGAACCCGACCGAATCCTC
The DNA here is from genome assembly GCA_030152805.1 of Solirubrobacterales bacterium. Classification (GTDB taxonomy): domain Bacteria; phylum Actinomycetota; class Thermoleophilia; order Solirubrobacterales; family 70-9; genus VRUE01. Next base: position 38,941 of record JASLIG010000072.1, read on the forward strand.
GAGCCACACTCGCAGGCGATACTCGCCCGCTCTCGCGGGTCCGGTTACCTCGGCGATCTGCGTGGGGTTCGTGCCCGAGGCGACTTTCTCGGGGGAGACCACATCGCCGGCCGCGTTGATCACGTCGTAGTGGACCTTGGCGATCGGCGAGCCGGGATCGGGCGGCAACGAGAACTGAGCGCCGAAGTGGTCGAGGTAGCGAGCCGGGTTGGAGCTGGCGATCTGAAGGCCGGCTGGCGCCCCGGGAGGATGGTTGTCGACGTGGATCGTGCGGGCATCGCAGGTTTCCCCTCCGGTCCCGTTGAGCCCCCGGTACTGGCCGTAGTCCTGGGTGCAAACCGAGAGCGAGTGGGCGCCATCGGAGAGGCTTGCGGTATCGAGGTTCCACTGATTCGCCCAAGGGCCACCCGTTGGGCAGGGTTGGTAGACGCGGGAGAACTCGCCATTGGTCTGCGAGGAAGTCGCGTTGCAAAGACCGCGGGCCTGGTTGTCGAGCACGTAGCGCTCGGCGCCGTCCACCCGCACCCGCTCAACGCGCATCCCCGAGCCCTGATCGGAGCTCTTCCAAAAGACGCCTTGGGTGCCTCGCACCCATTCGCCTTTCATGATCGGATCGTTGACGTTGTCGATCGCGACTTTGGAGTTCTCGTCGTCGTTGAGGATGAAGACGAAGCTGTTGGCATCGACGGCGTTGTAGTTGGCTCGATCGCAGCCACCCGGCAGGTTGCAGATCACCTCGAAGTAGAAGTGGTGGAAGTCGAGGTAGCTGCCAAAGGGCCAAAGGTGGGGAGCAAAGGCGCCGGAGGTCGCGAAGTTGATGCCGGTGTTCGGCAGGCCCGCACCCTGGTTTAGGAGCGTCGTGACGTTGTTGGCGAAGTCGAGCACGCGAAAGCGCGCCAGCCAGCCGGCGTTGAAGGCGTTCGGCTCGCGGGTGTAGGCCCCGCCCGACTTAAAGTGCACATACCAGGGCGTTTCGAAGATGATCTGCCCGTAGGCGCCCTGGCCGGCATTGCCGTTTGGTTCGTGCTCTGAGATCCGCATGAAGGCGGCATCGCCGGGCGGGTCTCCTCCTGCCCCGCCGCACCAGTTGTTGAAGTCAAAGATGCCGCTGGGGTGCTGTGCGCTGATCGTGTTCGTTGCCGTCGTGTAGGGCGGGGCTCCCGAGTTGCTCGCGCAGGCGAGCATCTTGTATTGGCCTGCGTGGGCGTTGGCTGTCGCGAAGACTGCGATCGCTGCTGCGAGCAGCAGCGCGCACAGGGCGACGGTGGCCGCGCGGTTTACCGGCCCGCTCGATTGAGGGGACATTCCCTTGCCTCCTTGGTTCCGCCGATCGGGCTCAAGGAGGCGCTTGCGTCCTGCCTTCCCTTCCCCGGGGAGTACCGCTGGTAGCTAGCACTGCCGTTGAAGGTGGTCGTTCCGACGATCTGGCTGGTATCTGAATTGACAAACACTCAGGTACGTCCGGAGCAGCGCCCCAGCGCCCCCGGACATTCGTTGAGCCGACCAGGCACTCGCCGAGCACGAGCCGAGTCGGACAAAACCGGCCGATCACTGGATCGTCTCCAACTCGGTAGAGCCTGCCCTACCTCGAAGCGCCCACTGCACCCCACCCCGACAGCCGCCGCGCCGCTCGCCGAGAACCTGATCCGGGTCGATCTAGACCCAGTCGAGATCGCTCATAGCCTGCGGGCGCTCGCCGACGCCGAAGGTCTCGCCACCCACAAGAAGATCGCCGCGCGCATCGGCAAGTCCGTCGGCTTCGTCAGCGAGCACCTGCGGCCGCTGGAGCTCCCCGAGGGGGTGCGAGCCCTTCCCCCCTTCCTTGCCGGCACCCGGCGAGGTCGTTTCGCAGCGCCCAGATCTATATAGAACCGGGTGCCTGCCCTCGCCGAGCCGGCGGTTGATCGCGATGGGCTTCGCGTGTCTCCCCGCGCTCAGGGCTTCGGCTGTGCTTCCTGCCGAAAGGGCGCCGCAGTTGTAGTGGCCACTCTGGACCTTCTGTGAAGGGCAGCTCAATTTCCTCACACCAGCTTGGCGCGCGCCGCCCGCGCGTCAACCCCGCAAGCGGGGTTCCCCTTCGCCCTGCGGGCTGCGGTGACGCGCGTTCGGTCACGCGCCGTTCTGGCGCTCGTCAAACGAGCAACCCTCCAAAGGAGGCCCAGAATGAGCAACATCAACAGCGTGGTAGTCAACGGCAGGCTGACCCACGATCCCAAGCTGTATGAGACGGACGGGGAGAAGGTCTACGCCCTCCTGCGCATAGCGATCAACCGCCGGCTCGGCGAGGGCAGGCAGCGCACGATCTACTACGACGTGAAGGTCTGGAACGGCCTTGCCAGGGTCTGCGTCGAGCACCTGCGAAAGGGTGGACTGATCTCCGTCGAGGGCTTTCTCGACCAGTACGACAAGCCAGATGGTTCGAAGCGTTTCAACTTCATCACCGCCAAGGAGGTCGAGTTCTGCGGCCGCCCGAAGTCCCAAGGGGACGTGGAGTCCGACGCCGAGGCGGGCGAGGTTCCCGGCGACTGAGCAGCGGAGGGGGCGTTCTGGCGGGCGCCCCCTCCGCCCGATGGAGTGAGGCGGGGCAGATTGGTCCGTGCTCGGCCCGAGCGGTTCTCAAGCACCGGCAAATACCGCACCCCCGAGCCTGCACTTCCCTTAGCTAGAAGGTAGAACCACCGACCTGTGGTCAGGCCCGAGAACCGACTGCGTCTCCTGCCCTGTCCGCTCCATTCTGCCGCCGGCTCCTCCTTGCGCAAGGGGCCTTGCCCCTTCCCCTCGCTTCGCTCGGTGCGCCGTCGTCGTCCGGCGGCTGATTGCGCTTAACAGGGCAGGTGAGCGCCTGCCAGACAAGCGAACGGATGGAGGAATCATGCAAACCGATCATGACCGCGCAGGTGATCACGTGGGCAAGGGAGGGCGGCACTCGTGACCTACCGCGAACGCAGAGAACGTCGTGCAGAGCGCCGACGGGATTGGGCAGACGCCAGAGAGGCGAAGGCCGAGGCCGCAGGCCAGGCATCGGAGGAGGCAACCGAAGGCATTCCCTTCGGGCAGCCGATTTCTTGTCGGTCATCATTCAGAGCGCAATCACCGAGGGGCGATTGAGCGAGCTCAGCGCCAGACCTCCAAGGCAATCGAGCACTCCGATATGGCCCGACGCCATCACCAGGCGGCGGACACGATCGAGCAGCAGCTCAACGCCTCGATTTATGACGATGATCTTGACGCGATCGAGCGGCTACGCGAGCGGATCAGGCGGCGCGAGACTAGGCGCGAGCAGATGAAGCAAGCAAACGCCGCTTATCGCAAGGAGCATCGAGCGGAGCTGAAGGGCATGAGCGCTTATCAACGGAATCAGGTGGTGCCACATCCGAGATATGAGCTGACCAACCTCGGCGGCTGCATCGCCCGGGACCGCAAGCGCCTAGCTCGGCTGGAGCGCGATCAATGAAGGCGAGCGCTACGCCTTTCGCGTAGCCCTGGCTCACGGCCGTGACCCGAACAACCGGGTCGCGGCCGACATGACGTTCCCACTCGGCCCGGAGCCTGACGGGCCATTAGGCCAGGTGCTCGCGCTGGCCCCGCGGAGAACGACTTCGCTCCGCGACCAGGGCCAGCTTGAAACAGCCGGCGCCAGCCGCCGGGCATCGAGTCCGGCGGCTGGCGCGGCGGCTGTCGGGGGTGGGGTAGCGCAAGGTCAGCTTGACCCAACCAGCTCGCAAGACGCATTTACATCGAGCGTCATCACAGCATCAGACCTGGCCCCTAGCTCGAATGCCAACGCATTCTTGAGCGAGCTTTTCTCGCTGAGAGGAAGGGTTCTGCCCTACCTCGAAGCGCCCGCTTCACCCCCACCCCGACAGCCGACACATTATGAACCCGAACAGGGGTTCCCAAATTCACCGGGGCGCCGACTCTCTCTCGCTGACGCCTTCTCCCGCATGGTCGGCGTCACGAAGATCCAGCGGGGCAATGCCGGCTACTGGCTCGCCGCCGTCGCCGAAGGCGGCGAGGACTACTACACGAAGCCCGGCGAGGCGCCGGGCGAGTGGATCGGCGAGCTCGCCGCCGAGCTCGGGCTCGCCGGCCAAGTAGACGCCGCCGGCTACGGCGCGATCCTCGAGGGCCGCGACCCCACCAGCGGCACCCAGCTGGTCAAGCGCCCCGACACCCGCTACCGCCAGCGTCCTGACGGCAGCGAGAAGCGCGTCGAGCCCGTCCTCGGCTATGACGTTCGCTTCAGCGCCCCGAAGTCGGTTTCGATCCTCTACGCCCTGGGCGATGAGGAGACCCGCGCCCGCGTGCTCGCGATCATGGGCGATGCCGTTCGCCAGGGCCTCGCCCACCTTGAGCGCGAAGCCTGCATGGTCCAGCGCGGCAAGGGCGGGAAGCGGATCGAGCGCGGCGAGGGATTCGTCGGGATGGCCTTTCGCCACCGCATGAGCCGCGCGGGCGATCCCGCCCTGCACGTCCACGTCGTGATCTCCAACCTCACCCGTGCCGCCAGCGACGGCAAATGGCTGAGCCTCGCCAGCCCGAAGGGGCGCTCGCCGCTTTGGCCGCACGGCAAGTCTGGCGGCGTCGTCTTTCAGGCCGCGCTTCGCGCCGGCTTTGTGCGGGAGTTCGGTTTGGACTTCGAGGCGGTCACCAACGGCTACGCCGACCTCAGGGGATTTGGCCGCGAGGTGATCGACGCCCTCAGCACCCGCTCGAAGGAGATCGCCGGATGGCTTGAGCAACACGGCGTCGATAGCGTCGAGGCGGCCCAGACCGCCGCCTACCGCACCCGCGCCAACAAAGACTACGGCGTTGACGAAGACGAGCGCCGCGAGGAGTGGATCGCGACGGCCGCGCCCTTCGAGGTGACCCCCGGGCGCATCGGCGAGATGGTCGCGAGCGCACGGCCGCGCGAGCCGCGCGAGCTCGGCGCCGCAGACCTCGACGCCGCGCTCGCCAAGCTGGAGGAGACGACCTCGCACTTCGACCGCCGCGCGCTCCTGTGGGCACTCTGCGATCAGCTCCCAGAAGGCGCGGATGGCGCCAGCCTCACCGCAGCCGTCGATCTGATCCTCGCCAGCGAGCGGATCGTGTGCGTGCATGAGTCGAGCGGCCCGCTCGACCTCGACCGCTACACGACTCCACGACTGGCCGAGATGGAGCGTTGCTTCATCGACGGTGCGCTTCGCGGCGCCGATGCGGGGATCGCGCAGGTATCCCGCGCGCGGGTTGAAGCGGTGCTCGGGGCGCGTCCTCAGCTCGGAGCCGACCAGCGAGAGATGGTCATGCGCCTCACTACCGGCGGCGAGCAGATCATCGCCGTGGCGGCTCGGCCTGGCACCGGCAAGACCACCGCGCTCGACGCGGCGCGCGAGGCGTGGGAGGACGCCGGCTTTGAGGTTCGCGGCTGCGCCACCGCGCAGACCGCAAGCCTGGAGCTAAAGGATGCCGGCATCGACAACGCAACCTCGATCCACTCCCTTCTGAAGCGCGCCGAGGAGCTGCGCGCCGAGGGCGTCATGCCCTTGGCAGCGGGCACGGTGATCGTCGTCGATGAGGCGAGCACGACCTCGACCCCCGACCTTGAGGCGCTGCGCTTGCTCGCCGTGGAGTGCGGCGGCAAGCTCGTCGTGGTTGGCGATCCTCGGCAGATCGGCGCGATCGGCCCAGGCGGCCTCTACGCCACCTTGACCCGAGCCACCGAGCCGGTCGAGTTGACCACGATCCGCCGGCAGCGTCGCCCCGAGGATCGCCAGCTCGTCGCGCTGGTCCACGAAGGCCGCGGCTCAGAGGCGCTTGACCTATTGCGCACCCAGGGGCGTTTGGTCATCGGCGATGACATGGCCACGACGCTGAGCGCTCAACTCGCCGACTGGTACCGCGACTACGCCACGGGCGCCGACGCGGTGATGATCGCCCGCCGCAATCGCGACGTCGACCATCTGAACGGTGAGGCGCGCGAGCTGCGCCGCGAAGCTGGGGCGCTGGGGGAGGCAGAGGTGATCGTGGGCGAGCGAGCCTTTGCCCCAGGCGATCGGGTCCAGACCCGGATCAACCGAGAAGGCGTCACCAACCGCGAGCGTTGGGACGTTCTCGCCGCCGACGCGGCTGCACGCACGCTGACGCTGCGCCGCGTCGGCGGCGACGAGCGCACGGTGACCCTTGGGCCTCGCTATCTCGATCGGCGGCGCAAGGACAGCGGCCCGGCGCTCGAATACGCCTACGCGCTGACCAAGTTCGGCGCCCAGGGCAAGACCTTCGATCGCGCCTACCCCCTGCTCGATGCCGGCGCGAGCCTTGAGCAGGAGCTCGTGGCGATCAGCCGCGGGCGCGAAGTGGCCAACGTCTATGCCGTCGCCTCCTCCGAACTGCTCGATCCCGAGCTCGGCCCCGGCCGGCGCGAGCTCACCGACGCCCTTCATGACATACGCGCCGCGATCGAGCGCGAGGGCAACGACTACCTCGCCGCCGAGGTCGGCTTGCGCAAGAAGGTAGAGCGGCTCTCCCCGACCGAGCTAGCCGCGCGCCGTGGCGAGCTCGGCCGCGCCGGCCGCGCCGCCGATCCCATGCTGAGTCGTCGCGACCGACTCGACCGGCTCATCAGCACCAACCGCGAATGGGTCGAGCGGCTCGGACGCGAGCGCGAGGCAATCGAAGCAATGCGCCATCCTCCCGCCGAGGAGCTCGCCCGCGTCAGCGCCGGGGAGGAGAGGGCGGCCAGATCCTTGCGCCGCAATCTCGCCGAGCGTGAGGCGATGCCCGAGCCAACCGCCACCGCCGAGCCCAAGCCGAGTGACCCGGCGGCGCGGCTTGAAGCCGTCTTGATCGAGCGGCGGATCGCTCAGCTCGCTCGGGGCGACGTTCGCGCCGCTCAGCTCGAACCGTCCCCGGTGATGTACGAGGCGCTTGGACCCTTCCCGCATCACGACGCAGAGAAGGCACTCGCCTGGGGAGACGCGGCCCACGCGATCGCGACCTATCGCCGCCGCCACGGTGTGGACGATCCGGTCAACCCACTCGGCCGACAACCACGCGGCGCAGCCGCGCGAGCCGAGCGGGCCCGCGCTCAGCGCCGCCTGCAAGACGCACAACGCAGGCTAGGGCGAGCTGGCGATCGGAGTGCCGAGCGAGCGGTCGCCAGGGCGCCGAGCATCGGCCGCTAAGCGAGATTTCCGGGGGCGACAGCCCGCCCGCTCGGACGTATCCGCCATGAGCGCCCTGCCCCTAGCGAAGCCCGGGGACCCTGCCCGGACTGCGGCACGGCGCTGCGTGGAAGGCCACGGCCTCCACGTTGAGATGCCCACCGTTGCGGGAGCCGAGCCCTCGCCCTGATGGTTGCACGCCTCCGGCGTGCGGCCTACGGGCTCCGGCTCCCGCAATCGGCGGGCGCCATTCATCGAGGAGGAGAAATGCCTTCCACGGCTTCCCCAGCCCGTGGTTTCGTCGTCACGTCAGATCGGGCCGAGCGGCTTGAGCGCATGGGTGTGGCCGAGCGCATGAGGCGCTACGAACGCGGCGAACACAGCCTCGCCGATCTCTCCGTTTGGGCGGCTCGCTACCCGGAGGAGGCTCCGTTGGTCAACGGCGAGTTTGCATGGATCGGCCTCACGCTCGCCGACCTCGACTAGCTAGTCAAACTCCCCCCCGAGTCGTCGCCTAACTATCCCTTCCCTCATTTCGCACCAAAGACGAATCGCCGGCTTCGGATTGTCGAAGCAGAATCCAGCTACGTCACGGACGAGCGCTACGGCGCGCTCGGCGTTGGCAGCCGAGTAGTGAATGGTCTCAACCGACACCTGTATCGCCGAGTTCTCTGGATGCAGGACCGGCTCTCTGAACTTTTCCGCGGGGTGCACAAGGGGATTGCGGAGGTGAAACAACCACTCGAACTCGTTGCGCCACTCGCGCTCCTTAGTCCCTATCTCAAATGCGCGCTTGAGAACCTCCAAGGCCTTACGGTCTTCCCCGGTTTTCGAGTTGAACGCGGGCATTGCTATTTTTGAATGCTCTCTGACCGAGCCCGCAAGGCCTCCCAGCGACGAGGCAGACGCGACGATGGCGATCATGGCTGGGGGAAGGACTTCACCGAATCCGTCGCCATGCTCGATCGCCTCCAGACTTGCTTCCTTGGCGTGGTCCTCTGCGATCCCCCACCACGTAAGCCAGAGTGCCATCGCCATCCTGCCTACCGGCAACTTCGCTCGGTCTTCAATCTCCAACTTGGGCTGTTCCCCTGTCATCGTCCGAGCCTAGCGGCAAGTCGGTTGCATCCCTGGACGGCTCGCTGTTCGTCCCGATCGTCCTATCGGTTCGATGGCTACATGCCGAACTCCGCAGCCGGCGGAGTGGGGGCCGGCGCTGGGGCGGGTCCTGGTGCCGGTTCGGCCGCCGATTCCGGGGCCGGCGCTGGTGCCGGTTCGGGTTCGTCTAGCTCGTGAGCCTTCGCGCTTGCCTTCGGCTCGCGCTCGTCCTCGGGCTTGCCCGCCCCCTTCCGGCGAACGCGCGGTTTCGACGGTGTGTGCAGCTCGCCTCGACGCATTCGCCTCGGCGGCTTGACCGCGACCCGCGGCGCTGGCTCTGCCACTTCGCGGGTCGGCGCCGGGCGGGGCTCTGACCCGCTGCCCAGGACCGCGACGAGAACGGCGAGGGCGGCGAGCGCCAAAGCGCCGATGAGGATCGCGCGTGGCGCGAGAGCCGGCTGCTTTGGCCGTGACATTCGCCGCCCTCGCTGTCTCTCGGGGCGCTCCTCCTCGCCTCCGACCCGCTTGCCCAGGGTGACCGTATCCGCGCCCCATGCACGCTCATCGCTCATCGCTGCCCGCCTTCGACCAGCTCGGTCAGCTCGGCATCCTCGAACCAGGGGCGAAGCGACAGCCGGGCCGGCGGCAGATGCCCGTAGAGGAGGAGTGCGCTTCCCGGTCGCGCTCCCCGCACGACGTTGGCCGGAGCAAGGTCCCGATACATGCTGCCCTCGGTGGCCGAAGTGCTGCCGCGCTCCCCGGCCGTCTCGCTTCGCTGTCGAAACTCGCCCTGTCCCACAACCGCGCTGATGTAGTCGAGCGTGTCGGGGTCGCTGATGCCGCTCGCGAAGACCTTCGCGCGGTGGTTGTTGACGATCGTTTGCGCACGCTTGCCGTATCGCGCTTGGACTTGCGCCAGATCCTGAAAGACCGTGACGAGCTGAATGCCCTTGCCGGCGCCGGTCGAGGCGAGGCCGTCGAGCTCGGGAACAGGCGCGATGTTCGCCGCCTCGTCCAGCACGATCAGAAGCGGCGGGTCGATCGGCTCGCCGGTCTGCGCGGAGAAATCCGAGACGACCGCGACCAGCTCGGAGATCATCGTCGCGAACAACGAGCGCAGCCGCTCCTGCTCGTGATCGGAAGCGCAGAGATAAAGCGTGTTCGCGCCGCCATCCAGCAGCTCCGCCGGTGTGTACCCGGCCTCAGAGCTCGCGTCGAGTACGCGCGGGTCGGCGAAGGCCGCCAGGATCGTCTCAGCCGTCGTGTAGATCGAGCTGCGCTGGCGTTCCTCGCGATTCCAGTTCGCGTTCCATGCGCTGAGCGCATCCGCCGATCCAGTCTCGATGAGGCGGGCGGTCACCTCTTGCTCGGCCTCCGCGCCGTCGTTCAGCCAGCGGATCACGTCCGCCATCGAGCCGCCGCTAGAGGCAGCGGCGAACAAGAGCGGCTCCAAGAGCTTCTTCGCCGCCTCGTACCAAAAGTCCGCGTCTTCGAGGCCGCTAGCCCCACCCGAGCGCGCCGAGCTGGCGAGCCGGTGGGCGACGCGCTTTGCCCCGTGCCAGCTCCCGCAGCCCGAGAGGGGCGTGGCCTTCACCGACTCGATCCCGGTGAGGCCGGTCGGGTCGAAGACCATCGTCCGCCCTAGCGAGCGGCGCCGCGCGATCGTCCGCAAGAGCAGATCGCTCTTGACCGACGTCGCCACCGCCGGCCCCTGCCACTCCAAGAGCGCGGGGATCGCGAACCCCGAGGTCTTCAGGCTGATCGTGGTCGGGCCGACGACGACGACCGAGGCGCGGTCCTCGCCGGCGATGAGGCGGCGGCCGTGGCGCCCCAGCGTCAGCCGTCCCGCTTCGGCCTCCCGCACATGCAGATGGCGGAGGTCGCGCTTGCGCGCCCAGCGGGCGCCTTGCGCCTTTCGCTGCCTGCCGGAGCCCTCGCGAATGTGGCGGTCGAGCAAATGGACGAGGAGCGTGACCCCGCCCAGGACCCCGGCGGCGAGGAGGGCGGGGCCGTTCACGCGCCCGCCCCGGCCGGCTCGCGGTGGCGCACCATCCGCGCATCGGTGTCGACGATCTTCTGCTCATAGGTCGAGTGCCGGTGTTGGACGAGGAAGGAGCGCCGACCTACCTGCCAAAGCGCCTCGCCCCGCCGCAGGGTCGGCACGAGCTCCGCCTCGGTTGCCGTGAACCAGAGGAAGTTCCGCAGCCCCTCCAGTTGGTCGGGCGGTTGGGCGAGGATCACCTTCGTGTCGGCGTCGGCGATCAGCCCTTCGGCGATCCGCGCCTCGCGGGAGCCCGCGGCGCCCGAGGCGCCGAGATCGGAGAGCCGATGCAGGGCGATGATGTTCTGCACGCCCCAGGCCCTGCTCAGCTTGAACGAGGACTGAAGCCATTCGGCTACCCCGAGGTCGGCGGTGATCCGCCATGCCTCATCGACGACCACGATCAACTTCGCGCCGTCGCGCCCTCCCGCCTCGGTGAGGCGCTTTCGCTCCAAGACCATGCCCTGCAGCCAGGCCGCCGCGCAGGTCATCAGGATGCCCAGCGCCGCGGAGTCCTGGACGGCGCTCAGGTCGAGGACGACGAGGGGAGCGTCGAGGTCGAGCCCCGCGCTGGTCGGCCCGTCGAACATGCCCCGCAGATCGCCGTGGCAGAGGCGCTGCAGCGCCAGGGCGAGCTGGCGGGTCTTCTCAGAGAAGTCCGCCAGCCCCATCACCAGCTCAGCCGTCATCGCCTCGCTGGGGTGAAGCAGCGCCTCGACCACCTGCGGCAGGGTCGGCTCGGTGGCCTCGGTGCTCACCACCTTCAGCGCGACCCGCAGGCCGGCATCCTCCTCTGGGCTCAGCTTGCGCCCGAGGGCCGCCGCCGCGACCGAGCGAAGGAGACTGAGCTGTGCCTCCCAGCCCATCCGCGAGTCGATCGGGTTGAGCCGAACCGAGCCGCCCGGCACCAGCGCGATCACCGTCCCGCCGAGCGCCTCGGCAAGCGGTCCGTACTCGCCCTTGGGATCGAGCACCCAGGCTTGCCGGCCGAAGACGTGCTGGCGGGCGATGTAGGTCTTCAGCAGGGCCGACTTGCCCCGCCCGAGCTGGCCGACGACCAGCATGTTCGGCCCCGAGAGGACGCCCGCTTCGTATGCCTCCCAGGGATCGAAGAGGAAGGCGCCGCCGCAGGCGTCGCGGCCGATGTAGGTGCCGGGGACGCCTAGGCCCCCCTCGGCGAGGAAAGGATAGGCCGATTGAAAGTGGGCGGTCGTCGCCGTGTGGCCGGGCCGCTCGGCGCGGTAGTTGCCGCGCCCCAAGAGGTTCACGCCAGCCCCCGGCCGAGCGGCAGGGTGAAGGTAAACCCCTCCTCCTGCTCGCCGTAGAGACGTTGCAGCTCCAAGCGACAGAACGCGGCGGCGTGCTCGACCTCGGTCGCCGTGCGTTCCAGCTCTGCGGCGGAGCGAGCCGAGACCGTGACGAACCCCGCGAAGCGCATTTCGGCGTGACCGTCTGCCAGCTCCTCCTCTTTTCGCGCCGTCGCTTGCTGGCGACGGCGGATGCGCGCCGTGGTCATGAAACCCTGGCGCTCGCGCTGCAGCTCCTCGGTGACCTCGGCCGTACGTGCCGCCTCGGCCTTGCGGATGGCGACCGAGTGGGGGATCGGCTCGATGCAGACCGCGACCGTGCGCAGCGTCGTCGTCTGCATCAGAAGCGGCGTCAGGAAGGCCGGGCCGACGTCGCTGCGCGGCCAGCTCGCGATCCAGTAGGTCGTGTGGTGGGCGGAGTCGGTGCGGTAGGCGCTCCAGCTCGCCTCATCGGCTTGGGGACCCATCAGGGCCGGATCGACTCCCGCCCGATCGGACTCGCCGAGTCCCGCCCGTGCCCTTCCCTGGTGGCCAAAGGGGTCGAAGGCGTCGCGGATCGCCTCCGCATAGCGGCGCGGGCGCAAAAGCCCGAACACCGTCACCTCCGCGACCGAGAGCTGCTCGGCGAGGCTTTCGGCCTCGCGCAGGACCAGCTCGCATGCCGCCCGCTCGCCACCGCCCAGTCGGCGCAGCTCGCGGGCGCCGCGGCGCTCGTCGACCTGCAGGGCGAGCAGGATCTCGTGCTCTTGAGTCGCGGGAGCCGCCGACTCGACCAGCTCGATGTAGGAGGCGACCAGGCCGGACTCAAGCGGCACCGCCCGATCGCGCTCGGCCTGCAGGTAGCCGGCCAGCTCATCGCCGGGCGCGGGCAAGGTCCGCTCGATCCACTGCAGCCGGCGGACCGGACTGCCGTCCCGCGCCATGCTGGCGAGGACCGAGCCCCAGGCGTCGAGCTTTCGCTCCTGCTCGGCGCCGTCGAGGAGGCCGAAGGCGCCTGCCCGCACGGCAAGCGCGGCGGTGTAGGTGCCGGCGGCGCGGTCGTGAAGGACACCGACGCGATCGGAGCCGTATGGGACCTCGAGCATCCGCAGGCCCACCAGCTCGCGCGGCAGGGAGCTCTCCCCGATCGCCGCGCCCTCGCCGCCGTGGCGAAAGCCCCCGCCCGGAGCCCGTGAGCGATAGCCGCGCTTTTGCTCGCGCGTGCGCAGCGCCCAGCGGATCCCGATCGGCGCCCACGCCTCCAGCGTGCGCCCCTCAAACGGCGCCAGGATCGCCGCCGCCGAAGTGCCCACCAAGACCAGCGCCACCACGAGGCCAATCCAGGAGCGCAGGGCGTAGAAGGCGGCGAGCCCAAGCGCGGCGGCGCCGGCCAGGGCCGCGACCTGGCCGAAGTCGAGCGGGCCGACGATGGCCCGCTTCTCCAGCGGGCCGAAGCGGTAGCGGCGCCCACTCATGCTTTGCCCCCGCCCGGGGGCTTGCCTGCCGCGCCTCCCTCGGCGCTCGGGCGCGGCGGTTTGTTCTCCATGCCCGGAGCCTTGCCTCCCTTTGCCTCGGCCGGCTCTGCCTGAGAGCTCGGCCGAGCCGGCGAGGCTCGGGGCGCTTCGCCGGAGGCGCTTTGCCCGGGACGCGGGGGCGGCGAGCTCTTGTTCGCGCCTGTCTCGCCGGCCGAGTCGCCCGAGCCCGCGCTGGCCTGCGCGGTGCCCGATCCGGCAAGGCGTCCGGCGCCGGCCTTGCTCCCCTTGGCGGCCGAGGCGCCAGCGGCCACGGGGAGAGCGACGGCGCCCGCCGCGCCGCCACCCTCACCAGCAGCTCCATCGGCTCCGGCACCGCCGCCCTCCGCTCCAGCGAACTTTGCCTTGGTGGAGCTATGGGAGGCACCGCCGCCACCCGCGCCGCCGCCCTTGGTGTCGTTGGCGGCCCAGTTGGCGTGCGCCGCGTGGCGCATCATCTGCATCGAAGAGCTGGCGGTTCGCATCGCCGTCCCGCCCGCGCCTTGGCGGTTGTAGGCGGAGCTAAGGGCTCCCTCTGCGAAGGGGAGGAGCTTGAACAGCATCAGCGGCGCAAAGCAGGCGAGCAGCAAGAGCGCCCCTGCGGCCAGGACGTGCTCGACTTTGCCCCCGGTATTGACCAGCAGGCTCGTCGCGAGCGCGACGATCGCGACGATGACGAACTTCGAGGAGACGATGACCACGACCAGCTCGGCCGTGCGGCGCAGCGCGCCCATCCAACGCGGCCAAATCGAGGCGGCGATCGCGAACGGCATGAACAGGGCCACGACGTAGATCGCCGCATCGCGCATCAGCAGCTCGATCCAGACCAGGAAGGCGGCGAAGGCGGCGACGATTGCGGCGATGAAGCCGACGAACAGCGGTACCTCCACTGACCCCGCGGCGGCTGTCGCGGCGGCGCCCGCGGCCCCGTTGCCCGAGGCCGCGCCGCCCACCGCGCCCGCCTCCGCGCCCGCTTCGGCGAGCGCTTTGACGGCGCCCTGAAAGAAGCCCCGCGTATCGCGTGCGGTGGAATGGGCGATGGCCTCACAGAAGCCATCGGTCGTCGCGATCAGCAGTTGCACCACGACGTAGGCGGCGCTCGTCGCGAGGGCCGCCACCGGCACATGCACCAAGAAGACCCGCAAGAGCATCCCCGCATCGCCGCGCCCCAAACTCTCGATCACGGCGAAGATCAGCATCAGCAATGCCAGCACGACGGCTATCGCCGCCATCTGGCGGTACTGGCGCAAAAATCCCTTGCTGAGCAGGTCAGGCGAGGTCGTCTTGTTCATCAGCTCGACCACTTCGCCCAGCAGCCACACCGCGCCATCGGTGGCCCAGGTCGTGATCTGGTTAAAGACGCCCCTGCCGATCGAGTCCGCCGCGTCTTTCAGCGGGTCAAGAACGCCGTCTGCGACTCCGAGTACGGGGTCGGTGATCGCGTCGCAGGCATCGCCGACCGGGTTGCCGATTCCGATCGCCCCGGTGACCGCTCCCACGGGGGAGGCGCCCACGTCACAGGCGATATTGGCCCTCGCCTCCGGCGGGTCGGGATTGCCGAGACTCACCACGAGCGCGAGGGCAAGGGCGCCGAGGAGGGCGCCGGGCCTACGGAGCCACGCCATAGCGGTGCAGCTCCTCTGTCAGTTCGAGCAGGCTGAGCCCTTCGCCGCCGCGCCGCGCGAAGGCCATGCGCGGCGTCGGTCCAAAGGAGGCGCGGGTGTCGGCGATCTTCCAGTCGCCCTGCGTCCAGACCAAGACCGTTCGGGCCAGTCCGAAGAACGCCGTCGGTTCGATCGAGGAGGCGTTGCCGAGCAGGGTGAAGCCCCAGGTTTGGACGACCGCCCGAGCGGGCGTATAGGAGAGGAGCCGGTAGGAGACCGGCACGCCGAAAAAGACGCTCGGCACGCCCACGCGCAGCTCTTCGCCGAAGGCTCCGGCGGCGAGGCGCTCGGTGCCCGGCCGGTTGGCTTCGAGCATGACCGGGGCAAAGTCGGAAGTCGCGACGACTTCGATCCGCCGTCGCAGCTCCTTCCTGCCCAAGATCGCCTTGTCGGCAAACGCCTCCTGGTAGGCCCCCGCGGCGAGGATCGCGCCCTGGCGGGTGCGAGAAAAGCCGATCCCCACCCCGGCCGATTCGTTGGTGGGGCCGGGGGAGGGGAGAGCGGCTTCAGGAGAAGCAGAAGAGGAGGGAGCGCTTGCGCGCCCGACCAAGACGCCGAGGACAAGGGCCAGGAGAACCGCGATAGCGAGTCGCATCGCTAGGGGTGAACGGCGGTGCCGGCGTCGAAGAAGAAGTTGATGACCGCCGCGGCGGCGCCGATGCCAAAGGCGCCGCCGACGCCCTTCAGCATCCGCATCTTGCCGTCGTCGGCCTGGCTGTAGTTGTTGGAGCGGCTGCCGAAGCCCCACTGCGCCGCGCCCCAGAGCACGGCGCCGACGCAGGCCATCAGGCCGAACGCCGCCGCGCCGTTGATCAGCTTTTGCGCCGCGTCGCCCCCCGGAAGCCCGCCGGGGTTGGGGTTGACGCTGACCGCCGCGAGGGCCTTGAGGGCTTGCAGCTCGGCTAGCTGTGCGAGGAACACCTTTCGCCTCCTTTGTCGCCTGTTTGCGCGTGCAGATGGCGAACGTCAGAAGCGGGCGCCCAGCGCCCCCGGCAATTTCAAGGAGCCTCCTCGGCGGACCCCTACAGGCCGAACTCAGACGCAGCCTGGGAGCCAGAGCGCGAGCGCGAGGAGCCCGGTGGGGGCGGAGCGGGTGCGGGTTCCGCTGGCGCTTCGGCGGGCGCCGTGCTTTCGGCCGAGCGGTTCGGGCCAAAGTTGTTGTCGCCGAACTCGTCTGCGCTCTGCTCGCCGCTCGCCCGCGGGAAGCGCGAGCGTGAACGGCGCTCCTGCCGCTCGGCTGGCTTCACCGGCTCGGTGTCCTTGGGCGCCTGGCTCGAATCCGGCTGTGTCGGGAGCGCCAGTTCAGGTGTGCTCGGCGTTGGCGCCGCTATCGGTGCGCTTGAGATTCTCCTCGTATTCGCGGCGCGGGGCTTGTGCGGCGCGGTCGAGTCGGGAAGCCAGCTCCCGAGCCCGGGACCAACGGCGCCCGAGCCGAGCAGGCCACAGACGAGCACGCCTGCAGTCGCGCCGCAGTAGCCAAGGACGCGCCCGCCTCCCCCGGCGGCAGCCGCGTTGCCCGCATCGGCGAAGGGAGAGAGCCGTCGCGCCAGCTCGCCGAGCCGATGCGCGGCGATGCTTGCCGCTTCGGTTCCAAGCGCAACCGCTTCGCGCAAGGGGTCCCGAAGGGCGAGCAAGGACCGCCGCCCTTCCGCATTGAGGACGGCCCAGGCAGCGGGTCCGAGGATGGCCGGGCTGAGTAGGGTTCGATCGCCGACGAGGGCGAGCATTTTCTCCATCGCTGCCCTGTGATGGCGATCGGCCGCCGACTTTCGCCAGCCGAGCTTTCGGCCGGCCTCCCTGATCGAGTGGTTCTCGTAGTAGACGAGCGCGAGCAGCTCTTGCTCCTTCTCGGGGAGATGGCTGAGTGCCTCTTGCAGGCGGCTTTGCCGGTCATGGTCAAGCGCCTGTCGTTCAGGGTCCGGCGTCGATTCGTCGGGCAGGTGAAAGACGGCATCGAGCGATGCCGTGGGCGGCCTTCGACTTTCCGCGTCGAGCAGGTTCTGGGCCCGCCAGTAGACGCAGTTGAGAAGCCAGCCGACCGGGTTTCGCGCGGGCGGGTTGTCCTTCAGCCAGGCCGCGTACTCGATGTTTGCCTGAGCGAGAAGGTCCCTGGCGTTCTTGGTGATCCAAGCCGCCGAGAAGTTTTTGGCGAGGATCAGCCTCGCGCCGCGCTCGGCCTCGCGGAATTGATCGGCGGTAACGCCCCTTGCTCCTCCCTCCGCCTTGGCGGACTTCGCTCCCACGCAGATCCAACCTCAGGAGCGATTCCGAGGTTCGGCCGAGGCCGCGCCGAGGGCCTCAAACATTCGTTTGCCGGTGCCGCGGGCAGCCCTCCTGGCTGCTAGCGCGCGAACTGGCCGGGGCGCTGTCGGCCGGCGACTGACGGGCACCTCTGCCCGTGAGCGCCAAGGCCGATCAATCGCATCTCCTCCTCGCCCTGATCGCGGCGCCAGTTGTCGGGCTCTTCGGCCTGATCCTCGCAGCCGTTTGCATCGCCCTCGCCTTCGGCGGAGCCGGCGGGTGCGCAGGCGCAGGCGCTCTCACGGGCAGCGTCAAAGGAGTCCCTGCCAAGCTGATCCCGATCTACCAGCAGGCCGTCGCGAAGTATCGGCTCGGCCAAAGGGGGCCGGCGATCCTCGCCGCGATCAACTGGGAGGAGACCGGCTTTGGCACGAACCTCGGCGTCTCCTCAGCCGAAGCCGAAGGGTGGATGCAGTTCCTGCCGTCGAGCTGGGAAGCCTTCGGAGTCGATGGCAACGGGGATGGGGTCAAGGACCCCTACAACCCCTGGGATGCGATCTTTGCTGCCGCCCGACTCCTGCGCCACCTGGGCGCCCCCGGCAACTGGCACGACGCGATCTTCGGCTACAACCATGCCGAGTGGTACGTCGAAGACGTCCTGGCCGACGCCGAGAAATTCGGCGGCGCAACCGCTGCGAGCGTCGAAGGCACGTGCTCGCCGGGCAGCGGGAACGCCGCCCTTCGCGGGGTTCAGACGCTGTATGGGCCGCGTGCCTTCAAGCCCCTTCCCGCCAAGTACTGGGTCGGTGAAGGGGCGCCCGAGTCCGTCGACGCGCGCATATGGCTCGACGCCGTTTGGCTTTTGCAGACCTATGACCTGCGTGTCAGCGCCGCCCGCGAGGCTGGACACGAAACCCACGGAGACGGGACCGCGATGGACCTGGTTCCGGCTGCGGGGCATGGATGGGATGAGACAGCGCGGCGCGCCGCCGAAGACCTCGGCTGGATCGAAAGCTGCGGAGACGTCGGTGTCGCGCCCGCCTGTCCGCTCGTGCCGGCGATCCGCTTCGTCGGCTACAACGGCTACCCCGAGCATGGAGACCCATGGCATGGCGCCGAATACCCCCACCTGCACGTCTCCTGGGAAAGCCCAATCCATCGCTGTCCCGGTCTATGCGCCCCCCGGGAATGGGTGAAGGTTTTTCCGGTGTCCTGACCCCAACCCGCACGCAATTCAGCGAAAGTCTGTGTAGCGATCTCGGCCGACTGTCCTGGCGCAGGCGAACTCATGTCTGTTCCACCCCGCGGCCTTCGCCAGGCGCTGGACACCCCGAGCAGGCAGCCGGAACGCTAAAGGCCGCGCCACCAAACCCAAGTCCCCGCAGCGGCGCGCGCGGAAGGCTCAAAAGTTGGAGCTAGCCCGCGTCGAAGGACGCGATGCGACGGACTGTGGCCAACGAAAGCTGGCAACTGACGTAGTGTCTTCGACCGATTCGGTAGGTCTGGAGAATCTGGGGCGACTGTACTGGAGACCATCTACCGTCCGCTAATCCGCGAGGTCACGATTGTTTTGCACTGGCGAGCGAAGATCTACCTACTCGGGTTCCTCAACTTTGAACCGAGCTCGTCGAGGATGGCTAACGGCAGGGCCAGACTCGTCGGTGATGTTGGATTCGCTTCTTGCCGCCGGTCGTGATGCGCCCACGGGACCGGCGTGGTCCCGTGGGCGCGCCTAACGTTTACCGATGCTTCAAGACTTGCAGGCTCGGAATTATCGGCCTTACCAACGAGATGGTCATGGTCTCACCTCCCCGCGAGGCGTTGAGTTACGGTTCGCCCAATAGTAAGGATATTTAAAGCGGAAGGCCGTTTTTGGCTCCGTATGCTGTATTGCCGGGGTCAACCTTGCTTACGGGAGGTCCGCTTGAAAAAAGTAGCCATAACGCGAAAGCCCGCATCGGAGCGCAAACGTCCGGCTGATGAGGCCGTGTCCTATGCGGTCGGGAATGGCACTCGGATCGAGGCGCTCGCGATCCTTGCCGAGGGCGAGTACAGCGCAAGCCAGATTGCCAAGATGCTCGGTCTCGACACCCAGCTGGTGAACAACCACATGCGCGAGCTGTTCGACTGCGGCTGTATCGAACCAACGGGAACAGCACAGGTCCGCAATGCAACCCAGCGCTTCTACAGGGCGCTGGCCACCCCGCACGTCTCCGATAATGCCTATCAGAAGATGCCTGTCGAGGCGCGGCGCGAAGTAATCAGCGTCCTTATCCAGGCGATCGTGGCCGAGACGCTGGCGTCACTCCGCGCGGGGAGGATGGAGGCTGATGACGATGTCGCACTTATGTGGGACTGCGTCAGCGTCGACAAGCAAGGAAGGCGTGAGATCTCAGCCGAAATCCAGGCTCTTTTCGGCCGGATTCTCGAGATCCAAGACGAGAGTGCCAGCCGTCTAGCCGAGTCCGGTGAGAGCGCCATCACCACCGTCGTATCGTTGACGGCGTTCGAGCGAAGCCGCCCTGGTCGTCCGGAGAAACTCTTCGCCTATCCGCCAGAGGAGTTCTGACCCGCGGTGCTGGCGAGACCGCATGTCGGGCCGGGATCTCGCCGGCCCACCGAACCTAGTTTCCCTCAGTAGCCCTTCGGAATCGCACGGCGGGATCCCTGCCCGGAAGTGTGGTAGACATTCCCGGGGAATATTTTTGTTTATAGATAGGACTGCTTGAGTATCTAGGGAGGGACCTTGGCCTTGGGCCGGCTATGAGCAAGCGAGTCTCATGGCGCCATTGGCGCACCGACCTGCTGGGACTTGCATGCCTGGTAGTCGTGGCGTATTGCCTCGCATCCTTCAGATGGTCGGGCATTGTGATCGTGATGGTCGGAGTAGCGCTCTTCTGCGCCGTCTGCCCGCGCATGAAAGGCCCGTTTGGCTACATCAATGGCGCAACGAGGTTCGGCGGCAACCTTGACGAGCAGCAGGAAGTAATCCTGAGGGTGGAGATCACCGAGGTGGGGTCTGAGCAGCCTCAAGCCCAGGATCAGCGTCAGCCTTCCAGTAAAGAATCGCCCGAGGATTGATTCCGAACTTCCCCCCGTCGGAGGGATCGTCGATCTGGATTGCCTGGTCTTGGGCGAGGGCGTCGTGAAACGCAGAGGCCCAGTCGCTTGGATCGGCATTCAGCCGCAGCTCTCGGCCACCGGTGAGATAAAGCAAGAGCGACATCTATTGATTGCTAAATAACATTGAGTACGGTCAGACATAAGGCTAGCGGGCAAACGTCGGCTGTGCTGGCTGGCCCCCGGTCTCCTTTGGACTACTAGGGGGACGCCTGTAGAACCTGCAAAGGGCTGGATCGGCCGACGATACGAAGACAACGCTATGCAGCTTGAAATCTTTCAAAGGCTCGCCAGAGCCCAATCTTGGGTCTTGCTGCGCGAAGTTTGACCGCCTGATCAGGTGAGGGAGTTTGCTGAACGACCCTTCTCAAACCTGAACCAGGCGGTTCCTAAAACGCTACTTATCAGTCTGTAGACTGTCAAGTAGCAATTGAGGAATGTCCTCCCGGTGGAGGCCAATCTTCAGCGCATCGTGGGCCGCAACCTGCGGGCCTATAGGAAGGCTCGGGGCCTGAGCCAAGAGGCTTTCGCCGACATGCTTGGCGTTCATCGCACCTATATGGGAGGAATCGAGCGAGGTGAGCGCAATCTGACGCTTAGGAGCTTGGAAAAGATCGCCGGTCGTATCCAGGTCGAGCCGCTCATGCTGCTCAAGCCAAACGATTCTGAGGCCCGAGCCGAGCCTGGCTGAACCTCTCGGTTCGAAATTGCCACCTTGCGCTCGCCCACCAGGCCAAGGAGTTCGGCCTCCTGCGGGTGTTGGCGAGCAAACGGTCGCGGGTCTTCGCCACGGCTTCTGGCCGGGTCGGGATGTAGATTGAGATTGCAAGCGAGTCGCTTGGTCTCGCGATTCGAGCTGTAGAGCCAAATTTCGAACTGGGTTAGAACCACTCCCTGATTTTTGGCTCTAGATAGGGAAGTCCGATGGGCGCGGCTGGGTTCGAACCAGCGACCTCTCGCGTGTGAGGCGAGCGCTCTCCCGCTGAGCTACGCGCCCGGGAGAGGGTCAATCATAGGTGGCCGTCGGGGTTGGGGATCAGGCGGTGGTGGGGGCTGGGGCCGCGTCGGCTGGAGGTTCGCCGCCGCCCTCGGCCATGGCCCGTTTCTGCAGGGCGATGCCGACGAAGGGGTAGATCAGGGTCGAGAGCATGGCGGCGCCGACGAGGCCGGCGGAGGTCGTGGCGCGCATCTTGCCGGCGTCGACGGCGATCGTCGTGATCGCCACCACGAGGGGGAGCTCGGTGGCGGAGAAGAAGGCGAGGGCGCGGCGCTCGGTGGCGCTGAGGACGCGGCGGTAGAGCAGCAGGGCCGGGGTGCCGCGGACGACTAGGAAGAGGCCGAGGAAGAGCACCATCTTGGCGATCGCTTCGGCCGAGCCGAGCGCGCCGAGGTCGAACTCGAGGCCGCTGGTGACGAAGAAGAAGGGGACGAAGAAGCCAAAGCCGACCGCGGTCAGCTTCGACTCGAAGACCTGCAGCTCGTGGCCGCGCAGGGCGGCGCGGGTGATCATGCCGGCGACGAAGCCGCCGAGCAGGACGTCGAGGCCGAGCTGGCTGGCCAGCAGTACGAGGCCGAAGACGAGCACGACGGTGATCCGCACCGCCAGCTGGCTGCTCGCCTCGAAGGTTTTTTCGAAGGCCGGCCAGCCGCGCCAGGCGAGGCGGACCGAGGCGAGGGCGACGGCGAGGGCGAGGAAGACGAAGGCGACGAGGATCGCCGCCTCGTGCAACGGGCTGGCGGTTGTGAGGACGAGGGTGACGAGCAGGATCGGCCCGAACTCACCGGCGCCGCCCGCAGCCAGGAGGAAGGTGCCGAAGCGGGTCTTGATCCCGCCGCTGTCCTTGAGGATGGGGATCAGGGTGCCGATCGCCGTCGTCGCCAGGGCCGAGCCGGTGTAGAGGAAGGAAACGACGATGCCGGCGGCGGCGAGCAGGCCGCCGATGCCGTACGCCAGCCCGACCGAGAGGGCCCAGCCCGCGGCGCCGAGCTTCAGCGGCGCCCCCTTGATCCGTTCGAAGTCAATCTCGTAGCCGGCGAAGTAGAAGAGCATGCCGAGGCCGAGGTTGGAGAAGAAGTCGATGAAGTCCGAGGAGTGGGCGAGGTCGAGGACTTCCGGGCCAATCAGGATGCCGAGCAGCAGCTCGAGCACGACCACCGGCGGTGCCATGCCCTTGGGCACGACTGCAACGGTGGTTGCCGCGATCGCCGCGACCAGAACGATCGCGAAGAAGGAAGAGGTGTCGACGTCGATCACGCAGCGCGATCCTACGTTCGTCCACGGAGGACCACGAGGGCGATCGTCTCGGGTACTAAGAATTAGGTATTCGCCAAATCGGCTGAACGCCGAGCGAAGAGGAGGATTCCGATGCGCTCTTCATTGACTCGCCACGCCGGTGCAGCAGCCGCGCTCTCATTCGCAAGCCTGTTGCTGGCGCTGCCGGCGGTGGCTGGCGCGGCGGACAGCAAGTACCCACCGGCGAGCGACGCGCGCGGTTTCGGCGGCGGGCTCGCGGGCTGGACCTCTTCGACCAGCAACGAAGGGAACTGCCTGGCGCCGGTGCTTTGCGCCAGCGTCGAAAACAGCCACCAGGCGAGCGGGGGCGCCGACGGTGGCGGCTTCATCCGCTCGGCCTACACCGGCGTCTCCGGGGTGATGGCCGTGGCGGGTACGACGACGGCCGTTTGGCAAAGCCCGGCCTTCACCTACGACGGGGT
Source organism: Solirubrobacterales bacterium (assembly GCA_030152805.1). GTDB lineage: Bacteria > Actinomycetota > Thermoleophilia > Solirubrobacterales > 70-9 > VRUE01. The sequence goes on from JASLIG010000072.1 coordinate 61,759, forward strand.
CGCTGGCGACGAACCGACAGCGGTCGACTTCGCCTTCGACCGGCGCGCCAACGTCGATCAGCTGCTTGCCGTGTCGGGAAACTCGGCCGAATACTCGGTCCGACTCGTCGACCTCAGCGAAGGTGGCGAAGCGCTGACCGTGATCGGGCCGACGACGCTGGCCGGCGCCAACGCCTGGACCAACGTGAGCAGCGGTCCGATCGACTCCGAAGCCCTGTTCCCGGGCGACGAATACCAGCTGCAGATCACCAGCCGCTACACGACCGGGACCAGCGTCCTCGCCAGCGGCAGCGCCGACTACGACAACGTCGTGCTCAGCGCTTCTGATGGAAAAGGCAGCAGTGCCGGCAAAGGCAAAAGAAAAGGAAAGCGAGCCGGTGGCTCGGCGCTGAGCGCGCAGCGGCTAGAGAGCCTGCTGCGCCAGGCCGCTCCTGGCACGGCGGTGCTGAAAGGCAAGCGGCTCTTCGTCCGGGTCGAGTGCCCGCGGGAAGCCGGCCACGCCTGCCGAACGACGGCGCAAGGCCTCCTGCGCAAGGGCCGGCCCGCGACGACGAAGCGCACGGTCCGATTGCGCGGCGGCAAGTCCCGGCTGATTGCGCTGCGCGTCAAGCCCAAGGCCCGCGAGCAGGTCGCCACGCGCAAGCGCCTGCTGGTCCGCCAGAAAGTGCGCGCGGGCAAAGTGACCGCGACCGTGGTCAAGTCCCGCCGCCTGGTCCGCCGCTAACCACCTCACCCCCCTGCTGAGTTCGCACCTGTTCGCGCATATGGCGAATAGGTGCGAACTCAGCTTGGCGTGGCCAGATACGATGGTCGCGGACCGTGCTAGGCGGGGAATCAGCGGTGCCCTGTAACCCGCAATCCGCTCTAGCGGGGCCGAATCCCGTTCCGAGGGGCTGGCCGTCGGGGTCAGTGCGCCACGGGTGGTGTTGACGGCCGGGTCCTGCGCGACGTAGGCACGCGAACCAGGTCAGGTCCGGAAGGAAGCAGCCTTAAGCGGATGCCGCGGGTGCCGCAGGCGAGCCCGGCTCGAGCCAGCCGCGACGGACACGCCCGGTGACTTTGCTTCGGAGGACGGGGCGCACGGTCCACTTGATGTCGCACTTCCCTCCGTATAGCGGAAGGAGATGCGACAGCAACGAGCGATCGACCACGTTTGCGGTTTCATGTCGCACTTCCCGTCGGATAGCGGCAGGAAGTGCGACATCCAGTTGCTCAGTCGATCAGGCGCTTCTGCATGCGGCTGATTGCCACGCGCCAGGTGAGCAGGGCGAAGGCGAGCAGGAAGGCGAAGCGGGCGAGGTCGACAGCCTCGAAGCCGAAGGCGCCGCCGCGGACCAGTTCGACCAACTGATGGAGCGGGTTGAGCTGGGCGACGATCTGGACGCCCTCGGGCAGGCCGTCGATCGGGAAGAAGGTGCCGGCGACGAGGAAGAGCGGCGTGACGAAGAGTGCGGTCACGTAGTTGAACTGGTCGATCTTGGCCACGGTCGCCGCCATCGCGATGCCGAAGCCGGCGAAGCCGAGCGCGGTGACGAAGCAAAAGAGCGGGACGAGGAGCATCCCCCAGGCGGGGTCCAGGCCGAAGCCGATCGTGACGATCAGAGGCACACAGCCGTAGGTGCCGGAGCGGATGGCGATCCAGAGCATCTCGGCGCTGACCAGCTCCTCGACGTCGACCGGGGCGGCGAGGATCGCGTCGTAGGTGTTCTGGAAGCGGTGCTTGACGAAGGTGCCGAACATCGCCGGCAGGGCGCTGGAGAAGATCACCGCGGTGGCGACCATGCCGGTGCCGACG
>JASLIG010000087.1 GCA_030152805.1 Solirubrobacterales bacterium
GGCTACCGGGCGGCCGCGTGGTGCTTTTGCGAGGGATTAGGCCGCGGAAGGAGGGTCGGGTGGCCCTGCGAACGTTTTGCGCGGGAGGAGAGCGGCGCTTCGGGGCGTATAGCCGCCGCACTCCCCAACGACGAGTTGCGAGAGAGCAGGGCCACCCGACCCTCCTTCCGCGGCCTAATCCCTCGCAAAAGCACCACGCGGCCGCCCGGTAGCCTCTCTAGGTTCATGGCCGAACGTGACTACCTAGCAGCGGTGCGCGAGCGCGTCGTCGTCTTCGACGGCGGCATGGGCGCGACCCTGGAGCAGTTCGACCTCACCCAGGAGGACTACGGCGGCCTGCTCGGCAAATGCCACGAGGCACTGGTGCTGAACCGACCCGATGTGATCGAGGGCGTTCATACCTCGATGCTCGAAGCCGGTGCTGAAGTGGTCGAGACCGACAGCTTTCAGGGCTCACGGCTGAAGCTCGACGAGTGGGGTCTCGGCCAGCACACGCTGGAGATCAACACCAAAGCCGCCGAAATCGCCCGCAAGGCGGCAGGCGACGATCGCTTCGTCGCCGGCTCGATCGGCCCGACCGGGTTCCTTCCCGCCTCCACCGACCCGACCCTCGGCAACATCTCCTTCGCCAAGCTGGTCGAGGTCTTCACCGAGCAGGCGCGAGGCCTGGTCGAAGGCGGCGCCGACCTGATCATCATCGAGACCGCGCAGGACATCCTCGAGGTCAAAGCCGCGATCTTCGGCGCCCGCGAGGCGTTCGCCACGACCGGGCAGCGACTGCCGCTGCAGATCAGCGTCTCGCTGCTTCCGAACGGCGGCAAGATGCTGCTCGGCACCGACATCCAGTCGGTGCTGACGACGCTGACCGCGCTCGACGTCGACGTCGTCGGCCTCAACTGCTCGACCGGGCCCGAGGACATGCGCGACGCGATCCGCTTCCTCGGCGAAAGCTCGCCCGCCCCTGTCCACTGCATCCCCAACGCCGGCCTGCCCCTGCAGGGCCCGGACGGCGAGACGATCTTCCCCGAAAAGCCCGAGCCGCTGGCGGCGACGCTCGGCGAGTTCGTCGAGCGCTACGGCGTCGGCATCGTCGGCGGTTGCTGCGGCACGACCCCGGAGCACATCGCTGCGATCCGCGCGCAGGTCGATGGGCGCGCCGCCCGAGAGCGCCCGGCGCCGGGCCCGATCGAGATCTCCTCGATGATGACTTCGACGCCGTTGGTGCAGGAGCCGCGCCCGACCCTGATCGGCGAGCGCGTCAACTCGCAGGGCTCGAAAAAGGCAAAGGAACTGCTGTTGGCCGACGACTACGACGGCCTCGTCCAGGTCGCCGAAGATCAGGTCGAAGGCGGCGCCCACGTGCTCGACGTCTGCGTCGCGCTGACCGAGCGCCAGGACGAGGACGAGCAGATGGCGGCAGTGGTGAAGCGGATCTCGCTGACGCAGCCGGCGCCGATTCAGGTCGACTCGACCGAGCCGGAGGTGATTCGAGCGGCGCTCGAGCAGATCCCGGGGCGGGCGATCGTCAACTCGATCAACCTCGAGGCCGGCCGCGACAAGGCAGACGTCGTGGTGCCGCTGGCAAGGGCGCACGGCGCGGCGCTGATCGCGCTGACGATCGACGAGGTCGGGATGGCGAAGACGGCCGAGCGCAAGGTCGAGATCGCCGAGCGCATCCGCGACCTGGCCTGCGGGGAGCACGGGCTCGATCCCGAGGCGCTGATCTTCGACGCACTCACCTTCACGCTCACCACCGGCGACGAGGAGTGGAAGCCCTCGGCGGTGGAGACGATCGAGGGCATCCGGCGGATCAAGGCCGAGATCCCGGGAGTGAAGACCTCGCTCGGCGTCTCCAACGTCTCCTTCGGCGTCTCGCCACCGGCCCGGGCCGTGCTCAACTCGGTTTTCCTCCACCACTGCGTCGAGGCCGGGCTCGACCTGGCGATGGTCAACCCGAACCACATCACGCCCTACTCGGAGATCTCCACCGAGGAGCGCGAGCTGACCGATGACCTCGTCTTCAACCGGCGCGATGACGCCCTGGAGCGCTTCATCTCCCACTTCGAGTCGAAGGGAGACGAAATCGCCGAGGAGGCTGGCGACCCGACCGAGGGCATGGAGCCCGAGGAGGCCCTGCACTGGCACATCCTGCGTCGCAAGAAGGACGGGGTCGAGGAGTGGATCGACCGCTCGGTGGAGAAGATCGGCGCGGTTCCCACGCTCAACGAAGTCCTCCTGCCGGCGATGAAGGAGGTCGGTGACAAGTTCGGTGCCGGAGAACTGATCCTGCCTTTCGTCCTGCAGTCGGCGGAAGTGATGAAGCGGGCCGTCGCCCAGTTGGAGAACTACCTCGACCGGATCGACGGTCACACCAAGGGCAAGGTGGTGATCGCGACGGTGTTCGGCGACGTGCACGACATCGGCAAGTCGCTCGTCAACACGATCCTCACCAACAACGGCTATACGGTCATCGACCTCGGCAAGCAGGTGCCGGTCGACACGATCATCGAGGCCGCGGTGGAGAACGAGGCCGACGCGATCGGCCTCTCGGCGCTACTCGTCTCCACCTCCAAGCAGATGCCGATCTGCGTGCAGGAGCTGCACCAGCGCAACCTCACCTTCCCGGTCCTGATCGGCGGCGCGGCGATCAACCGCGACTTCGGCCGCCGTACGCTCTACCCGCACGGGAAGGACTCCGATGAGGTCTACGAGCCCGGCGTCTTCTATTGCAAGGACGCCTTCCAGGGGCTGGACACGATGGACGCGCTGGTTGACGCCGAGGCGCGGGCGGCCTTGGTCGAGCGAATCCGTGGCGAGGCCCGAGAGCTGCGCGAGAAACCGGCCGTGGTGGACGACGGGCCGCCGACAAGCGACGACAGCACCCGCTCCACGGCTCGCACCGACGTGCCGCTCCCCGAGCCGCCCTTCTGGGGCGTCGAGGAGATCGACGTCGATCTCGACGAGGTGTTCCCCTACCTCGACCGTCACGTCCTCTTCAAGCTGCACTGGGGCGGCCGTGGCGTCAAGGGCGAGGCTTGGCGCGAACTGGTCGAGGGCAACGGCGAGGAGGAGGGCTTCGAGGCTCGCCTGGAGCGCATGTGGCGAGAGCAGGACTACCTGCACCCGCGCGCCCGCCTCGGCTACTTCCCCTGCAATGCCGCGGGCAACCAGCTCGTCGTATTCGATCCCGAGGATCCGGGAAGCGAGCTCGCACGGCTGGATTTTCCGCGCCAGCCCAAGCACGATCGCATCTGCCTCGCCGACTTCTTCCGGCCGCTCGACTCCGGCGAGCGCGACGTCGTCGCCCTGCAGGGGGTCACCGTCGGACCACAGGTAACCGAGTTGATCGAACGCCTCGAGCGGGAAGGTGAATTTGCCGAGCAGCTGTACGTCCACGGCATCGGGGTACAGGCAGCCGAGGGCCTGGCCGAGTGGCTTCACTCGCAAATACGTCGCGAGCTCGGAATTCCACTGGACCAGGGACGGCGCTATTCCTGGGGCTATCCGGCCTGCCCCGACCAATCCGAGCACACGAAGGTGTGGCGGCTGCTCGATCTCGAGACGATCGGAATGACCCTTTCGGACGGTTACGCGGTGATGCCAGAGCAATCGACGGTCGCGATCGTCGCCCACCATCCCCAGGCCGTGTATTTCGGGATGAAATCAGGCTTCATACCGGAGGAAAGTGCCCCGGATGAACTGATCGCCGGCACGGAGCGTGGTGGCGTGCTGCTGCCAGCCGAGCCTCGCAAATAGGAGGAACTTCGGTCGTACCGGCTGGAAACTACGCTATTTGCGTTCTATGCTCTGTGAGCCAAGCGGGTATTCCCGCGAGGCATTGAGTTACGGTTAGCGCCGGGGCCCCTCCTCTCACTTGGGGGCTCCGGCGCGACATCCTCATTCGTCTACCCGTATGTCAGCCGCATCGTGCGCCCGCAAATTCGCAGGCGCGGCGGGGGGGACGGAACCGATCGGACTCCGCCCCAGCGCCCGCTGCTCGCCCCCCTGCTGACGACGATGGGGGGTCGACCGTTGGCTTGCGCCGCTATACCCAGCCTTTTTCGGCGACTGGGAGGAAGGTGCCCCGAGTCCGTTCGGTCAGCGCCACATCCGCTTGCCGGCTCCCCTTCGTGGCCTCAGGCGCTGCATTGAATAACAGGCCGCGATTTCGCGGTCAAGAGCTACAGATTATTCACACTAAACCCCTAACTCTGGATTCCAAATATCGCGCTCTTTCCCCTGCAAATACCAGCAAGTCATTGAGCCGCGCGCGCGTAAAGGCGCAAGCCAAGCGCCAAACCGAGGCCTCGACCGTGCGAACGATCGTTTACGTCGACGGATTCAATCTCTACTACGGAGCGTGCAGGGCACCTGGCCGGAAGTGGCTCGATCTTGCAGCGCTGGCTGCTCGGCTGCTTCCAGATGACGGTTAACTCGTCGGCGAGAGAGAGGTGTGCAGGCGCTCGATCAAGGCTTCGGCCAGCCCCCGATCGTCTCCACCGATGCGCAAGCGTTCGAGCTTCCCCTCCAGGATCGCGTCAAGCCACGACTCGATTGAGCCCAATACCCAAGTGGGCGGATTCTGCTCGAGACGCGAGCTGCAGGAAACCACCTCACCTTCCTCTATCTCGACATAGACGCCGGCGAGACGATCGCTTAACTCGGCGCGCTGGCCATTGCCGGTGTCAACCGCGAGCAAGCAGGAACCGCTGCGCGTCACCTCGAGGCCCACCAACGGCACCGCGAGCAGGAACGCCGCCTCGATGTCCAGTCGGGTCAGCGGCTCCGCCTGCTCGGAGAAATGCAGACACTCACACTTGCCCGCGGCAACCAGTGCGCCAACGGCGTGGCGGGTCCAGTCGGTCACCGCGTAGGGCTTGGCACCCCGCCCGCCGTTCGGCCTTGGCTCGACCTGTCGAGCCGCGCGCATTGCGCTCAGCCGCCGCTCCAGCGCCGGGTAGGAATGATCGCTGATCACACTGCTCAGCTCGGTGAGCGAGAGCGGGCGGGCCGCGAGCGCGCGCAGCATGGTCGAACCCCAAGCCCCGATCAGGGCGCGTAGCGCCCCCTTCGCGGGCTCGCTCCCGAGCACGATCGTGCCCTGAGGCGCACTCCGCAGCCAGGCTTCGACGACTGCGGCGACCTCGAGCACCCCTCTCCCGCCCTCGGTCAGCTCGTTCTCGACCGTGTAGGGCATGCCGCCGCGCACGTGCCGCTCGAGCGCCCCGATTCCGCGCAGGTTGCCGACCTGGCCGCGAAGGGTCGTCTGCGCCGCGCCGCCAATGCGTTCGCGCAGGTCGGGAAGCCGCAGGGGCCCGTCGAGGTGGGCACGCAGGATCGGCACACTCAGCGGCGCGGCGATGAGCGAGAGCACCGCTCCACCGGCTCGAACCCGCGCAGGCGGCATTGTGCTGTCGGCTTGCATCCTCTGAGAATTTGGGTAACTAAGGGGTCTTGTAAAGAAATGCCGTCAGCATGGCCCACCCTATTGAAAACGGCGGCCGTTCGCTGGTATGGCGGAGTAGGAGGATGCAGACAGCTGTCTGCTAATCACAAAACACAGCTCAACCTGAGTGCTCCGCAATCGCTACGCGAACGGGTTTTGCTGAGCGATGGCTGGGGGGCTAGCGGGAAACCTGCTCGCCGAGGGTCGCGAGCATCTCCTCGACCCGTACGAACTTGACCCGCGGCCGGCCGTGCGGCTCGCCGCGACCCACCTCGGCCTGATCGATCGCCTGCCAATCCTCGAAGCTCACGTAACGGATGCCCCGTTCCTCGAGCAAGCTCTCGACCGCCCCAGGGTCGGGGCTTTCCGGGCTCAGCAAGGTCTGTGACTCGACGTCGGCGAAGATATGCGTGACAGTCTCCAGCGCGTCCTTCTTGTTGGTTCCGATCACGCCGGAGGGACCGCGCTTGATCCACCCCGCCGTGTAGTGCCCGACCTTGTGGCCGGCGTCGTGGGAATCGAGAACCCGACCGCCCTCGTTGAGGATCAGCCCCCGCCTTTCGTCGAAGGGAACGCCTTCGATCGGCACGCCTGTGTAGCCAACGGAGCGCAGCACCAGTCCACACTCCAGCTCCTCGCGCTCGCCGCTGTCCCTGGCGCGCAGGGTGCCGTTCTCCTCGACCAGCTCGTTGCGGCCGATCACGATCTCCTCGACCTTGCCGTCGCCCTTGATCTCGACCGGGGAGGCGAGGAAGCGCAAGACGATCCGCTTGCGCTTGCCCTCGGGGGTGCGCTGGGAGAACTCCTTCAGCGTCTCGACGTTGACGCGCGTGGTCTTGTCGGCCTCCTCGGACTCGAGGTACGCGGCGCTGGCCGCGTCGAGCTCGACGTCGGCCCGATCGACGATCACGTCAGCGTCTTCCATCTCCCCCAGCTCCTTGATCTCGGGGTTGGTGAAGGCGGCTTGGACCGGGCCGCGGCGACCGAGCACGACGACCTCACGGATCTCGCTGCGGTCGAGCAGCTCGATCGCGTGGTCGGCGGTATCGGTCTGGCGCAGCTCGCGATCGGTCAACGCCAGCATGCGCGCCACGTCCATCGCCACGTTGCCATTGCCGATCACGACCGCGCGCTCGCAGGAGAGGTCGAACTCCTCATCGGCGTAGTCGGGATGAGCGTTGTACCAGCCGACGAAGGCGGTGGCGGCATGGCTGCCGGGCAGATCTTCGCCGGGAATGCCGAGCTGGCGGTCGGTCTCGCAACCGACCGTGAAGACGATCGCGTGGTAGAGCCGCTCGAGGTCCTCGACCTCGATGTCGTGCCCGACCTTGACGTTGCCGAAGAAGCGGAAGCCCTCGCGCGCCGCTGTTTTCTCGTAGACGCGGATCACCGACTTGATCTTGGGGTGGTCCGGCGCGACCCCGCCGCGGACGAGCCCGAAGGGGGTCGGCAGACGATCGAAGAGATCGACCTGCGCGTGCAGGTCGCCATCCTTGAGGATGTGCTCGGCGGCGTAGAAGCCGGACGGGCCGGCACCGACGATGGCGACGCGCAGCGGGGTCTCTTCGGTTCCGATCTTGCTCATGGCGAGCGCGAAAGAATAGGGAACTCGGGGCGTCGCGCGTCTACGCGGCGAGCAGCATCTCGTTGCAGTCGGGGCAGATTCCGTGGCTCAGCGCCGGCAACTCGGGGCGGTTGAACAGCTCTAAACGCCTGGCTGCCTCCTCGACCTCGAGCCACTCGCCATCGACTTCGAAGCGATCGCACCAACCGCACATCTCGACGATCTCCTCCCCGCGCGGCGTCTCGGGATCGAGCAGCGGTTGGGGAACGTCCCGCTCCTCCTGCGAGCGCAACCGCGCCGAGAAGAGCACGATCCGGCCACCCGGCCTGGCGACGATGCGGATGTTCATTGCCCGCCGCACCCCCGGCCCGTCGCAACGAAAGGGCAGCTCGACGTCTCCCACCTCGTCGCGTACCCGGCGGATCAGCAGGCGCTGCAGTTTGACCAGCTCACTCCCGCTGACGTAGTCCCAGAGCGAGCGGCCGAGACTGCTTCCCGCCTCCGCCCAACCGTTTTCCTCAGCGAAGCGGTAGTAGCCCTCGTCCACCCTGATCAGGTGGTCCTGCTCGTCGATCGCGTAACTGAGCGCTCCCGTGGTCATGCTCCCGCGGCCACGGCGCTTGGCACGCCGTCGAGCGCGTCCAGCGCCTTGCGCGGCGAGAGCGCCACGCAGGTGAAGATCGGGGTCTCGAGCTCCGTGTACTCGCTCGACTCGGTCGGGCGCAGCTCCTGCACCAGGTCGAGGAACATCCCCGGGTCGTCACCCTCGAAAGCGACCACGAACTCCTGGTCGTCGAGGCCGAAGGAATACGAGGTGTTGATCGTAATCTCCGGGTAGCGCCGGCCGACCTCGATGTGGCTTTTCATGATCCGGCCGCGCTCCTCCGGTGGCAACCCGTACCAACGGCGCTGCTTGACCATCGGATAGAGGAAGAGGTACTTGCGCTCGGAGGTGCAGATCTCCGGCCGCGCCCCCTCCTCGGAGTAGGGCGAGCGCTTGGTCATCGAGAGGAAGGAATGGGGTGTCTCGGTCCACTTCGCCAGGCCGCTCTGGCCGAGCACGACGTGGAAGGTGTGGAGGTCGTCGAGGTTGGGGCTCTGGCTGAGCAGCACCAGGTCGACGTCGCCGCGCGTTCCTATGGTTGAGTAGGCGCGCAACGAGCGATCGAGGGCGAAGTCCTCGCAGGCGGCGAGGAACTCCTGCTTGTCGGCGGCTCGCAGCTCGGCGTCGCGGCGGCGCCAGGCGGGATCGACCTTGAAAAATGTGAACTTGGCGAAAGTGCGGTCGGCCATTGGGTTGACGATAGCTATTGGTCTCTTGGCGGGGGCCGGGTGGGGGTCTCCACTTAACTTTTTCGGTGAAGCGTCAGCGGCTGGCCGCGATTCTGCTGCCGAAAAAGTACAAGACGTTCCGACCCCCACCCGGCCCCCGTTCACGGGGTCGAAGGGATCGTCAACCCAGGTGACCGTGGCTCTGCTTCCCAGGGGCACAAGTGTCGGAGAGCTTGCGAAGGTTCGGGGGGTTTCGCCGGGATTGATGAGCGCTGGGCTCGGAAGCGTGCCGGCGGAGCAGACCTATCTCGACGTCAGCCAGGGGAATCGGGTGTTCGATTCGCTCTATGACTCGGAGCTTCCGCGAGATGTTGGGGGCGGGATTTGCGGTCCTGCTTACTCGCGAGCGGTCATAGAGCGGGCGGAATCGGCGCCGGCGGACATTGTGCCGGGGTTGCTGGCAAAGATGCTGGCCGAGCATGGGGCTGGGTGCCAGGTCCGGCATGTGGGTCTTGGGGAACTGGGGCAAGCTGTTCGTGCGCTGCGAGGGAACAGCCTGGTCATCGCGATCGCGCAGGCGCCGCCGGCGAAGGACGAGGCGCTGGCGATTGGGATCGCGGGGGACGGGTTCGACGGGGATCTGACTTCGGACAGCACTCGGACCGACGGGTATGTGCTGTCGACCGATATCGCTCCAACGATTCTGGGCAGGTACGGAATTGCGGTGCCGTCCGAGATGGCCGGGGAGGCAATTCGGACGCAGGGCACGGTCGATGTGGCGGCGATCGAATCGCTTGGTGCGCGGATGGCGGTGATCTCGGAGCGGCGGGGGCCGGTGATCGGGGTCAGCCTGCTGGTCTGGTTGGCGATCTTCGGCCTGGCCGCGCTGGTCGGCTCAAGTCGGGTCGAGCGCGTGGCCGTGCGGCTGGCCGGCCTCAGCGTCGTCTACCTGCCGCTGCTCCTGCTCGCGGGGGCGGCGTTCGATCCGAGCCGCGAGACCGAACAGCTGCTGATCATGTTCGGCACTCCCCTGCTCGCCGCCTTGACGCTCGTCTTCCTCCCGGGCCTGCGCGCCCTCGCAGTCGCCTCGGCCCTGGTGATCGCCGCCTACGCGATCGACGTCATCGCCGGCTCCCCCCTCACCTCGCTCTCCCTGCTTGGTCCCAATCCGGGACTCGGCGTCCGCTTCTACGGAATCGGCAACGAGCTCGAGGCGCTGCTTGCCGTGCTCGTGATCGCCGGAACCGGCGCCGCGATCGCCGGCTTCGCGCCGCGACTCGGCGATCGGCGCTGCGCCGCGGCGTTTCTCCTCGCGGGCGTCCTCTCGGCGCTGATCTTCGCCACGGGGCGCTTCGGGGCCGACGTGGGGGCGGCGATCGTGCTCCCCGCCGGGGCCGCGGTCGCCGCCGCGACGATCGCGGCACGTCGCCGACGCTCGGCCCTTCTCGTCGCCGCCGCCCCGTTCGCGGTGCTGGCGCTGATTGCCCTCGCCGACCTCGTCTCGGGCGCCAATGCCCACTTCACCCGCTCCGTCCTCGACGCGGGCGGGCTCGGTGACCTGGCCGACGTCGCCCAGCGCCGCCTGCAGCTCTCCACACACAGCTTCACGCGACCGATCGTCTTCTTCTTCCTTCCCGTGATCGCCGCGCTCGCCGTCCTCACCTGGCTTCGGCGTGCCCGCCTGGGCGCCTTGCTGCGCCCGGTGCCCGCCCTGCGCGCCGGCCTGATCGGGGCGGTTACGGCAACCGTCGTCGGCACGCTGGCCAACGACTCCGGGGCGCTGCTGCTGGAGATCGGTGCCGCCTACGTCCTGGTTTTCGCGGCCTTTGCGTGGAGCGAGCGACCTGCGTAGGCACGCACGGGGTCACCTCTGAGGAATCAACTACCCTTTGCTATTCGTGCGGATTGCACTCGTCTCGCCATATTCCTGGTCCTACCAGGGCGGCGTGAACCGACACGTGGAGGCCCTCGCCGAGGAGTTCCTCGGTCGTGGTCATCACGTTCGCGTGCTAGCCCCCTTCGACCCACCCGGTCGCCTCAGCCGGGCGCTGCACCGTGCCGCTCCCGAGACGCGAGAGATTCCCGATTACCTGATCCCACTCGGGCGCACGGCCGGCTTCCCGTCCAACGGGGCGATCTCGAACCTTGCCCCGTTCCCGGCCGGCGGAGTACTCGCTCCGCGGCGCGAGCTGAGCCAGGGCAACTACGACGTCGTCCACGTCCACGAGCCGCTGGTTCCGCTGGTCGGCTGGAACGCCGCGCTCGGCGCCGACGCCCCGGCGGTCGGCACCTTCCACGCTTACTCGACCAAACCGCTGCCAAACCACATCGCCAGCGCGCTGGGCGCCCGGCGCATGTTCAACCGCCTCTCAGCCCGGATCGCGGTCTCCGAGGCCGCCGCCTGGACCGGGCGCCGCTGGTTCGGCGGCCACTACGAGGTGATCCCGAACGGCGTCGATATCGACGCCGCTCCAAAGGATCCGAAGCCCGCTGGTGAGGAGCTGCGGGTTCTCTTCGTCGGCCGCCCGGAGGAGCGCAAGGGCCTGCCGATCCTGCTCGCCGCCTTTGGGGCGCTGGTCGAGCACGTTCCCAGCCGGTTGACCGTGATCGGCGCCGAGCAGGAAGACGTGATGCGCTACCTCGCCGATCCGGAGGTGATGCGCTGGATCGACGTGCGGGGCCGCGTCTCCGGAGACGACCTGCACCGCGCCCTGCACGAAGCCGACGTTCTCTGCGCGCCCTCTCTCTCCGGGGAGAGCTTCGGCATGGTCCTCACCGAGGCCTTTGCGGCCGGAACGCCGGCGATCGCCTCCGCTATCGCCGGCTACAGCGACGTCGTCACCGACGGCCTCGACGGCGTTCTCGTTCCCCCCGGCGACGCGCAGCGGCTCGCCGAGGAGTTGCAGCGGGCCCACCACGAGCCGGAGCGGCTTGCGGCGATGGGCGAGGCAGCGCGGTGGAGCGCGGAGCGCTATGCCTGGCCGCGTGTCGCCGACCGGGTGACGGCGGTCTACGAGCGGGCGATGACCGCGCCGGCACCGGTCGGGGCGCTGGAGCGCGCCGCCCACTGGGCCGGGATCAGGCCCGCCGACGGCCTGCGGCCGAATCCGCCGCAGCGACTTCCCTCGCTCGACCCGGCGCCCGCCCAACCCGCCAAGCGCAAGCGCAAGATCGCCCGCCGCATCGGCCTCGCCGCGGCGGGTCTGACCGGGGTCGGCCTGACCGCGCTGGCCGCGCAGAAGATCGGCGTCGACAAGGTGGTCGAAAGCATCGTCCGCTCCGACCTCACCTGGGTCCTGGTCGCCTGCGCGCTGATGGCGCTCTCGCTTTTCTTCCGCGCCGCCTCCTGGTACTGGATCGTGCGCGCGGCGCTGCCACGCCGTCCCGTGCGCCGCCGCGACGTCACCTCGGCGACGATGATCGGGGTGCTGATGTCGGCGACGCTGCCCGCCCGGCTCGGGGAGCCGGCGCGCGCGATGTCGCTCGCCCGCCGCATCGGGCGGATGCGCGAGACCTTCCCCGTCCTGCTCGGTACGCTCGTCTCGCAAACGGTGCTCAACATCGTCGCCCTGGCGCTGCTCGGCGTGATCATCGTCTCCACCACCGATCTCTTCCACTCGAGCACGCAGAAGCTCTTCGCCTTCAGCTTCGTGCCGCTGATCCTGCTCGTCGTCGTCCTGCTCGGGCCGCCGTTGATGCGCCGCAACGGCAACGGGCGCCTGGCCAGGATGGGCGCGGCCCTGCACGCTGCCCTGGTGCAGGTGCGCGCCGGGCTGAGGGTCTTCCGCAACCCCCGCCGCGGCAGCGCCGCCGCGGCAGCGCAGCTCGGCGCCTGGGCGATCCAGCTAGCCGCCTGCTGGGCGCTGCTTGCGGCCCTCGGACTCAACGATCAGGCGGGGATCGGCGCTGCCGCCGCAGTGCTCTTCGCCGTGAACGTGACCGCCGTCGTCCCGGCTACGCCATCGAATATCGGCGTCTTCCAGCTCGCCGTGATCAGCGTTCTGCACACGGGCTTCGGCGTCAGCACCGCGGACGGCCTCGCCTACGGAGTCATCCTGCAGGCGGTTGAGATCGCCACGGCGGTGGCGCTCGGCCTGCCGGCCCTGGTCCGCGAAGGCCTCACCTGGAGCGACCTCCGCGTTCAAGCCCTCTCCACTACTCCGGTGCGCCTCAAGCCCCAGCCCGTGCCCCGCGAGTCGGGGAATCGCGAAGGCGTTCGCGCGTAGTTAGCTGAGCACGGCTTTCGAGACGCTGCCGACGCCGATCAGGCCGGGGCCGACGTGGGCACCGATCACCGGGCCGACCTCGTCGATGTAGACGGGCTCGCAGCCGAAGATCTCGCGGCAGTCCTCGGCCAGCGCTTCGGCGGTCTCCAGGTCCTGGATGTGCTGGATCACCCAGGCGTCGAGACCGGACTCGTGGCGCTGGCGCGCGTAGTCGCGTAGTCGCTCGATCGAGCGGGCGCGGGTGCGGACGCGCTCGATCGGGGTGATCTCCTCCTCCAGGGTGAGGATCGGCTTGATCTTCAGCGCCGAGCCGATCCAGGCGCGGGCTCCGCCGATCCGTCCGCCGCGTCGCAGGTACTCGAGCGTGTCGATCGCGAACCACATCTTCAGCTCCTCGCGCGCCTGCTTGGCACGGGCCAGCACGGCTTCGCCGTCGCCGCCCGCTTTGGCGGCGGCGGCGGCGGCCAGAACCGAGAACCCGGTACCCCCGCAGGCCGAGCGGGAATCGAAGATCTGGATCCGCTCCCCTCCCTTCCCTTCCTCGCTGAGGCGGGCGCGGGCCTGCTCAGCAGCCGTGAAGGTGCCGGAGATGCCGGAAGCGATATGGATCGAGACGATCTCGCGACCCTCCTCCAACAGCGGCTCATAGACGGCGGCGAAGTCACCGACCGAAGGTTGCGACGTCGTAGCCCCCCCTTCGGAAGCGCGCAGCTGCTCGTAGAAGGCGGCGTAATCGGAGATCTCCGACTCCGCCTTCTGTTCCCCGTCGACCGCCACGTAGAGGCTGATCGTTTCGATCCCCCGCGAAGCAACGAGCTCGCTGGGAAGGTAAGCCGTCGTATCGCAGACGACCGCAGTTTCGGCGGGAGGACTCAAGCAGGCGATTCTCGCAGACCTCTCGCTACACTTTGTGAAGTGACTGACGCGACCAGCGACACTCCCGAGGCGGCAATCGCCCTGACCGACAAGGCGGCCGGCAAGATCGCCGAGCTGCTCGCCGGCCAGGCGGACTCCGAGGGTCAGGCCCTGCGGGTCGCCGTCCGCGGCGGTGGTTGCTCGGGCTTCCAGTACGCGCTTGCCTTCGACCGGGCCAAGGACGACGACCACGTCTTCGAAGTCGATGGGGTCTCGGTGATCGTCGACAAGGTCAGCATGCAGTTCGTCTTCGGCTCCGAGGTCGATTACGTGGAAGGCCTGCAGGGCGCCGGCTTCCAGGTCAACAACCCCAACGTCGTCGCCGCCTGCGGCTGTGGCTCTTCTTTCCAAGTGAAAGAGGACGCAGCCGAGCACGCAGCGGTCTGAGTCGCGACGCTTCGGAGATTGACCCCACCAGAGTGGGGTCAAAGTCGGGTTGCGTTATTCGATCTGAAGTGGGGGCGACTGCGCCGGAGGGGCGGTCGCCGTTACCGCTTCGGGCTGCTCGACGCCTAGCGCCTCGGCCAGCTCGCCCGAGTCGAACATCTCCTCGACGATGTCGGCGCCGCCGAGCAGCTCGCCGTTGACGTAGAGCTGCGGGAAGGTCTGCCAGTCGGAGATCTCGGTGGTGACTTCGCGCAGCGGCTGCAAAGCGGGCAACACGTCGATCGCGCCGTACTCGACGTCCATCGAGTCGAGCACCTGCACGACCCGCATCGAAAAGCCGCAGCGCGGCATTTCCGGCGTGCCCTTCATAAAGAGCAGCACGGGGTTGGCGGCGATCAACTCTTCGACCTTCTGCTTCAGCTCCGCGTCAGCCATAGAGATGGAGTGTAGAGATCGACGCTTCCGACATTGACCACACCCCAGTGGGGTCAATGTCGGAAGCGTCACTCACGGAATCGTCGTCTTCACCGAGAGCGCGTGGATGGTGCCGTCGTCGAAGCGCTCCTTGACCGCCGCCTTGACCAGGCGGTGCTGGTCGATCCGACTCAAGCCTTCGAACTGGGCTGCCGACACCGTCGCCCGCAGATGGTCGCCGCTGCCGGTCTCATCGACCACCTCGACCGCGGCGCCGGGCAGAGCCGCCTCGATCATCCGCTCGATTTCCGACAGGTCAGCCACCGCGGATGCGACTAGCGGCGCCGGCGCAGCATCATCAATCCACCCAGGGCGAAACCCGCGACGGCGGCGCCGACGATCAGCTGGGGGCGGTGCTCGCGAACCTGGCGGCGCCAGTCGGTCAGTTCGGTGACGCGGCCGCGCAGCAGCTCGACCGAGGTGCCGAGGTCGCGGCGCTGCAGGTCGATGTCGCGGCGGATCTGCGCCGCCGAGCGACCCGGCATCCCGGCGCTCGGGGGCCGGGTGGGCTCGGGGTGGGCGCTCATTCCCCGCCCGCCTTGGCGCCGGATTCCAGCGTTGCCTTGGTCAGCTTCGCCTCCTCGATCGCCTGCTCGGGGACCGGCGGAGCGCCGGCCTGGACAGAGCGGTAGGCGAGGAAGCCAGCGACGGCGGCGATTATCAGGAAGAGTGCGGCCTCGACGAAGAAGCCGGGCCAGGCGTTGCCATCGAAGACCTCTTCGGCGAGCAGCCAGGCGACGCCCTCCATGACGAGGATCAGCGCCAGGAAGGCGAAGATGCCGGCGGCGACGCCGACCACCGACCCGCGCAGGATCTTGCCGAGCTTTTCGGAGACCTCGGTCTTGGCGAGCTCGATCTCCTCGCGCACCAGCGAGGAGCTCTTCTCGGCTACGTCGAAGACGAGCTCGCTGACCGAGCGCTCGTCCTGCCGTGGGGGAATGGCGTCGCCGGCCACGCTACTCCGGCGGCTCTTCGTCGAACACCCGCCGGAAGACGAAGGCGGCGAGCCTGCTCGCGACCACGCTGGCGAGGGCGCCGCTGGCGGCGAGCATGCCGCTCCAGACGAGGCGTTTGACGATGTCGTTGTCCATCGGCCTTTTCGACCTTACCTATCGAGGCTCGAGACCGTCGCAGATCGTCGCGACAAGCAAGGTCTTTGCCTGATCGAAGTCACTGTCGGCGGCCGGAATCACCTCGAAGATCCAACCGGAGAGAAGCTGCTCGATCGCCCCGTAGAAGGACATCGAGGCGAAGTTGGCATCGATGTCGCGGCGGAAGACACCGGCCTCCTGACCCTCGGCGACGATCTTGGCGATCGAGTCGTAGGCGCGGCGGATCTCGGGCAGGTGGGTGCGGCCGAAGGAGTTCGCCGCGCGGGTCACCTCGACGATGATCACCTTCATCAGCTCGGGGTCGTGGCGATAGGAGTCGACGATGAAGCCGGCGACCGCCTCCAGCTTGGCTCGCGGCGAGGCCCCCTCGCGGTCGGCCTCCTCGATCGCCGTCAGCAGCAGCGACCAGCGCTCGCTGAAGAGCTCGTTCAGCACCTCGTCCTTGGACTTGAAGTAGTGGTAGACGAGCCCGTAGGCGACCCCCGCCTCGTCGGCGATGTCGGAGACGCGGGTCGAGTGAAAGCCCTGGCGGGCGAAAACGCGGATCGCCGCGTCGAGGATCTGGCGGCGCTTGTCGATCGGGGGCGCCTTGGCCATCAGGCGTGGGCCTCCGTGAGCTGGGGCCAGACGTAAGCCTCGGGCCGGCGGTTGGCGAGCGAGGGAAGCGACTCGCGCACCCGCTCCTGAGCCGTGAAGTCGAGCTCGGCAGTGACGAAGCACTCCTCGTCGGGAGCCGTCGCCTGGACCACACCCCAGGGATCGACGATCATCGAGCGACCGTTGGAGCGGAAGTGCGGCGGCGCCTCGCCGATCTGGTTGGGCGCCAACACGAAGGCCTGGTTCTCGATCGCCCGCGCGCGCAGCAGCACCTCCCAGTGGTCGCGCCCGGTGGCGAGCGTGAAAGCAGAAGGGACGGCGAGCACGCGGGCGCCGCGCAGGGCGAGGATGCGGTAGAGCTCGGGAAAGCGCAGGTCGTAACAGACGCTGAGGCCGACCGTCGTTTCCGCCAGCGACGCGGTGACTATCTCGGCGCCGGGCTCCTCGTGCGCCGACTCGCGGTAGGCGACGCCGCCAACGTCGACATCGAACATGTGGACCTTGCGGTAGACGGCGAGGTCGGCGCCCTCCGCGTCGATCAGCACCGAGGTGTTGAAGGCCTTCCCTTCCGGGCCCGACTCGGAAACGCTGCCGGCGAGCAGGTGGATGCCCAGTTCACGGGCCCAGCCGCGCGCGGCGCTCAGCGCCGGACCATCGAGCGACTCGGCGCCCGCGACGAGTTCCTCGCCGGAGGCGAGCAGATTCCACTTCTCCGGCAGCGCGACCAGCTCGGCTCCGTCGGCCGCCGCTCCGCGCACGAGGCGCGCCGCCGTCTCGAGGTTGCGCTCCTTCTCGGCGCTGGAGTTGAGCTGTACGACTGCTGCCCGCAAGAGTTCCTTTCAGCTCCCTGGTTGACTGACCAGTCAATCGGTTTAGTCAGTATAGGTGCAGGCGTAACCTTGAGCGGCATGACTGAGATCGCCCAGCCAGGTGGGGAACGCAAGCAGGTGACGATCCTCTTTGCCGACGTCCAGGGCTCGATGGACATGGCCGAGCAGCAGGATCCCGAGCAGTGGCACGCGATCATGCAGCGCTTCTTCTCGACCCTCGCCGATGCCGTGCACCGCTTCGAGGGAACGGTGGACAAGTTCACCGGCGACGGCATCATGGCCGTTTTCGGCGCCCCGGTCGCCCATGAGGACCACGCGCGGCGCGCCTGTTACGCGGCACTGAAGATGCTCGACGACGTCGGCGAGTACGCCGCCGCCTCGGCCTCAACTTCTCGACCAGGATCGGGGTCAACTCCGGCGAGGTCGTCGCCGGAGAGATCGGCGAGGGTGGCTATACGGCGGTCGGCCACACCGTTGGCCTGGCGCAACGGATGGAGGCGCTGGCCGAGCCGGGCAAGGCCTACCTGACCGAGAGCACCGCTGAGCTGGCGCACGGTTTCATGGCGCTGAAGGAC
Organism: Solirubrobacterales bacterium; assembly: GCA_030152805.1. Lineage (GTDB taxonomy): Bacteria > Actinomycetota > Thermoleophilia > Solirubrobacterales > 70-9 > VRUE01. The sequence goes on from JASLIG010000087.1 coordinate 17,399, forward strand.
CTGGGGCAGTTCGAGATCAAGGGCTCGAGTCATCCGATCGGGGTCTTCGAGCTGGCCGGGGTTGGCTCGGCACGCTCGCGCCTCGACCTCTCGCGCGAGCGTGGCTTCTCGCGTTTCGTCGGTCGCGACGGGGAGATGGCGGTGCTCGAGGCGGCGCTCGACCGCGCCGAGCGCGGCGAGGGCGCCGCGGTCGGCATCGTCGCCGAGCCGGGCATCGGCAAGAGCAGGCTCTGTCACGAGTTCGCCGAGCGATGCCGCGAACGCGGCATCGAAGTCTTCGAATGTCAGGCGCAGGCGCACGGCAAGACGATCCCCTTCATGCCGGTGCTGCAGATGCTGCGCTCCTATTTCGGCATCGCCGACGACGACCCGGAGCGGATCGTGCGCGAGAAGATCGCCGGGCGCACCCTGCTGCTCGACCCCGATTTCGCCGAGGATCTGCCGCTGCTCTTCGATTTCCTCGGGGTCCCCGACCCGGACCGCCCGCCGGCGCAGCTGAGCGCCGAGGCACGCCACCGCGCCCTGCGCGGGGCCGTCTGCCGCCTGGTGCGAGCACCGAACCGGCGCGACTCGATCGTCGCCCTGGTCGAGGACCTGCACTGGATGGACGAAGGCTCGGCCACCCTGCTCGGCGAGCTGATCTCCTCGGTCGAGGGGACCAAGACGCTGGCGATAGTCAATTTCCGCCCCGAGTACGACGCGGGCGCCTGGGCAGGCGCCAACACCTACCGCAGCATCTCCCTGGAGCCACTGAGCCCGTCCCACACCTCCGAGCTGCTGCGCGACCTGGCGGGCGAGGACCCCTCTCTAGACGGGCTCGCCGACCTGATCCACGAGCGCACAGCCGGCAATCCCTTCTTCATCGAGGAGATCGTCAGGGGCCTGGCCGAAGCGGGCAACCTCGAGGGCGAGCGGGGCGCCTACCGGCTGGCGAGGCCGGTCGAGGACACGGGCGTGCCGGCCAGCGTGCAAACGGTGCTCGCGGCGCGGATCGACCGGCTGGATCCAACGGCCAAGCAGTTGCTGCAGGCCGCGTCGGTGGCGCCGAAGGAAATCAGCGAGCAGGCGCTGGGGCTGATCTCCGGTCAGAGCGAGAGCGAGGACTACCGAGCGGCGCTCTGCGAGTTGACCGAAGGGGGCTTCCTCTTCGAGACCGAGGTCTATCCGGAACGGGTCTTCTCCTTCCGCCACCCGCTGACGCGGGAGGTCGCCTACGGCACCCAGCTCGCCGAGCACCGTGCCGCCACCCACGCCGCGACCGCCCGCGCCCTGATCGAGCTCAACCCCGACCGCCACGACGAGCTCGCCGCCCTGATCGCCAGCCACATGGAGTCGGGTGGCGAGACGCTCGAAGCCGCCCGCTGGTCCGCCCGCGCCGCCTACTGGGCGGGCAGCAGCCGCCCCCAGGACGCGCTGCGGCTCTGGCGCGGCGCGATGGAGCTGACCGAAGATCTGGAGGAGACCGAGGAGACCCAGGCGATGGCGGTGATGTCGCGCCTGCTGCAGCTCGACTTCGCCTGGCGCCTCGGCATGGACGACGAGGAGGAAGCGCGCCTGACCAGGGAAGCCGAGGAGATCGCGACGCGGACCGGCGACCTGCACTCGCTGGCACTGCTCAGGGTCGCGCGCGACGTCCGCCCCGGCATGCCCCACGTCGCCTCGGCCTGGCTGCAAGCGGTGGCCGAGACGATCGAGATCGCCGACCGTTCCGGCGATCTGCACCTCCGAGTGGCAATCCGCGCGGCAAGCTCCTACGCCCACCTCTGCGCCGGCGATTTCGCCGGCTTCGACCGCTCGGCCGATGAGATCCTCGAGCTCGCGGGCGACGATCTGCGCGTCGGCGCCGGGATCATCATCGGCAGCCCGGTGGCCTGGGCGACGATGGCCAAGGGCCTGGCGCTGCGCGAGCGCGGCATGCTCGACGAAGCGGAAGCGCAGTTCAACCTCGCGCTGCGGATCGCAACCGAGGAGGGGGATCCCGAGATCGCCAGCTGGACCCGCAGCAACCAGGCGCTGATGCTGGCGATGCGAGGGGAGCTCGACGCGGCAGTGGCACTCGCACGCCGCAACTGCGAGTTGACCGAACGGCTCGGGGACGTCTTCTCGCGCAGCCTGGCGCTATCGAACCTGGGCGGCACGCAGATCGCCGCCGGCGATTACCAGGGTGCGCTGGCCTCGCTCGAAGACGCCGAGAGCACCTACCGCGAGGCGGTCAGCGGCGGCGACGAGATGGAGACCTGGCGGGCGGGGCTGAGAGCGGAGGCGCTGGTCGGCGTCGGCCGCGGCGAGGAGGGACTCGAGCTAGCCGAATGGGCAGCAGAGGTCGCCCGCGAACGCGGCATGCTGTGGTCATTGCCGCTCGACCTGCAGGCGGTGGCGATCGCCCGTACCGCCCTCGGTCGCGAGGGAGCGGAGGCGGCCCTGGACGAGGCAGCCGAGGTCGCCGCCCGGACCGGGGCGACGATCAGCCTCGAAGCGGTGGAGACGACCCGCGAGACCCTCGGCGCGCCGCGCTGAGAATGCGCCGTCAGATCCCCATCGCGCGAGCCACGATCCGGTCCATCAGCCGGTCGGGCAAGAGCCGAGACAGCAGCGCCTGGCCGCGAGCGTCCGCGCCGACCAGGTAGCGGGTGCGTGGGCGCCGTGCGGTGAGCGCCTGCTGGACCGCGTTGGCCACCTTCTCGGGCGCGATGCCGCGCTCGGCGGTGCGACGCACGGCACCCCGAAAGCGCTCGATCGTCTTTCCGTAGAGCGCCTCCTGGGCCGCCGGGGCCCGCTCGGCGACCTCGTCGGCGATGTCCTCGCCGCGTTCCCAGATCGGCGTATCGATCGAGCCCGGCTCAATCGCCACCACGTCGATCTTCCAGGGCCGCAGCTCCTGGCGCAAGCAGTCGACCACCGCCTCGATCCCGTACTTCGACGCGTGGTAAGGGGCGCCAAACGGCATCGCCATGCGGCCGCCGATCGAGCTGAGGAAGACGACGCGACCGCTCGCCGTGCGGATCAACGGCAACATCGCCTGCGTCACCGCCACCTGCGAGATCAGGTTGACCTCGAGCTGTCGCCGCAGGTCATCGAGCGGAATCGTCTCCAGTGGCGACATCACAGCGATGCCGGCGTTGTTGACCAAACCGTCAAGCCCACTCTCCCCTACCGCGTCGGCAACCTGCTCGGCGGCCGCGGCGATCTGGTCCCCGTCGGTTACGTCGAGCATCAGCGGCACGAGCCGCTCCGAAGCGGCCTCGCGCAGGCGCGCCGCGTCCTCCTGCCTGCGGACGCTCGCAAAGACTCGCCAGCCTTCGGCGTCCATCCGCAAGGCGCTCGCCCGGCCGATGCCGGTCGACGCTCCGGTAATCAGAACGGACTTCATCCGGGCCAGGCTAACATCGCGCCCAATGGCCGCGGCAGCCTTCGTCACGGGTGGATCTGGGTTCATCGGCGGCAGGCTGGTGCAGCGGCTCCTCGGCGAAGGGCGGGCGGTGCGGGCGCTGGCGCGCTCCGACACAGCCGCCGAGCGGGTCGCCGAACTCGGCGCCGAGCCTGTCCGCGGCGAGCTGAGCGAGCGGGCATCGTTGGCCGCCGGCGCGACGGGTTGCGAGGTCGCCTTCCACCTTGCCGCGCACCTCGGCGAGTGGGGCGACTGGGATGACTTCGAGCGCGGCAACGTCGGAGGAACGCGCAACGCCCTCGCCGCCTGCGCCGAGGCCGGAGTCAAACGCTTCGTTCATTGCGGGACGGAGGCGGCGCTGATGGCGGGGGTGCCGCTGATCCACGTCGATGAGACGGCGCCACTGAGGCCCGATTCACGCGCGCCCTACCCGGCAACCAAGGCAAAGGCGGAGCAAGCGGTACGGGCGGCCTCGCGCGAGGGCTTCGAGACCGTCGTGCTGCGGCCGCGCTTCGTCTGGGGCAAGGGCGACACGACGCTGCTGCCGGAGATGGTCGCGACGGTCGAAAGCGGCCGCTTCGCCTGGGTCGGCGGCGGTCGCAACGTCACCGAGACGACCCACGTCGACAACGTCGTCGAGGGTCTGGTCCTGGCGGCGGAGAAGGGACGCCCGGGTCAGGTGTACTTCGTCACCGACGGCGAGCCGGTCGTCTTCCGCGAGTTCGTCACCGCGCTGCTGCGCACGCAGGGCGTCGAGCCGCCGAACCGCAGCCTGCCTGCTTGGACCGCGGCGCCAATGGCGCGCGCCTGCGAGATCGCCTGGAAGCTCCTCCCCCTCTCCGGTGCCCCGCCGATGACGACTTTCCGCTCCTGGCTCCTGACCCAGGAGTGCACGATCGATATCTCCAAGGCGCAGGCGGAGTTGGGCTACGCGCCGACCGTCAGCCGCGAACAGGGCTTGGTTGAGCTGGAGGAAACCGCTCAACCGTCCCAGCTTCCTCACGCGTCGAGGTAGCGGGCGACCCCGAAATCGAGCAGGCGATCGGGAACGAAGCGAATGGCGAAGGCCTGGCCCTTGGCGTCGAGGCCAACCAGATAGCGCGCACGCGCCTTCCTGGCAGTGAGGGCATGCTCGATCGCGGCCACCACCTTCGCTGAGGGAATCCTCCGCTCCAGCGCCTTGTCGAGAAGCTTGCGGAAAGTCGCGATCAACCCCCCGTACAGGTGCTCCGCGTCGGCTGGACCGCGCTCTATTGCGCTTTCGAGCGCCTTCTCGCCGCGGTCCCAGATTGGCGTCTCGACGGCCCCGGGCTCGACTATGGAGACACCGATCCGCCAAGGACGCAGCTCTTGGCGAAAGCCGTCCGCCAATGCGTTCATCCCCGCTTTGGAGGCGGTGTAAGCGGCGAGCATGGGCATCGCCCGACGGCTGCTGACTGAGCTGACGAAGACGACCCGCCCTCTCGCGGTACGCAGCCGGGGAAGCATCGTCTGCGTAACCGCAAGCTGTCCGGTCATGTTGACGGCGACCAGCCGCTGGAAGTCCTCGATTGGAATCGCCTCGAGCGGGCACGGAATCGTGATGCCGGCGTTGTTGACCAGGCCGTGCAGTCCATCGTCTCCAACCACAGCGGCAACGCGCTCGCCCGCTTCGGCGATCTGCTCGGGGCTGGTGATGTCGAGGGCTACGGGAAGTAGGCGCCCCGAGGATTCCCGCGTGAGCGCTTCCGCATCGCGCTCGGACCTGACCCCGGCGAAGACACGCCAACCGGAGGCCTCCATTCGCAGCGCGGTGGCTTTCCCAATTCCCGACGAGGCGCCCGTGACTAGCACCGACCGCATTGACAGCCGATCCTATCCGATTGGCAAACCAGGACGTTTACGGTTTTGAAAGCGCTATGTGCGCCCGGCACGGTGGCGCTCGAGCTCGGCGACCATCAGCTTGGTGTGCAGGGCGGCGATCAGGTCCTGGAGGGGCTGGGCTCCCGTTTCGAGCATCTCGACCACGCGCTCGGGTGAGACCTCGCCGGCGAGGCGGTCCATGACGACCTCGACCTCCTGGCGGACGAGGTCTTCGATCGCGCTCTTGTAGCGCAGGGTGTCGTAGACGGTGAAGCCGATCTGCTCGTCGTAGCCGCCGGCGCGGAAACGGCTGATCGCCTCGATGATCTTGACGTCGGAGGGCGAGTACCCGCGGCTGTTGGGGCTCAGCACCTCCAGTTTCTCCAGCCGGTCGAGGACTTCCTTGGGGACGCCGTAGCGCTCGCGCACCTCGGCCGCGCTCGTGCGGGTGCGCTCGCCCGCGAGGGCGCGGTCGAGGATCCGGTCCTCGAGCTCAACCAGGGCGCGGGCCCGCTCCGGGTCCTCGTCGAGGACCGACTTGATCGCCCGCAGCGGCATGAAGCGCTCCTCCTGCAGCTGCTTGATCAGCTTGATCCGGTCGACGAACTCGGGCGGGTAGTAGGCCATGTTGCGGCTGGTCTTGACCGGCTCCGGCAGCAGGCCCTCCCGCAGGTAGTGCTTGATAGTCGGCGCCGGCACGCCGGAGGCCTCCGCCAGCTCGCCCATGCGCAGCAGCTCGCCGTTGGCGCCGTTTCCGCTCATGCTCGGAAAACGGTCGCAGCGTCGGAGCCGGGACCGGCCGCCGCGCCGGAGTCGATCATCGCCGCGATCTCCTCGTCGGCATAGCCGGCCT
>JASLIG010000098.1 GCA_030152805.1 Solirubrobacterales bacterium
GCTCACCCGCGGGTGGCGTGGGGTGAGCGTCCATATTCCGCCCCCAACGGCGATCACGGTGACCAGATAGGGCAGCGGCTCAAACCAGCCAAACGTCCCAAGAAACTCCGCGGTCCAGAGCAGTCCAACGATTGCCAGGACCGCCGATGCAAGCTGTGCAGGCGCTCCATCCAGATCCTCGACGACCCGCTTGCGAAGCGCAGAAGCTCCGAGCCAGGCAAAGCCTACGATCAGCCCAATCTCGGCTATGCCCAGCAGGTAGCGCCCAGCGCCGAGCATTTAGCGCCGCCGCAGAAGCCGGGACATCTGTTCCAGCTCGGCGATCTTGAGCAGCTTCGCCATCCCGAGGTAGGTGAGGCCGCCGAGCCCCAGGCCGATACCGAGCGAGATGATCTGGCCCGCGAGGCCGCGCCCGAGCTCGCCGTCCAGGAGGTCCCAGACGCCGAACGAGACCGCGGCGAGCGCGGCGGAGGCGATCGTGATCTTGATCCCGGTCGCGAGCAGCTTGCCCAGCTCTAGCCCGTTGAACTCACGGCGCAGGATCACCGCCTGAGCGAGGACGGCCGCCGTAGTCCCAATCCCGGTACCTGCGACGATCCCGCCCGTGCCGAAGGGCTTGTAGAGGACAAGGGCGCCTAGCGCGGAGACGACGAGGTCGAGGCCGGCCAGGCCAGTCGCCATCCAGGGCCGCTGCAAGCTGAAGAAGGTCCGCGTCTGCAGCAGGTAGAGCCCGTTGGTGGGCAGGGTGAAGGCGAACCAGAAGAGCGCGGTCGCGACCAGCGTGGTCTGCTCGGGGGTGAATTCGCCCCGCTGATAGACCAGCCGGATCATCGGCTCGGAGAGGACGAGCACGGCGGCGGCAGCGGGAACGAGGACGAAGAGGATCTGGCGCATCCCGTTGGCCATCGTCGCCCGCAGGTTCTCCATCTCGCCGCGGGCGGCGAAGCGGGCGAGGGTCGGGAAGAGCACGGTGGCGACAGCCACGGAGAAGATCCCCTGCGGCAGCTGGTAGATGCGGAAGGCCTTGTCGATCGCGGCGGGTGCCTGATCGCTGACGAAGCTGCCGAAGAGGCTGTTGATCAGCAGGTTGAAGTTGATCAGGCCGAGACTGATCGTGACCGGCAGCATCAGCAGCAGCACGCGGCGCACGTCGGGGTTGCGCCATTCGAAGCTCCATTCGAACTTGAACGGCGTGTTGCGCAGATCGAAGGTGGGAATCATCAGCTGCACGAGGGTGCCGACGAGGATCCCGATCGCGTAGGCGTAGATCCGGTCCTGGCCGTCGAAGAGCGGCACCAGAGCGATGACGACGGCGATGATCGTCAGGTTCCAGAACAGCGACGAGATCGCGAAGGCGCCGAAGCGGTCGTAGCTGTTGAGGATGCCGACGACGACGCCGCTGACGCCGAGCAGGATCAGGATCGGGAAGAGGACCTGGGAGAGGGTGATCGTCAGATCGAGGATCTCCCCTTCGAAGCCGGGCGCGAAGATCGGCATGATTAGCGGCGCGAGGAGCACGAAGAGCGCCGTGATCGCCCCGAGCACGAGGGTGACGAGCAGCAGCAGGGTCGACGCCAGCCTGAACGCCTCGCGGTAGTTCTTGCGCTCCAGCTGCTCGGTGAAGACAGGCACGAAGGCCGGCTGCAGCGCCGCGTCGGCAAAGAGCGCGCGCACCAGGTTGGGCACCTGGAAGGCGATCGTGAAGGCCGACATCGGGCCGTAGATGCCGTAGTAGGAGGCAGCGACGACCTCCCTCGCCAGGCCGGCGATCCGCGAAGCGGCGGTGGCGATCGAGAAGAAGGCGGTCGAACGGGCGATGCGACCCGCCTGGCGACCCGGAGCCGGGTTGCCGCCCGGTTCCTCGCCAGGCGCAAAGGCCTCCGCCTCCCGCACGGCGGTGTCGTCGGCGAGCGCCTCCGCGTCGCGGTCGGGACTGTCGGGTGCCTTGGGCGTCTCCAAGCTCGGTCTCAGTCGCTATAGTCGGCGGCCGCCCGGAGGGGGCTTGGCGCCCGCTCAGGCACACGACTCATGGCCAACATAGCCTCACAGAAGAAGCGGATCCTACGCAGCGAGCGCGAGCGCACGGAGAACCGCCTGCTCACCAGCACGGTGAAGACCTACTTCCGCCGCCTCGAGAGCGCGGTCGAGGCCGGAGATGCGAGCAAGGTCGAGGCCGAGCACAAGGCCCTCGTCTCGAAGGTCGACAAGGCCGTGCAGAAGGGCGCGATGCACAAGAACACCGGGGCGCGGAAGAAGTCGAGGGCTGCTCGGATCGCCGCCGGCGCCGCGGCGAGGTAGCTACGCCGCCGCCCGTCTCAGCGCCAGCGTCAGCGCCAGCTCGTCGCCGTAGTCGGCACCGCCGCGGCACCAGACCTCGAGATCGGCGAGGGCCATCGTCGCCGCACGGAGGTTCGCGAGGTTGGTGCGACCGAGGCGGGTGACGAGCTGCTTGGCGGCGTAGGGATGCATGCCGAGCCCAGACTCGACCTGCTTGGCAGGGACGCCTTCCTCGAGCTGGGCGGCGGCGAGGCAGGCCTTGCGCAGGCGCGAGGCGAGGCCGTAGATAAGCCCGGTCACGTTCTCGCCCTGTGAGATCAGGCGCTCGGCCAGCGACGCGGCCTTGGCGGGGTCGCGTTCGAGCAGGGCGTCGGAAAGCGCCCAGACGGCGGCCTCGGAGGTGTCGGCAACCATCGCTTCGAGATCGGCGGCCGAGACCGCGCCGCCCTCGCCGGCCCAGAGGGCCAGGCGCTCGAGCTCGTTGCGCAGGCGCACGGGATTGGCGCCCATCCGCTCGACCAGCGCCCTGGCGGCCGCCGGGTCGAGGGCAAAGCCGAGCCGCTTCGCGTCACCCACCAGCTGGCGCGGCATCTCGCGCGCCTTCGGCGCCTCGAACTCGTGGATCTCACCGTTCGCCGCCTTGACCGCCTTGCTCAACTTGGCCGGCGCCTTCTCGCGGGCAATCAGGACCACGGTCAGATCCGGGGGCAGGGATCCGAGCGCGGCGACGACCGCGTCGAGCTGGCGGTCGCGCCAGCGGTGCACTCCGTCAGCGAGCAGGTAGCGGCGCGCCTCGGTCAACGACATCGCCGGGATCGCCGCCAAGAGCGCCTCGTGATCCGGCGCGCCTCTGCCCTCGCTTGGCTCGAAGATCTCGAGCGCGCCGACGCCCCCATCGCCTTCGGCGCGCGCGCGCAGGCGGGCGCGGGTGGCGTCGATCTTCGCCTCGTCGGTACCGGCGATCAGGTAAAGCGATGCCAAGCCCTCGGCCATCGGCGGCCGAGTCTAGTGATGGCCCCAGCTCCCGTGCCCGGAATGCCCGCCGCTCCCGTGGGACCAACCGTTGCCACCGCCCGCCGACCACTGATCGCCGCCTTCGGGGGTCTCTTCCGGGTTGGATGGAGGACTCGACGGAGCGGGCACCTGCTCTGGGGGCGAGTAGTCGGGCTGTGACGGCGGCGACACCTGGCCTTTGGGGGGCGAGGAGGAGTGGTATTTCGAGCCGCCGTGCCCGTGACCAGGCGGCCTACCACCCCCGGACCCCTGCGAACTGGAACTGCTGACCTGCGAGCCAGCACCGCCGGCCTGAGAGCCGGAGCTGGAGCTGCTCACCTGCGAGCCGGAACCGGAGCCGCCTGCCTGCGATCCGCTGGAGCTGCCGGTTTCGACCGACGGCGCCGTGGTCGTCGGCGTGGGCGAAGACACAGGGGGCGCGGCGGGAGCACCCGGCGCGTCGCCCGTCGGTGCGGTCGGCGATGAAGGAGCCGGCTGGGGCTCAGGGTTCTGCACCGCGACGAGTCGATGGGAGTGCCCGAGGTCCGAGCGACCCGTCGCCCCGGTCCCCTTGCCCGCCGTTGCGCTCTGGGAGCGCGACCGCCGTGGCGCGCCACCGACGGCAACCGGTCCACGCCGGGATGCGCTTGCGTGGCCATCTGCCAGCGCTACCGCGTCGTGGATGGCGCCCACGCGCTCAGGCCCACTTGGCAGCGGCGAGTTGAAGCCATTCGGCCAGCCGAGCTGAGAGATGAAGACGATCAGACCGAACCCAACCGCGCCGACCAGCCCGAGCAGGGCGATCGAGGCCCGGCGCAGGCGCAGCAGCATGCTCCCCCGGGCGAGGCCGAAGCCACGATGTGCCTGCGCAAGCGACTTGCCGATCCTGGAATCCACCTTTACGTCCATCGGCGATCGGGTCGAGATCGGTAGGGCGAGCGCAATGAAACCCCACTTTTGTCTCGGCGATTCGTTGAGTTCTCGCCCGACTCACGGATCGACCGCGAACGAGCGCGCGGACACCTCAAACACAACTGTGCCGTCGCGATCGGTCCGCAGCGCCGGGACCTCGTGCACCGCCAGCTCTGCCAACGTGGTGGGAGTCGGATGGCCGTAGGGGTTGTCCGCACCGACCGAGATCACCGCGAGACGCGGCGAGGTGCGGTCGAGCAGGGCATCGAGGCCGGGATCGTCGCTGCCGTGGTGGGCGACCTTGAGCACGTCGATCGGCCCCGGGTCGATCGGAACCTCGCCGGCCTCGGCGTCGGCGCTGAGCAGCATCGCGAAACCGCGCCAGCGGGCCAGTAGGACGAGCGCCTGCGTATTTGGATCGGCGCCCGCGAGCGGCTCGTCGAGCAGCGCGCGAGGCGGCCAGAGGACTTCGAGCTGGAGCTGCCCGGAGCGAACCTCACCGCCGGCCGCGATCCGGGTCGGGTCGGCGCCCGCCACCTCGGCCTCCCCGCGCAGGCGGCGGCTCAGCCGGGCGTAGAGCAGCTCGTCGATCGGAAAGCGGCCAAGCAGCTCATCGATCCCACCCGCGTGGTCGGACTGTTCGTGCGTGACCACGGCAGCGGCGAGCGAATCGACTCCGGCATCGCGCAGCTTCGCGCCGAGATCGTCGCCGGGCGGTCCGCCGTCGACGAGGATCGCCGGGGCGTGCGCCGGTTGCAGGAGGATCGCGTCCCCCTGCCCCACGTCGAGCACCGAGACGCGCAGGCCGCCGACCGGCGCTTGTGCCCCGCCGCCCGCGTCCCTGGTCCAGAGCAGGGCCAGCAAACCGATGGCAAGCGCAATCCCACCAACAAGCCGCCACTTGTGGAAGTGCAGCGCGCTACCCCGCTCATCAGACGGCGATGCGTTGCACCTCGGCTGGACCGGGGCTGGCGCGCGGCGCAGGGCCGCAAGCCGGCGGCGGCGCAGGGCCGCCGGCCCAGCCACGGTCGCGACGGCGAGCACCGCGTAGGAGACCACCAGCCCCCCGACCCCCAAGTCCAGCTCGGGATAGGCCCAGCTCGGCCGCCCGCACCAGCTCGCGACCTGGGCGATGTAGGCGAGCAGCGGCGCGGCGATCGCGTTGGCCCACTCCGCGGGGAAGCCCGGCAGCTGAGCGCCGACCGCGACCAGCATCCCCAGCCACATCGCCGGGGCGACGGCTGGAAGGGCGAGCAGGTTGGCGACCAGGGTCGTCGTCGAGAGAGCGCCGAAGTGGAAGGCGATCAGCGGCGCCGTCGCCAGCGTCGCGGCGATCGTCACTGCCGCTGCCTCGGCGAGCGCTCGCCGCCAGCCGCCCGAGCCGAGCCAGCCCTGAATCGCGCCGCGCAGCGGAGCCGCCATCGCGAGGATCCCGAGCACGGCTGCAAAGCTGAGCTGCCAGCCGACGTCCGCGGCGATGCGCGGGTCGAGAGCCAGGGTGAGGACCGCGGCAACCGCAAGGCCGTACAGGCGCGAGGCGCGCCGACCCGCCAGCGTCGCCAGCACCGTCAGGCCGCCCATCACCCCGGCGCGCACGATCGAGGGACCGCCGCCCGCCAGCGGGACGTAGATGACTATCGCGGCCAGCACCCAGAGCAGTCGCGTGCGCAGAGGCATGCCGAGCGCGGCCAGCAACGGCATCGCCAGCAGGGCGAGCAGCGCCACGTTCTGCCCCGAGACCGCGAGCAAGTGGCTGAGACCGGCGCGGCGAAAATCTTCGACTGTGACCTCGTCGATGTTTCCGTCCTCGCCGAGTACGAAGCCGCGCGCGAGGGCGGCCTCACGGGCCGGCATGCCCTGACCCAGCGCCGCCTCGGCGCGAGCGCGGATCTCGCCGCGGTGGGCAAGCGCCAACACGACCGTCGCGGCGATACCCAGGACCAGCAGCCAGGGTGGTCGAGCGCTGCGCATCCGGCGGCTAGGGCTGCAGCCGCGCCCGCAGCGACTCCATCGTCGCCGGCCCGATCCCGCTGACCTGGTCGAGCTGGTCGACGGAGGCGAGTCCGCCCTGCTGATCGCGGTATTCGACGATCTTTTCCGCGGTCACCGGGCCGATGCCGTCGATCGTGTCGAGCTGCTCGACGGTGGCCGTGCCGAGGCTGATCGGTCCCTCTTCGACGGAACCGCCCACCGCGGCCACCGCCCCGGCTGGCCCTTTCTTCGGCACAACCACCTGCTGACCGTCGGCCAGTCGCGCCGCCAGGTTGATCGCTTCCAGCAGGGCCGCCCCCGTCGCCCCTCCCGCCCGCTCGACCGCGTCGGTCACCCGCGCCCCCGCCGGCAGCCGGTAAACCCCCGGCCGCGCCACCGCCCCGGTCACGTCGACGACCACGTCGCCGCCCGAACCGCCACCGTCGACGGTGAATTCCTGGCCGCCAGACGAGGTGAACGCCCTCGCCCCACTGTCGCCCTCCGCGCGGATTGCCCGTGCGCCGAGGAGAAGCAACGTAACGGCGACTGCGCCATATACGGCGATCTGGGACCTGCTCAGCTCGGGCACGGCCCGAACCGTTCACCATCGCGACGCGCGCGTGGCGCGCAGGTTCAAACGAACGAACTACAGATCTTCGTCGTCGTAGCCCGCGACCTCAGCGAGTTGGTCGCTGTACAGCTCAGAGGCGGCGACGGGCGGTGACTGCACGGAGATGCAGGCGAGGTCGGCATCGCCGTTGTTGGCGATCGAGTGATCGGTGGCGGGCGGCACCAGGATCAGGTCACCCTCGGCAACCTGCTGGGTGTCCCCGGCGACCGACATTGTGCCGGCGCCGCGGACGACGACGTAGGCCTGCTCGGCCTGCTCGTCGGAGCGCAGCGTCTGCTCAGCCCCGGCGGGCAGCTCGATCCAGGTCACGGAGAGGTTGCGGGAACCAAGTTCGCCCGCATCCATGAGGACGCGAGTGCGCAGCCGATGCCATTCCTCGACCGACGCCTCCGAGTGTCTTCTGACCAGCACGGCGGCTTTGTACCAAAAAGGGCGACCGGAACCGCGTTGAATCAGCGAACGACGAGATTTACCAGCTTGCCCGGCACGACGACCTCCTTGAGGACCTCCCTGCCGTCGAGGAAGGCCTTGACCTTCTCGCTCGCGCGGGCAAGACGCAGCAACTCCTCTTTGGGAGCGTCGGCGTCGGCCTCGATCCGATCACGCAGCTTGCCGTTGACCTGGACGACGAGGGTCACCGTCTCGCTGCTGAGCAGCTGGGGGTCGGCCTGCGGCCACTGCTGCTCCCAGACGCGCCCGCCCTCGAGTCGCTCCCAGACCTCGGCGCCGAGGTGGGGAGCGAAGGGGAAGATCAGGGAAGCGGCGGTCGAGGTGGCAAAGCGCACCGCGGCAACGCCCTCCGGGTCGTCGTAGAGCCCGTCCTTGAGCCGGTAGGCGTCGTTGATCAGCTCCATCACCGCGGCGATCGCGGTGTTGAACTGGAAGCCGCGCTGGAAGTCGCGCGTGACCTTGTCGATCGCCCAGTGGGCCTTGGCGAGCAGGGTGCGGGCATCGCCCTCCGGCACGGCGCCGCTCTCCGCGGCTTGCTTGGACGCGACCTCCTCGCAGAGGCGCCAGAGCCGGGAGAGGAAACGGTTGACCCCCTCCACCCCCTCGTCGACCCAGTCTGCGTCGCGCTCGGGCGGCCCCATGAAGCAGATGTAAGTGCGGGCCGTGTCCGCCCCGTAGCGCTCGACGTACTCGGCGGGGCTGACCGTGTTGCCGCGCGACTTCGACATCTTCGCCCCGTCGCGGGTGATCATGCCCTGGGCGAAGAGGTTGGCGAAGGGCTCCTGCACGTCGAGCTGGCTGTCGTCGGCGAGCGCCTTGGCGAAGAAGCGCGCGTACATCAAGTGCAGGATCGCGTGCTCGACCCCGCCGATGTACTGGTCGACGGGGAGCCAGTGATCGGCGGCGGAACCGTCCCAGGCCACCCCGTCGTTGTGCGGGTCTAGGTAGCGGATGAAGTACCAGGAGGAATCGACGAAGGTGTCCATCGTGTCGGTCTCGCGGCGCGCCGGCTCCCCGCAACGCGGGCACTCGGTGGCGACCCACTCCTCCGCCGCCGCCAGCGGGCTGCGGCCCTGCGGGGCGTAGTCCTCGATCTCCGGCAGCTCGACCGGCAGCTGCCCGTCGGGCACCGGCACGATTCCGCAGTCCTCGCAGTAGACGACGGGGATCGGCGCCCCCCAGTAGCGCTGGCGGGAGACCAGCCAGTCGCGCAGGCGGTAGTTGACGGCCGCTTCGCCGCGCCCCTCCTCGGCAAGCCAGGCGACGATCTCCTCGTAGGCCTCGCGGTTGCCCGCGCCGTCGAAGCGGCCCGAGCCCGTCATCGGGCCGTCGCCGGGATAGGGCAGGCCCACGGGGTCGCGGGCGACCTCGGGATCCTCGCCCTCGATCACCCGTCGCACGGGCAGGTCGAATGCCTTGGCGAACTCGTAGTCGCGCTCGTCGTGAGCCGGCACCGCCATGATCGCGCCGGTGCCGTACTCCATCAGCACGTAGTCGGCGACGAACATCGGGATCTCCTCACCGTTGACCGGGTTGACGACGCTGCGCCCGAGCGGCACGCCGGTCTTCTCGCGGTCCTCGGCGCCGCGATCCTCGGCCGACTCCCGGGCGGCGCGGTCGACGTACTCGCGCACGGCCGCCTCGGCGGGAGTGCCGGCGACGAGCCGTTCCAGCTCGGGGTGCTCGGGGGCGAGGACGAAGAAGGTGGCGCCGAAGAGGGTGTCGGGCCGGGTCGTAAAGACCGGGAAGTCGAGGCCGACTTCCTCGCAGCGGAAGGTCACTTGGGCCCCCTCGGAGCGACCGATCCAGTTGCGCTGCATCGTGATCACGTGCTCGGGCCAGGACTCGAGCAGCTCGAAGTCGGAGAGCAGCCGCTCGGCGTAGTCGGTGATCTTGAAGAACCACTGCTCGAGCTTGCGCTGCACGACCTCGGTACCGCAGCGCTCGCAGCGACCGTCGACGACCTGCTCGTTGGCGAGCACGGTCGCGTCCTTTGGACACCACTGCACGGGAGCCTCGGTGCGGTAGGCGAGGCCCCGCTCGAAGAGGCGCAGGAAGATCCACTGCGTCCAGCGGTAGTACTCGGGGGTGTGGGTGGCGAGTTCGCGCGACCAGTCGATCGAGATGCCCCACTCGCGGAACTGGCGACGGAAGGACTCGATCGAGCGCTCGGTCGCCTGGCGCGGCGGCTCACCGGTCTTGATCGCGTTGTTCTCGGCCGGCAGGCCGAAGGAGTCGTAGCCCATCGGGTGGATCACCTCGAAGCCGTGGCGACGACGGAAGTGGGCGATCGCGTCGCCGACCGCGTAGCACTTGAGGTGCCCTACATGGGGCTCGCCGGAGGGGTAGGGAAGCATCTCCAGCACGTATGACTTCGGCTTACTCTCGTCGAAGCCCGGCTGCCCGGGGTTCGGAACCTCCCAGGTCTTCTCCTCAGCCCAGACCTGCTGCCATTTGCGCTCGATCGTCTTGGGGTCGTAGCCGCTCACCGAGCGGCGATCTTATGAGCCGACGACGAAGTGGGTCGTGATGTGGCTCGGATCGATCGGCGAGATCGCTTCGAGGATGTGCGGCCAGAGGTAGACCTCCATCGTCGCGGCGACGATCGAGGTCTACGTTTGGCCCCACGTCCTCGAAGCCATCTCGCCGGTCGTCTGAG
>JASLIG010000097.1 GCA_030152805.1 Solirubrobacterales bacterium
CCCGGCGGCGCCCGTGGCGCCTTCGGTGGGATGGCCATAGCCCGCTCCGATCTGGTCGCGAGTCAGGTCGAGCATGCCCGGCTCGAGCCGGAGCTGACCGAGGCGCGCCCCGCGGCGCTCCAGCAACGCGGCGGTGCGCCGGGCGAGGCGGGCGATCAGCGGCGGGTCGAGGCGGAGCTGGTCGTTGACCACGACCCCGACGACGCGGGTGCGCAGACCGGCGAGCTGAAGGCCGGCCGCGGTGCCGCCGGTGCCGACCGGGACGACGACGTGCGCCGGCTCCGGCAGCGAGCCGTCCTCGACCTGGGCGGCGATCTCCAACCCTGCCTCGACGTAGCCGAGCGCCCCCACCGGCGAGGAGCCGCCAGCAGGCAGCAGGTATGGCGGGCGGCCACTGCGTGCATTGCGGGCAAGCAGCCACGGCAGCATCGCCACCGTGCGCGCCTTCGTGTGGGTGCGGTAGATCCGCGCCCCTGAGGCATCGAGCCGGGCGAGCTGGGCCCTTACGTGGTCGTCGATCGGCTGGTCGACCAGCGCCAACGCGGTCTCGAGGCCGTGTTCGCGGGCGTAAAGCGCGGTCGCCAGCCCCCAGTTCGTGCCGAGGCCGCCGAAGGTGAGGATCGATCGCCGTCCGCGCCGTCGTGCATCGGGGATCAACCACTCGAGCTTGCGCACCTTGTTCCCGCCCCACCCGCCCGAGCCAAAGCGGCCGTCCTCCTTCACCCAGATGCCGAGGCCGGCCAACTCGCGGACCGGAGTCGGCCGCTCCGAAAGCACCAAGTGCGGAAGCGTCTCCGCAAGCGCCGGGAAGCGCTCGTGTAGCAGTGGGTAACGCCGGTTCACGAACGCATGCCGCTGCCTGAATCAGTCAGGCCGTGTTCAGCGCCACGGCCTCGTGGATGAGCGCCTTCAGCGCCTCCTCGTCGACCTCGTCGCCCTCGTGGAAATCGATCGCACGCCTGGTGTTGCCCTCGAGGCTGGAGTTGAAGAGGCCCGCGGGGTCCTTCAGCGAGGCACCCTTGGCGAAGGTCATCTTCACGGCAGTCTTGTAGGTCTCCCCGGTGCAGATCATCCCGTCGTGGTACCACACCGGAACGCCCCTCCATTTCCACTCCTCGACCACTTTGGGATCCGCTTCCTTGATGAGGGCCCGGACCCGAGCGAGCATCTCGCCCCGCCAGTCCCCCAACTCCGCGATCCTCGCGTCGATCAGCTGAGAGGGAGAATCTCCCCCCTTTGAGCCACTTTCCCCGTTCTTCATGATTGTCATCGCTTTCTTTCGCTCTACCCAGTTGGCAGCTGGTCGATGCGCACCAGATTGCCGGACGGGTCGCGCACGGCGCAGTCCCGCGTGCCCCACGGCTGGTCGGTTGGCTCCTGCACGATCTCGGCGTCCGCGGCGCGCAGCTTCTCGAAGGTGGCGTCGAGGTCTTCGGTGTGGAAGTGGACACCGTTGAGGGCGCCCTTGGCGATCAGGGCAGCGAGCGCATCCTGGTCGGCGGGGCTGCCGTTCAGGTAGTTGGTGAGGACGATCGCGACGCCGGGCTGGGAGGCGGCGCCGACGGTGATCCAGCGGAAGTCTCCTTTGGCGACGTCGTTGCGCAGCTCGAGGCCGAGTGTGTCGCCGTAAAAGGCCAGGGCGAGGTCGGGGTCATGGACCAGGACGAAGCATTGGGAAAGAGTGAGGTTCATGCCCGCAAGGCTAGGGGGCCAGGGCCATTGGCGTTTCTCCGATCCCTGCTCGGCTCGAACGAACCGAGCGACGTACACCCCACCGCCATGCAGACCTCGGTGACCGACAGGTCCCCACGTCGCAGCAGCGCCTTCGCCCGGTCGATTAGATCGCGGGCGCGGCGCAGGTGCGCGAGGTTGGCGAGCTCCTCCGGCGTCACCTGCGAGCGTAGCGGCGTGCTAGACCCTCCTAAGCGAGGGCTCGCACTTGGGTTAGCAACTCGACGAAGAACTGCGGCGCATCGCCAGCCTGCTCAGCGGCCAGGCGGTAGGCCTCGGCGGATTTCACCGAGATGCCGAGTTTGCCCGCGACCCGGTCACGTGCCTGGATGAAGGCAGGCCAGATGTCGCCGGTGTCGGACTCGCTGTTGCCGGCGAAGTTGGCGGATTTCTCCCGGACCTCCGCGCTGGGCCACGGCGCGGGAGGCTCCCCACAGAGCGCCAGCAGCTGTTCGTTCTTGGTCGCGATTGAAGCGATCGCCTTCTCGCGCGCGTAGTCGCTGAGCTTGTCGCTCGCTTGGAGCTTCGACCTCGCCTGGGCGTCGGCATCGAAGAGGACGAAGGTCGGAATCTCGAACTCGGCCAGGATCGCGAGGGCGATTGGAATGATGCTCTTGCCGTGGCAGTTGGCTACGGCGATGCCGTCGTGCTCGAGCGGACGATCTACGGCGGCGACGGCTTCGAGCATCGCCGCGTCGGTCTTGCCCTCGCAGAGGACCACGGCTTTGGCGAAGACCGCCTGGCTGAGGCTCGAGGCGAGTGTGAGGCGTACCTGCCGCTCCTGGTCGACCAGCCCCACGGCTTTGAGGGCGCGCTGCACGGCGCCCGGGTCGGTCGCGACCACGGAGGACGCACCCGCGTCGTCGCGGCTGACGATCCGCAGATCCTCGAAGAGCGCCGGGCGAACGAAGTGCTCGGAGTGAGTGCTGTAAGCGATCTGGGGCGCTCGTGCCTCGCCGTCGGCCCGCGCCAGGTCCCGGAGGGCGACGGCCAGGGTGCGAGCCTGCAGCGGATGCTGATACAGCTCGGGCTCCTCGATCGCGAGCATCAGCGATTTCGTGGCCGTCGATTCCCTTCCTGCGGGATCGCCCCCGGTCAGGGCGTCGGCGAGCTCCTGGAGCACGGCGATGACGAGCGTCCGCTGCAGGCCATGCCCCTGGCGCTCGACGTCGGTGGGGTAGCCGCCGTCGTTGATGACCTTGACGATCGGTTCGGCTTCGGGCGGGCGAGGCGGCTTCAGTTCCTCCTCCAGCTCGACGGCCGCAGCCGGAACGTAGTCCCGAACCCGCTCCGTGATGCCGTCGGCGATCTGCTTGAGCGCCTCGTTGCGAGCGGAGCCGAAGATGTCGCTGAGCTTCTCCTGCGTCTCCCTCTGGAGACGATCGATCTCTTCCTGGGCGGCGATATCGAGGCCGCCGATGTTCGCGAGGAGGCGGTTGAGCGGCGAGCCCCGGCCCAGGCCGAAGGCATCGGGGGCATCCGTGTCGGCGCTGACGAAGACGTACTCGAAGCATTCGCGCAGCTTCGGACCGCTGCCGAGGCCGAAAAGATGACCTGCGCCCGCCGGGCGAAGCTCACACTCACCGGGGTTTTCCCGCTCGTAGCGGTCCATGTGCGCGTCGACCTCGGCGACCGTTTCCGCCATCGGCCGGACGAAGCCGCGCTCCCTGCCCTCTCGCCTGTAGAGGTCCTGATACAGCTGGCGGCGCTGAGCGCCCTTGGCTTTTCGCGCCCTGTCGAACCCCGCAAAGAAGTGGGCGGACCCGGAGACCCTGGCCTCCTTGCCGGGTCGCCAGGAGCGGACGATCGTGGCGGTTTCTCCGGCGCCGAAACGACCGAGCACCGCCCGATCGTGCGATTCGAGGCAGTCCAAGGTCAAGGTCACCACGATCGCCTCAGCCGCATCTCCTTCCGGATCGCGATGGAGGTCCGCCTCGTCGGGCGGCAACTCGTTGATGCACCAATCGATCGCCCGCAGGAGGGCTGACTTGCCGACGCCGCCACTTCCGACGAGTGACGTCAGGTCCCCGAAGTGAATGACCTCGTCCTTGACGCTTCGGTATCCCTGGACGTGTGCGGAGGCGAGTCTCATCGTCAGATGGCGGTCGCGGTGGCCCACCGGCCCCGAGCTCGAGTCCTCTCCTCCTTGTGCGATGCGCCCGACGGGGATCGAACCCGCACCGACGGCTTAAAAGGCCGACGCTCTTCAGGGGCTTCGTAGGGTTGGCTTCGAAACGAAGTGACCGCGGTGGCGGTGTGCAGCCGCCGGCAAGCTGATAGCTCCCGGCTCGATGGCCGCCGACTAAGTCTCTCCACTCGCCCGGGATTTACCCCCTTGACCATTTGAGCTACGGGCGCGCTACGGGGCTGATCATACAGAATATTTTGATCAATAGAGGACTTTGCGGTAGGATTTTTCGCCACGGAGGGGCCGAGAATTGGGCACGGAAAAAGAGGATGGGGTCGCCGAGGGAGTCGGGTCCGAGTCGGGTCAGATCTTGGCGGATGAGGCCCATTGGCAAGAGGTCTGGCGGGACGAGGACGCGTTCGCTTCCCAGGGCGCCGGCGATGACCCGGTGCTGGTGCTGGCGGGGGGCGGATCGCACGGCGATTCGCTGACGCTGAGCGAAGCCCGGCAGTACATCGTCGCCGATTTCCACGCCCGGTTCCACCGCATGCGCGGGGCCGACGTGCTCTTCTCGCTGGGCTTGGGGCCGCCCGCCGCACGGAGTGACAATGGCGAGGCGGGCGAGGACTCGACCCGCCAGCGCGAGCAGCTCGAAGCCCTGGGTCTCTCCATCGATTGGACCCGGTCGTTCGCGCGCCGCGACCCCGATGCGCACCGCTGGGCCCAGCAGGCTTTCCTCGCGCTGCACAAAGCTGGTCTCGTCGTTCGCGAGGACGTGCCAACCCGCTGGTGCGAGCGCTGCAGGACCGCGTTGCCGGGGGAGGTGGGCGAGGGTGAGCAGTGCCCTGTTTGCTCTGAGCCGCTTCGCCGGCTCGCCGCGGGAGCTTGGTTCCTGAAGATGGACGCCGACGCCGCGTCGTCATCGATGACGAGGGCCCTGAAGGCGATGGCGTCGACCGACCTGGTCGGCCGAACCGAGGGCTGGGAGCTCGACGTGGTGACGACTAACGGCATGCCGATCGCTCTTTTCGCCGAGGATCCGGACAAGCTCGAGGAGGCCGCGTTCGTCGGGATCTCACCGCGTCACCCGGTGCTCGAGCAGCTGATCGACGACCCCGGGCTGAAGGAACGCATCCAGGGGCTGCTCCGCGGCGAGCCGGGACCCGGCGGCGCGATCTCCGACACGGGCTTCTGGGTGCAGGTGCCGCCGCTGGACGACCCCCTGCCCCTCGTCGTCACCCTCGCCGCCGACGCGCGCTTCGGCGTGACCGCGTACCTCGGCGTTCCCTCGGCCAACGCGCAGGACGCCGCCACGACGAAGAACCTGCCTCCTCCTCCCAGCATGCGCTGGAGCGTTAAAGCGAAGCCCTCGAAACCGCGTCAAGCCGAGCGCTTCAAGCTCAACAGGCTGCCCCTCTCGGTGGGTGAAGCAGAGGGACCGTCGCTCTCGATCGCGCTGGCCGACGGCGAAGAGGTGCGGCTCGACCCGCTTGTGGCGACCTGGATGGAGACCCTGGTGGCGATCCCGCCGGAAGATCGTGCCGCCGCCGAGCCCAGCCACCCCGGGATTCAGCGCTGGGTGACGGAGATGCACACCTTCCGTGAGGCCGGCTCCGGCAGCGCCCTGCTCGGCGACCTCGCGCTGATCGAGGCGCTGGGGGTCAACCGGGAGAACGGGGGCGCGGAGGACGCCGAGGTCCCGCCCCTGGACCTGATCGTTGGGCCGATCGGGGAGGGCGCAACTGACCCGACGGAGGAGGCTGACCTCCAGCAGCTGGCGCAGCGGTTCGGCACCGATGCGCTGCGGGTCGCGATCCTCCACGGAAGCGCTCCCACCAAGCAGCTCGATCGCGCCGAGCTGGAGGCGGCCCTGGCGCCGGCGGCCCGGTTCCTGTCCCAGCTGCGCAGTTACGCGGAGCCGCGCCTGAGCCCGCCCGGCGACGCGGCTCCAGATGCCCCGGACGCCGATGACCCGCTCAGGAACCGGTTGCGGAAATGGTGTCGCACGGCGCTCTGGAAGGTGACCGAGAACGAGGAGCGCCTCGATTCCCACAGGGCGACGAGGAATCTCCAAATCCTGCTCGGGCGCATCGAAGACTTCGAGCGGCAGGCGGTGCAGGAGCGAGGCGAGCTCACCGCGCAGGACCGCCAGCTGATTCACGAGGCGCTCTGCCTGCTGGTCGGCCTGCTCGCCCCGATCGCCCCTCACCTCGCCGAGGCCCTCTGGAAGCAGGCCGGCAACGACGGCCTGGCAACCCGGGCGCCCTGGCCTCGCGGGCTCGACGCCGTCGCCGGGTAGCTCAGCTGGGCGCGGCGACCTGCTCGCTGTGCACGAGCGCGCGGGCAGCCTCGACGACCGCCTCCGCATGGACCCCCGCTGCCTCCAGCAGCTCGGGGTGGCCGCCCACCCGACCCCGAGCCTTCTCCCCCAGCGGGACCGCGACGGGACTCACGCGGCATGGCTGACAGGTGGCCGTCACCTCGGCGACCGCGCTCGCCAGGCCGCCGACCACGCGGTGATCCTCGACGGTGACGATCCCCGCGGTGCCCGCCGCGGCATCGACGATCGCCTCGGCGTCGATCGGGGCAAGGGTGTGCATCTCGATCACGCGGGCGCTGATGTCCTGCTCGGCCAACGCCTGGTGGGCCTCGAGGGCGAAGATGAGCGGGTAGCCGCCGGTGGCGATGATCGCCACGTCATCTCCTTCGCGCAGCGTCAGTGCCTCTCCCAACACGAGCTGCTCGAGATCGCCACCGACGTCGAGCGTCTCGTCGCGTCCGAGGCGGAGGTAGGTGGGACCCGGCACCTGCGCCAGCGCCGGGACGAGCCGCTCGACCCGAGCGCCGTCGCCCGCCACGACCACGGTCATGTTGGGCAGCGACCGCATCACGGCGATGTCCTCGAGCGCGTGGTGGGTGGACCCGAGATGGCCGGCCGCAAACCCGCCGTGGCTCCCGACGAGCTTGACCGGCAGGTCGTTGCCCACCACGTCCACCTTGATCTGCTCGGCGGCGCGGAAGGTGACGAAGGTGGCCATCGTCGCGAAGAAGGGAATTTGGCCGGACGCCGCGAGCCCGGCGGCGATGCTGATCGCGGTCGCCTCCGCGATGCCGACGTTGACGTAGCGCTCCGGCATCTCGGCGCCGAAGGTCTTCTGCAGGCCCATCGTGTCGGCGTCGATGCAGAAGACGCGCCGGTCATCGCGCGCCAGCGCGACGAGGGCGTCGCGGTAGGTCTGCCGGGGCGCGGGGATGGTGGTCTCATCGGCGCTCATGCCCGGACCTGGTCCCGTGCCGCGAGGCTGGCCAGCGCCCGTTGGTGCAGGCGGGGCGAAAGCTTGACGTAGTGGCTGCGGCCGTCGTCCTCGATGAAGTTGACGCCGCGGCCCTTGACGGTACGGGCCAGGACCGCCGTCGGCGTGCCCTCGGCAGCCCGCTCACTTGCGAGTGCCGCGACCAGCGCCGGCAGGTCGTGCCCGTCGACGTCGACCGTCTCCCACCCAAACGCCGACCATTTATCGGCGAGCCGGTCGGCGTTGTCGTGGTCGGTCGTCGGCCCCGTCATTTGCCAGCCGTTCACGTCGATGATCGCGACGAGGTTGCCGAGCCGCAGGGCGGATGCGACCGCGGCCGCCTCCCAGATCGTCCCCTCCTGAAGCTCGCCGTCGCCGACGAGGACGAACGAGCGACTCGGACGACCGTCGCGCCGCGCGCCGATCGTTAGCCCGAGCCCGAGCGGCAGGCCATGCCCCAGGGAGCCGGTGGACAGCTCGACCCCCGGGACGCGCCGCAGCGGATGGCCGGCCAGACGGCCGCCGGTGCGCCCGTACGTCGATAGCTCCTCGGGGTCGAGGAAGCCGCGTCCGGCGAGCGCCGCGTACAGCCCCGCACTCGCGTGTCCCTTGCTGAGGACGAAGTGGTCCCGATCGGGCCAGTCGGGCTGCTCCGGGCGCAGCCGCAGGACGTGAAAGAAGAGGACCGCCAGGACGTCCGCCGCGGAGAGGCTGCCACCGAGGTGGGCGCCGAGGGGCTGGGCGGCCATGTCGACGATTCGCTCGCGCATCCAGGCGGCGCGCTCGGCGAGTAAGTCGTATTCGGGATCTTCGGGGCTCATCCTGCAGTGCCCTCTGCCACCGGCGCCGGCCGGCGGCCCCCGTTCTGGCTCCGGCCCCCGCTGGGCCGCGCCAGGCGGGCGATCGCGTCGAGGTGTTCCCATGCCTTCTCGAACCCGTCGGCGTAGAGATCGAGGACCGAGCCCGCGTCCGGGTTGAGGTGCCGCTTCTGGAGCGTCAGCGAGTCCTCGATCACGGCCGTGGCGGTGGCGTAGGAGGCGGGGTCGGGCCCCTCTCCGCCGCGGAAGACCTCCTGCTCGGGGAGCGCCGTCAGCTGGTAGCGGGAGACCGGCACGCCCTCGGCGCGCAGCAGGCGGTGCAACGCCTGGCGGAACGCGCCAGGGGACGTGTCCTCGAGGCCGGCGGCGGCGGGATCGAAACGGAAGCGCAGGATGTGGAAGGCGTGCGTCCGGTCGGGCATGCAGCTGGGGACGGTGATCCCGGGGAGCTCGTCCAGCCGCCCCAGCAGCCGCCGCACGTTTTCCTCGCGGCGCCGGTCGTAGTCCCGCAGCCGCCGCAGCTGGCTCCTAGTAAAAGCGGCCTGAATCGGGTTGAGCTTCGCGTTCCAGCCGAGGACATGCGCGGTGTAGGTGCGCGGGCGCTCGTCGATGGCTTCGCCGAACTGGCGGCGCATCGCGACGCCCTGGGCCAGCTCGGGATCGTCCGTGGTGACGAGGCCCCCCTCGCCGCAGGTGGGCAGGTTCTTCGTCGCGTTGAGGCTGAAACAGCCCAGGTCTCCCAGCGAGCCGGCGGCCCTCCCACCGTAGGTCGCACCGTGCGCCTGGGCGGCGTCCTCCACCAGCGCCAGGCCGTGACGATCGGCGAGCTCACGCAGCGCCCCCATCTCGGCGGGGAGACCGTGGAGGTGGACGACGACGATCGCCCGGGTGCGGGGCGAGATGGCGGCCGCCGCGCTGGCCGGATCCATGTTGAAGGTGACCGGATCGACGTCGACGAAGACGGGGGTCGCCATCGCGTGGACAACGCCGAGCGGGGTGCCGATGAAAGTGAGCGCCGGCACGAGCACCTCGTCGCCGGCGCCGATGCCCAGCGCCGACAGCGCCAGCGTGATGGCGACGGTGCCGTTGGCGACTCCCGCGCAGTGGTCGACGCCGGTGAGCTCGGCGAACTCGCGCTCCAGGCCGGCGACCTCAACCTCGCCTTCCGCGTTGGAGACGAGCACACCGGAATCGAGGGCGCGGAGCATCGCCGCGCGATCGTCGTCAGTGACGAGCGGCCACTCGACCGGCGAGCGGCTTCGAGGAACGGCGCGCTCGCCTCCGAACATCGCGAGCTTCGCCGTCGGGCTCACTTAAAAGCCCGCCCCAGCGCGGATGGCGATTGGTAATTGAAGTTTCCTCATTCAATTGCAATAGTAGTTTAAATCGAATTC
Organism: Solirubrobacterales bacterium; assembly: GCA_030152805.1. Lineage (GTDB taxonomy): Bacteria > Actinomycetota > Thermoleophilia > Solirubrobacterales > 70-9 > VRUE01. The sequence continues at coordinate 9,365 of JASLIG010000097.1, forward strand.
CCTTTATCAATTAGGAGCGACATGTCAACGCAGATGACCACCACGCAATGCCCCCAATGCGGCGAGGCCGTACCAGTTGCCGCTACGGCATTCGTCAGCGAGCTTCTGACGTGCTCGTCGTGCAAGACAGAGCTGGAGGTCGTCGCCCTCGAGCCGCCCGAGCTCGCGCTGGCGCCGGAGATCGAGGAAGACTGGGGCGAGTAGGCAGGCGAGGACGACGAGACGGGCAGCTTGGCATCGTGAAGGTCTCGGTCGTCGGAGGTTCGGGGTACATCGGCGGGGAGCTGCTGCGACTTCTGCTGGGCCATCCCGAAGTCGAGGTCGTGCAGACCACCTCGGACTCGCGGGCCGGTCAGCCGGTTTGGGCGGCGCACCCGAACCTGCGCCACGCTTCACGCCTGCGGTTCACGCCGCACGAAAGCCTCGAGACCGTTGACGCGGCGTTCGTCGCGCTTCCCCACGGCGCGAGCGCCGACCGCTTCAGGGCGCTGACGGAACACGCGCGCCTGGTCATCGACCTCAGCTCCGACTTCCGGCTTCAGGACCCCGAGGACTACGGTCGCTACTACGGCCGGGAGCACCCGCAGCCAGGGCTACTGAATGACTTCGTCGCCGGAATCCCCGAGCTCTACCGCGATGCCCTGCGCTCGGCGACGCGGATTGCCGTCCCCGGCTGCATGGCGAACGCCGCGATCCTCGCGCTCCACCCGCTCGCCCAGGCAGATCTCCTCGATGGAGGAGAGGTCGTCGTCGACGCGCGCACCGGCTCGAGTGGCGCCGGGACGGTCCCGGGGGCCGCCAGCCATCACCCGGAGCGCAGCGGCGTGATGCGCGTCTACAAGCCGCTGCGGCATCGGCACGAGCCGGAGATCAGCCAGGTGGTCGGCGTTCCGGTCCGGATGAGCGCCACCGCGGTGGGCGCGGTCCGCGGCGTCCAGGTGGTGGCGCACCTGACGCTCGACCGCGCTGTCGAGGAAGGCGAGCTGCAGCGCCTCTATGCCCGTGTCTACGACGATGAGCCGTTCGTCCGGGTGGTGGCGCAGCGCCGCGGCGTCCATCACCTGCCGGAGCCGCGCGTGATGACGGGCTCGAACTTCTGCGACGTCGGGTTTGCTCGCGACGGCGACGGGCGTCACGTGGTGGCGCTCGGCGCTCTTGACAACCTCGTCAAGGGCGGGGCCGGCAACGCCGTGCAGAGCTTCAACATCGCCGCCAACTTCGAGGAGCGGACCGCGCTGGAGTTCGCGGGTCTCCACCCGGTGTAGCTATGGCCGGCGGGGGCGTCAATACGGTCGTGGTCAAGTGCGGCGGATCGCCTTCGCTGCACCGCGACGACGTCGTCGGCGACGTGGCGAGCCTGGTCAATCAGGGGAATCGGGTCGTTCTCGTCCACGGCGGCGGACCCGAGGCGGATCGCCTCATGCGCGAACTCGGTCGCACGCCGCAGCACGTCGTCACTCCCTCCGGAGCCAGCAGCCGCCGCACCGACGCGGAGGCCCTGGACGCGCTGATGATGGCGTTCGCCGGGCGTGTCAGGCCGGCCCTGATCGCCCAGCTCGACCGCCTGGGCGTTCCGGCGGTGGGGTTGACCGGCCTGGACGGCGGCTTGGTGGAAGCGCGCCAGAAGCCCGCGCTCAAGATCGTCGAGGAAGGACGGACGCGGCTGGTCCGCGGCGACCTGAGCGGCCGGGTGACGGGCGTCCGGCCCGAGCTGATCCAGGTCCTCTGCGACTCGGGCTACGTGCCGGTCGTCTCGCCGCCGGTCCGCGGCGACGGGGACACGCCGCTCAACGTCGACGCCGACCGGCTGGCCGCCACGCTGGCAAGCGCGCTCCACGCGCAGGCCCTGGTCCTGCTGACCGACGCCCCTGGCGTGCTCCGTGACCCCGACGACCCAACGACGCTGGTCCAGACGGCAGCGGCTCACGCGGACCTCATGCCCCACGCGCGCGGTCGCATGAAGCTCAAGGTGGTCGCGGCAGGTGAAGCGCTCGACGGTGGCGTGGCCACCGTCGCCATCTCCGACGGCCGGCGCGTGAGCCCGGTGGAAGCGGCGCTCGCCGGCGAGGGCACGCTGCTTCGTGCCGAGGGCAACCCCGCGGGGAGCTTGCTGTGAACGCTCCCCGGAGTCCGCTTCCCCTGCTGGAGTCGATGCTCGCCTGCTCCTCGCAATCGGGCCACGAGGGCCCGCTCGCGGCGCTGATGGCGGAACGGATGTCGATGCTGGGCTTCGACGCCAGCATCGATCAGTGCGGGAACATCCTCGGCGAGATCGGCGATCCGGATGGACCGCGGATCATGCTCATTGGCCACCTCGACACGGTGCCGGGCGAGGTGCCGCTGCGCCGCGACGGCGATCTGCTCTTCGGCCGCGGCGCGGTCGATGCGAAGGGACCGCTCGCCACCATGGCGCTCGCGGCGGCGGCCGCGGCCGAGGCCGGGGTCCCGGCGCGCTTCGTGGTGGCCGGCGCTGTCGAAGAGGAGGTCGCCAGCTCGCGCGGCGCCCATCACCTGGTCGCGTCGCAACCGCGCCCCGATGCCCTGCTCGTCGGCGAGCCGAATGGCTGGGACGGTGTCGGCCTCGCCTACAAGGGCCGCACCGGCGTCACCCTCGACGTCCGCCGGCCGCCGGCGCACACCAGCGCACCGGCGGAGCGGGCGGTGGAAGCGGCGGTCGGCGTCTGGCAGGCGGTGCGCGAGTACCTCGACGATCTCCCGGTGCAGGGAGACGGCGATTTCGACCGGCCGATCGCCGCCCTGACGCGAATCGACGGGGACATCGTGCGGGCGAAAGCGGAGATCGTCTGCAGGGTTCCGCCCGGGTTCGACTTCGAGGACTTCGAGCGCCACCTCGACCACTTGACCGCGGGCGAGCCGACTCGGCTCGACGAGCGCACCGCCGCGGTCGAGCAGGATCGCCGCGATCCGGTCGTCCGCGCCCTCTGCGCCTCAATCCGCCGCGCCGGCGCCCGGCCGCGGCTGAAGCGCAAGTGCGGGACGTGCGACATGAACATCTTCGTGCCGGCGTGGAACGTTCCCGCGGCCGCTTACGGCCCGGGTGACTCGGCGCTGGACCACACCGACCACGAGCACGTCAGCATCACCGAGCTGGAGCGCGCTGCCGGGGTGCTCGCCGACACGTTGGCCACTCTCCCCGGCGTGTTGGCGGAAACACCTGCCGTTCACGCCGATTCAGTCGCCCGGTGAGCGGCGCCTCCGTAGCCCTCGTCGCGTCCCACGTACGCCACGAGGAGCGCGAGATCATCGCCGCCCTCGAGCGCCGTGGGGCCTCGTACGAGCGCGTCGACGATCGCCGCCTCGTCTTCCGGCTGGGTGAGCCGCCGCCCTCATACCGGGTGGTGCTGAACCGCTGCATCTCGCAGACGCGAAGGCTCTACGTCAGCCGGCTCTTCGAGGCTGGCGACATTCCCGTAATCAGCTCGAGTCGCGTGATCTCCAACTGCGATGACCGCGTCGCGATGCACCTGGCGCTCACCAGCGCCGAGCTGCCCCTTCCACCGACGGCCGTCGCGCTTGCCCCGGAGAGCGGCGTCGACGCGATCGAGACCGTCGGCTACCCGGCGGTCGTCAAGCCGGTGGGCGGATCGTGGGGCCGGCTCGTCGCCAAGGTGGGCGAGCGCGACGCGGCCGAGGCCGTGGTCGAGCACCGGGCTGCCCTGCGCTCGCCGCAGCACGGGATCGTCTACGCGCAGGCCTACGTCGACAAGCCGGGCCGCGACATCCGGGCGCTCGTCGTCGGCGACCGCGTGCCCGCGGCGATGTACCGACGCTCCGACCACTGGGTGACGAACGTCGCACGGGGCGCACAGGTCGAGCCGTGCCCTGTCTCCCCCGAGCTTCGCGAGCTTGCGCTGCGCGCCGCCGCGAGCGTCGGCGGCGGAGCGGTGTCCATCGATCTACTGGAGACCCGCGATGGAGAGTTGCTCGTCAACGAGGTCAACTCGCTGATCGAGTTCCGGGGCCTGGCGGCGGCGACGGGCGTCGACGTGGCGGGAGAGATCGTGAACCACGCGCTGGACGTGGTTGCCCCATGATGCAGAGCAGCCCGCTTTGAGCTAACCTGCCAAAAATGTTTGAGCAATCTGAACGTTGTGAGTAGCGATGGCGTCGGTTGACTCGAGCAGCGGCAGCGAGTCGGCGACGATCGCCGACCTCATCGACAGCGCAACCAAGATGATCGCGGCTGGAGGCTGCGAGGAGCCGCGTCCTGACGCCGAGGCGCTCGTCGCCGACGCGCTGGGAGTCAGCGTCGAGCAGCTCGCCAGCGACGGCAAGGGAGACCTCCCGCCCGCCGCGGTGCAGGCGATCGCCGCCGCCGCGGCGCGGCGCGCGACGCGCGAGCCGATGGCCTACATCCTCGGCCGCGAATCGTTCCGCCAGATCGAGCTGAAGGTCGACGAGCGGGTGCTGATTCCCCGCCGCGAAACGGAGCTGCTGGTCGAGGCCGCCCTCGAACTCCCAGAGGGCGCTCGCGTGCACGAGGTCGGCACCGGCTCGGGCGCGGTGGCGCTCTCCCTGCGCAGCGAGCGACCCGATCTGCGCGTCACCGCCTCGGACATCTCGCCGGAAGCCGTAGAAGCGGCCCGCGAGAACGCCGAGCGGCTCGGCCTCGAACTCGAGATATCAGTCGCCGCCGGCCTCCCCGACGGGCTCGACGATCTCGACATGATCGTCGCCAACCTTCCCTACGTCACCGACGAGACGGTCCAGACCCGGCCACCGGAGATCCGCCGCGAGCCGCGGGTCGCGGTGATCACCGACCCGGGGGTCGGCGAGCTCGACGTAATCCGCGGCGTGATCGCGGAAACGCCGAGCGGCTGCCTGATGGCCCTCGAGCACGACGCTCACCACGGGCCGGCGATGCGCAACCTGCTGAATGAAGCAACCACGATGCGCGACTACATGGGAAACGAGCGAGCCACCGTCGGCCGCGCGCCCTGAGCACCAGGGGAAGGCGGTCGGTGCATGAACCTGATCGACGACCTGCGTGAGGCGCTGCGCAGCGCCGGGCTCGACCAAGACCTATCGATCGCGCCGCTCAAGGGCGCCGGCAGCTCGGACCTGGCGGTTATCGTCCAGCGTGCCGATGACGTCAAGCGGCAGGCAATGGACGCCGCCGCGGTGCTGACGGAGCTGCCCGAGGTCGCAGCGGTGAAGCGCGCCGGCCAGCGGCTTCTGGTCCGCTTCGACGACGAGGTCGTGGCGGAGCTGGGCGCGGCGCTCGAGAGCAGCGACCCCGCCGCGCTCGACTCGAGCGATCTCTTCGCGGGACGCGACTACATCGTCGAGTTCTGCGACGCCAACACGACCAAGGGCCTCCACATCGGGCACCTGCGCAACATCGCCATCGGCCAGTCGATCGCCTGCGCGCTCGAAGCCGCCGGCGCCAACGTCGATCGGCAGACCCAGATCTCCGACGCCGGGCAGCAGATGGGCGAGGCGATGGCCGGCTACCTCGACTACGCCGACGGCCAGACCCCGGAGCAGGCGGGCCAGAAGGGGGACCTGTTCGTCGGCGAGCTATACGCCCGCTACGCGCGCGAGAACAGCGTCCCCGCCGATGAGGTCGCCCAGGACGACCTGCCGGTAGCTCGCGAGATGATGGAACGCGAGGACCCGGCCACGATCCTGCTCCGCAAGTGGAGTGCCGGCGAGGAGGAGGCAACGGCGCTGTTCCGGAAGGTCCGCGACTGGGTGGTCGCCGGCCAGCGGGAAACGCTGGCGCGATTCGGCATAGCCTTCAGCCGCCCCCTGTTCGAGTCCTCCTACACGGAGGAGCTCACCGCGCTCGCCGAGTCCGGGCTCGAGGCGGGCGTTTTCAGCCGCGCGGACAGCGGGGCACTGATCTACGAGACTGGGCGCGAGGATTATCCGGTCTTCCCGCTCGCGCGGCCGGACGGGTTCTCGACGCTGAACTTCCGCGCGCTGACGATCTGGTACGAGCTGATGCCGGAATGCGTGGGGTCGACGACGATCCACGTGGTCGGGATCGAGTGGAGGCAGCACACCGTCTGCGTCGAAGAAATCTTCAGCAAGCTGTGTCCCGACATCCCGGCACTGCCGACCCACGACATCCTCCACGGGATGGTCTCCACCGAGCGCGGCGTCGCCAGCTCCAGCGAAGGGAACGTGGTGCTGGTCGACGACCTGCTCGACGAGCTGGCCGATTCTGCCACCGTCACGGAGCTGGCGATCGAGGGGCGGCCGGGCTGCGAAGCGGATGACCTCGCCGTCATGATCGCGCTCGGCTTCTTCCTCGACCACCCGACTATCAAGCCGATGACAATGAGTCCGGAGGCCATGCTCGACGAGCGGACCAGCACCGGCCTTGTCCTCGCCCGCGCCTGGACGAGCGCGTGGGACCCAGGGGCCGACGGCGCCCCCGACCCGCGGCCGGACGATCCCGTCTACCGCTTTGCCGTGATGCAGTCCCAGGTGCACCGCCAGCTCCTGCTCCTCGCACTGGAGCAGATCGACATGCTCGGCTTGGTCCGCTACCTGGCCCGCTTCAGCGAGTGGTACCTCGAGCAGCCGCCGGATCCGCGCACGGCCCGCGCCATGCGCTCGCTGCTCGGCGCCGGACTGCGCAGCCTCGGCCTGCTGCGCTCAGACCCAGCGCTCGCCACAGCCCACGCTGGGGAGTCCAGGGCCGCGACCCGAATCTGACACCCCCATCGACCTCCGAATCCGTGCATCCGTTCGTCTCATGGGGTAGAGGGAGCTCAGAGGAGCACCCGTTACCGAAGGAGAGTCGAGTGGGAAAGCTGATTGCGACAACACAGGCCACCGTCGACGGCGTCATAGACCCGGTCGGCGAGTGGGTGCAGGCGGACGGGGACCACGGCGAGTACTCGTTCGAACGTCAGGCGAGGTCCAGCGGGCTGGTGCTGGGCCGCAAGACCTACAAGGGGCTAGCGGGATATTGGCCCAATCAATCGGGCAAATGGGCAGACATGGTCAACTCGATGCGGAAGTACGTCGGGTCCAACACTCTGTCCGGAGGTCTCGAGTGGAACGCGACCCTGCTCGAGGGGGACCTCGAGGACTCGATCCCGAAGCTGAAGGACGAGG
>JASLIG010000103.1 GCA_030152805.1 Solirubrobacterales bacterium
GGCGACGATCAGGTCCGAGCAGCCGGCGATCACGGCGTTGCCGGCGAAGCAGCGGCCGGCGACGACGGCGATGCGCGGCACCAAGCCGGCGAGGCGAGCCCAGAGCGCGAAGGCACGGGTGTCGAGCGCCGAGACGACGGGATAGTCGGTGTCGCCGGGGCGGCCGCCACCGCCCTCGGCAAAGAAGACCGCCGGCAGCCGCATCCGCTCGATCAGCTCGAAGAGCCGGTCCTTCTTGCGATGGCCGAGCGCTCCCTGGGTGCCCGCCAGGACCGTGTAGTCGTAGGAGAGCACCGCGCAGGCAGCGCCGTCGCCGAAGAGCTCGCCGTTGACGCGAGCCGTTCCCGCCACCAGGCCGTCGGCTGGCGTCCGAGCGATCAACTCCTCGAGCTCGCGGCGGCCGCGCTGGGCGGCGATCGCGAAGCGGCCGTACTCGACGAAGGACCCCGGGTCGACCAGGTCCTCGACGTTCTCGCGAGCAGTGCGCCCGCCCGCGGCGTGCCGTTTTGCCACCGCGTCGGCGCGGGCCTCATCGCGGGTGAGGGCGCGCCGGGCAAGGACCTCGGCCAAATCCTCTCGCTCGCTCCCGTCCATTTGCGGCATGTTTCCAGCTCCGTCCACCGCGGTCCCGGTTGATTGCGCGGGCCCCACTAGCTAAGTTCCTTCGACTATTCGTCCAGGGCGCTGCGCAGCGCCAAAAGGAGAGCAACTTGAAGCAGCGACTTTCTCGTTCTAGCTTTGCCCGGCTGGGGATCGCCTTCACGGTCGGTGTGACCGCGTCTCTCGCCCTCACCGCGACTGCGGCCAGCGCCGACCTCGGCCCGGCGAACACCGTCTACATCAAATTCACCAAAGGCAAATTGTTCTTCGAAGGGCCCAAGACGATCGCCCAGGGCGCCGAACTGGAGATCCTCAACCAGTCCAACCCGAAACAGGTCGGCCCGCACACCTTCTCGCTGGTCACCAAGGGCTCCCTGCCGAAGACCCCCAGACAGCGTCAGCTCTGCTTCACCCCGCACCACATCTGCAAAGCGATCGCCGATTGGCACGGCGTCAAAGGCGAAGGCCCTCCGACCAAAAACCCCGCCAAAGCGGGCGAAGAAGGCTGGGACACGATGGGCAACCTGACCAAGGAAGGCGACACCTGGTTCACCGGTTCGAAACCGAGGACGTCGATCGTGCAGAAGGTGACCGCCGCCGCGGGCACGCGGATCTACTTCATGTGCGCCATCCATCCCTGGATGCAGGGCTCCTTCGAAGTGACGGCGCTGCCGGCGGTCTAGCGCACGGCTGGATCCTCACAAGACTCGTCCCGCCTGGGGCGCCGGGCTTTTCTCGGCGCCCTCGGCGGCGGGGTGCTCGCCACGGCGCTGCCGGCCGGGCTGCGCCCCGCTGCGCTGCTCGGTTCCGCCGAATCGAGCGCGCGAGCGGGCCGGGGCGAGCCCTTCCGAGCCCCGCTGCCGATTCCCGAGGTCCTGAGCGGTTCGCGCCTGAGCATCCCGATCCGCGAGGCGGAGGTCGAGGTCATGCCGGGGCGGCCGACGCGGATGTGGACCTATGGCGGCAGCTTCCCGGGCCCGACGATCCGGCGGCCCGCTGGCGAGCGCACCGAGGTCACCTTCCACCACGAACTGCCGGCGAGCGCGGGGGAGCTGACCGTCCACCTTCATGGCGGGCACAACCGCAGCGAGTTCGACGGCCAGCCGGGGGGCCTGACCAAGTCCCACGCGTCCTCCTTCTACTGCGACATCCCGCGCGGGCTCTCGCCGCGGGAGTCGGGCAACGATGTGCTGATCGAGCCCGGCGGAAGGCGCACCTACGTCTACGACCTGGTCGAGGACGGCGTGCCCGAACGGGCTGCCTTCCAGTGGTACCACGACCACCGCCTCGATCGCACCGCCCGCAACGTCTGGCGCGGCCTGGCCGGGATGTGGATCGTCGATGACGATTTCGAGGCCAGCCTGCCGCTGCCCGGCGGCGATCGCGACCTGCCGCTGATGATCGTCGACCGCTCCTTCGACCGGCACAACCAGCTCACCGATCCCTTCCACAACCTGCGGCCGCCGGCCGACGGCATCAGCGCCCGCTCGATCCTCGTCAACGGCGCCCACCTGCCGCACCACCGCGTCAGCGCCCAGCGCTACCGACTGCGGATCCTCAACGCATCGCAGTTCCGTTCCTACAACCTCTACCTCTCCAACCGCGCACCGATGGTGCAGATCGGCACCGAGAGCGGCCTGATGCCGAGGCCCGTGCGGCGCAACGAGGTGCTGATCGGCCCGGCCGAGCGGGTCGAGCTGATCGTCGATTTCGCCGCCTTCGCCGGGGAGAGCGTCGAGCTGCGCAGCGGGCCCCGGCGCGGGGCGCGCCATCCGCCCGGCACACACTGCTACTCGGGCGCGCTGATGCAGTTCCGGGTCGGCGCCGGGCGCGTGCGCGACCGCACCCGCGTACCGCGCCGGCTGCGGCCGCTGCCGCGGTGGACGAACCACGTCTCTCACGAGCCCGACCACACCTGGGAGGTCACGGTCGGCGGCCTCTTCAAGACGACCTGGGAGATCAACGGCCGCCGCTTCAACCCGGCCCGCGCCGACGCCCACCCGAAGCTGGGCAGCACCGTGACCTGGGAGATCGTCAACCGCACCAACGTCGCCCACGTGATGCACATCCACATGACCGACTGGTACCTGCTCACCCGCAACGGCAAGCCCCCGCCGCCCTGGGAAGACTGCCTCAAGGAGACCTTCTTCGTCTACCCCAACGAACGCATCCTCCTCGCCGGCCACCTCGCCGACTACACCGGCAAGTTCGTCATCCACTGCCATATGCTCGACCACGAGGACCACGGCCTGATGACCCAGTACGAGGTGGTGCGGTGAGTCGAGCGGTACCGTCGGGTGCTCATGAGCAGCTTCGTACCCGATGAGCATGGCCGGCCAGTATTCGCAGGCGACGCCCTCATGATCGTACGAGAGCATGCAGTCGCGATCGCTGAAGAAAAAGAGAAGCCCCATGCGGCTGGGCGCGCGATCTGGAGCACAGCATTCGATGGCAGCTTCTGCGAATCGGTCGCGCCCGACCCCGAGCACTGCAAGGCGCTCTGGCTGCTCTGGGGCGCACTCACGGACTGGCTGGAGCTCAAGCCGGAGGAGAGCGCAGAGGCTGAACAAGCGATGCGTCGGGCGGCACGTGAGTGGCTTCAGGCGGCCGATGACGAGTCGAAGTGGAGGGCCTACTTCGAGCACTGGCTTTACGCCGAAATGGAGTACAGCCGCCCTGCAGAAGGCGGAAAAGAGCCTCCGGCCGCGGAGCGCTAGAGGGGCGTTCTCCTACTCAGGCCCGATCAGCTCGGTGCGATACCCGTCGGGGTCGCGGCTACGTGTAGAGAGCGGCGGTCATCAAGGCAAATAGGCCAACCGCTACGCCCAGCAGGCCCAGCGCACGCCTTCCGGGGTTGCCGTGACGATCCACTTCCAGGCCTCCGAGGAGGCCGGCGATCGCGACCAGACCAAGCGCCGGTCGCCAGGATCCGGAGATGGCGAGAATGATCACTGCAGCGATTGCCGAGGCGGCTAGGACGAGCCCTGCGCCTCGATAGTTCCGGCGCGCCAACCCGACCCCGATGCAAAAGGCTCCAATCGGAGCGACTATCGCGACTAGGTCCACTGATCCTCAAATCGACAGCGAACGGGCGGGCCTTGAATCCGCGACTTATAGTTAGGACGTCGCTGACGCGTAAAGCGCAGCGGATCTTACGCCGGCCTGGCGAGAACGCACTATGGCTTACGGCCCGATCAGCTCGATGCGGTAGCCGTCGGGGTCGCGGAGGAAGCAGATGAAGTGGCCTTCGGTGCGGCCGCCGGGGCGGTAGGGCGGTTTTTCGGGCTCGATGCCTTCGGCGGCGAGCCCCTCCAGGGTCGCGTCGAGATCGTCGACGAGGAGGGCGATGTGGTTGTAGCCGGTGCCGTGCTCGTACTCCGTGATGCCGTGGTTGTAGGTCAGCTCGAGGATCGGGTCCTCGCCGGGCAGGTTCATGAAGACGTTGATCGCCTCGTCGCCGATCGGCATGCGGCCGCTCTCTTCGAAGCCGAGCCTCTCGTAGAAAGCGACCGAGCGGTCGATGTCGCCGATCCGGTAGCAGGTGTGCAGGAAGCGCGCCATCGGGGCGCAGCCTAGCGCCCTCCCTACAATTTGCAGTCGAATGGCTCGCCGCACGCGCCTGCGCAGGCGCAGGTCGCATACCTCGAAGTGGAAGAAGCTGACGGTCCCCCTGGGGGTCCTGCTTGCCGTGGCCGTGGTGGCGGGCGGCGTGGCGGGCAGTTGGGCGGTCGACGTCTATGAGTCGGCGCCGCCGCTCTCCAGCCTCAAGCCGGTGCAAAAGGGGCGCTCCTCGGCGATCTACGCCAAAGACGGCAGCCTGATCGGCTTCATCCAGGCCGAAAACATCCGCCAGCCCGTGCCGGGGCGGGCGATGCCGCAAGTGTTGCGCGACGCCACCGTCGCGATCGAGGACAAGAACTACTTCGACCACGGGGCGCTGGACCCGGCCGGTATCGCTCGTGCCGCCTGGAAGGATCTGCTGGCCGGGGGCAAGCCGGTACAGGGGGCCTCGACGATCACCCAGCAGCTGGTCCGCAACCTCTACATCCAGAACCCCGAAGAGACGATCAAGCGAAAGCTGATCGAAGCGCACCTCGCCTACGAGATGGAGGAAGCGCACACAAAGGATTGGATCCTCACCGCCTACCTCAACACCGCGCCCTACGGGACGGTCGAAGGCGAGACGGCGGTTGGCGTCGAGGCCGCAGCGCAGACCTACTTCGGCAAGCCGGCCAAGGACCTCGACCTGAACGAGTCGGCGCTGATCGCCGGCCTGCCGCAGGCGCCCTCCGAATACAACCCCTTCCTCGATCCGCACGCCGCCATGCAGCGCCGCAACGAGGTGCTGGCGGCGATGCACGACGAGGAATACATAGACGGGTCGGAATACCGCGAAGCGCTGCACAGCGGGCTCGGCCTCAGCCCGGGCCACAAGTACCGGATAATCCGCGACCCCTTCCTCTTCGATCTGGTGCAGCAGGAGCTGATCGACAAATACGGGATCAACACCGTCCGCAAGGGTGGGCTCAAGGCCTACACGACGATCGACCCGGTACTGCAGGAACGGGCGCAGGAAGCGGTCGATTCCTGCAGCGTCTGCTACCCGGAAGGCGGTCCGGCGGCAGGCCTCGCCTCGGTCGATCCCTCCACCGGTGAGATCGTCGCGCTCGCCTCGACCGAAGGCTTCGAAAGCGAAAACGAATTCAACTACGCCTGGCAGGCGCACCGCCAGCCCGGTTCCTCGTTCAAGACCTACGTGTTGACGACGGCGATCAAGCAGGGGATCGATCCCGACACCACCTACTACAACGGCACTTCGCCGATCACCCTCGATCTGCCCGGCGGCGGCACTTGGACCGTCAACAACGCCGAGCCGGGCGGCGGCACGATGTCGCTCGCGTCCGCCACCTGGGAGTCGGTCAACGTGATCTTCGCCCAGCTCGATCTCGACGTCGGTCCCGAAAACGTGACCGAGACGGCGCACGAAATGGGCATCGAAGCGCCGCTCGAATCGGTCCCGGCGGAGGCGATCGGCGGTCTCGCGATCGGCGTCACGCCGCTCGAACAGGCGGATGGCTACGCGACGCTGGCCAGCGGCGGCATCCACCACGACCCGACCGCGATCAGCCGCGTCGAGTTCCCCAACGGCAAGGTCGAGGAAACCGACCCGGACTCGGGCGATCGCGTGCTCACCGAGGGCCAGGCCTACGAAGTGACCAGGTTGCTGGAGGGCGTGATCACGCAGGGCACCGGCGCCGGCTACACGTACATGGGCTGCGGGGCCGAGGCCGGCAAGACGGGTACCTCCGAGGATCTCTCCGACGCCTGGTTTGTCGGCTACACGCCGCTCTACTCGACCGCCGTCTGGGTCGGCCACCCGCAGTCGCGCGAAGCAACCGGCTTCGGCGGGCCGACCGCGGGACCGATCTGGCGTTCCTTCATGGAAGCGGCGGTCGCCGGCGACTGCCCCGAATTCCCCGAACCGTCGAGCCTGCCGGAACTCTCGGGGCTCGACAGCGAACACACCTCGGCCTCCGGCGGGTCTTCGAGCGAATACGAATACGACGAATACGAAGAAGAAGAATCGACCAAGGACAAGCCGTCCAAGCAGGACAAGGGCGAAGGCGGAGGCGATGCGGCCGAACCTACGCCAGAAGCCGCACCCGCCCCGGAACCGGCGCCCGAAGCCGCCCCGGCACCCGCCCCCACACCGCCTCCCGCGGTCGGCGGCGGCATAGCCAGCCCCCACTAGCGTGAGCGAGGGGCGAGTACGGATTGCCCCGCTGAGCCTCAGCGGCGAGCCGCCGTCCGCCTGGCTGGGGGTCCTCGCAACGCTGCTCGCGGTGATTGCCGGGACGCTGGCCGTCTACCCGCTCAAGTCGGTTGCGCCCGTGGTCTCGCTGGGGGTCGTCTACCTGCCGGCGATCCTGCTGATCTCGATCGTCTGGGGATTGCGGCTCGGCCTGCTCGCCGCGGTCGCCAGCGCCGCCGCCTTCAACTTCTTCCAGCTGCCGCCGCTCCACCGCTTCGAGATCGCCAGCGAGGAGAACTGGGTGGCGCTGCTGGTCTTCGCCATCGTCGCCGCGATCAGCAGCAGCGTCGCCGGCCTGGCGAGGAGGCAGGCGCTCGAGGCGGAGCGGCGGCGCCAGCAGGCGGCCCGTGCCCTGGAGGAGCTGGCGGCGCTCTCGCGAGAGCGCGACCGGATGCAGGACGAGATGGTCGAGGCCGAGGCGCTGCGCCGCAGCGATGAGCTGAAGACGGCGCTGCTGCGCTCGATCTCCCACGACCTGCGAACGCCGCTGACCTCGATCATCGCCAGCGGCGCGGCGCTCGACTCGGCGAGCTTGACCGCCGGGGAACGAGCGGAGCTGAGCGGGGCGATCGTCGCCGGCGGCCAGCGCCTCTCGCGGCTGGTCGAGAACCTGCTCGACATGTCGCGGCTGGAGGCGGGGAAGGCCGAGCCGCATCGGGAGCAGACGGACCTGGCCGAGGTGCTCGATGCCGCCCGCGAGGCCATCGCCGAAGCGGGGGTGGTGCAGCTCGCGCTGGAGCGGGACCTGCCGATGGTCGAGGCCGACGCGGCGCAGCTCGAGCGCGCCTTCGCCAACCTGCTCGAGAACGCCGTTCGCCACGGTGGCGGCCGGCCCGTTCTGGTCAAGTCGAGGCGGGTCGATGGCAAGATCACCGTGCGCGTGGTCGATCAGGGTCCGGGAATTCAGCGGAGCGAGTGGGAACGAATCTTCGAGCCGTTCCAGCACGGCGCCCCCGGTGGCGCCCAAAGCGGCGCCGGACTGGGGCTGGCGATAGCCAAGGGCTTCGTCGAGGCCAACGGCGGTGAGATCTCGGTCGACTCGGTGCCGGGTCAGGGGGCCAGCTTCGTCGTCTCGCTGCCGACGCGGGACGCGGCGTGAGCGGGGCGGCCCGCGTGCTCGTCTGCGACGACGAGCTGCAGATCCTGCGCGCCCTCAAGGTGATCCTGCGCGATGCCGGCTTCGAGCCCGTGGTGGCCGCCACCGGGGAGGAGGCGCTGGACCGGGCGGCGGTCAGGCCGCCGGCGGCGGCGATCGTCGACCTGATGCTGCCCGACATCGACGGCGTCGAGGTGACCAAGCGCATTCGCGAGTGGAGCGAGATGCCGATCATCGTCCTCTCGGCGGTCGGGGAGGAGGAGGCGAAGGTGAGGGCGCTGGCCGCGGGAGCCGACGACTACGTGACCAAGCCGTTTGGCCCGCCGGAGCTCGTCGCTCGCCTCGAAGCGGTGCTGAGGCGCGTCGCCGGCGGCGAGGAGGAACCCACGCTCGAGCTCGGAGAACTGACCGTCGACCTCGCCGCGCGCACCGTGAGCCGCAACGGCGAGGAGATCCATCTGACGCCGACCGAGTTCCAGCTGCTGCGTGCCCTGGCCCGCAACCGCGGCCGCCTGATGACCCACAGAGCCCTGCTCAGTGAGGTCTGGGGGCCGGCCTGGGGCGAGGACACGGCGACGCTCCGCACCCACGTCGCCAACCTGCGTCGCAAGATCGAACCGGCCGAAGGCGAGCGCCTGATCCGCACCGACCCCGGCGTCGGCTACCGGATCTCGATCTAGCGCAGAGCGCGGAAGTTGGGACCGAGCGCTGGGCGATACTGACCCGGTGATCGTTGACTGCGCTGCCTACGAGCACGGTCATCGCCGCGCCGGCGATCTGACCCTGGAGCAGGCGAAGGCGGCCGCCAGGGGTCGTGACAGCTTCGTGTGGCTCGGCGTTGCCGAGCCCACGGGGCCGGAGTTCGAACAGATCGCCGCCGAGTTCGATCTGCACGAGCTTGCCGTCGAGGACGCCGTCAAAGCTCGCCAGCGGCCCAAGGTCGAGCTGTACGGCGAGACGCTGCTGATCGTCGTCAAGACCGTTACTCATCCGGATGCGGGTATCGAGATCGGCGAGCTGCTCGTCTTCGTCAATCCCGCCTTCGTCATCACCGTCCGCCATGGCGACGGAGGGCTGAGCGGCGTCAGGCGGCGGGTCGAGAGTCGCCCAGACCTGCTGGCCCACGGCACCGGCGTCGTCCTCTACGCCATCCTCGACCACGTGGTCGACGGCTACGGCGACGTCGCCCAGGCGATCGACGCCGAGATCCAGGTGGTCGAGCGCGAGGTCTTCTCGGTGGGACGGAGCAATCCGGCCGAGCAGATCTACCGGCTCGAGCGCGAGGTGCTCGACCTCTACCGGGCCGTCGCACCGCTCTCCGAAGCCGTCGACGAGATCGCCGAAGGCCGCTTCGAAGCCGTGCCGGACGAGATCGACGACTACATCCGCGACGTCCACGACCACCTGCAGCGCATCGCCGGCCGCATCGCCGGCTTCCGCGATCTGCTCAGCAGCGCCCTGCAGGCGAATCTGACCCAGGTCTCGGTCCGCCAGAACGAGGACATGCGCAAGATCTCGGCCTGGGTGGCGATCGTCGCCGTGCCGACGATGGTCGCCGGCATCTACGGCATGAACTTCGACCACATGCCGGAGCTGCACTGGCGCTACGGCTACTACACAGTCCTAGCCGTGATCGCCGCCATCTGCCTCACCCTCTACTGGCGTTTCCGCCGCTCCGGCTGGCTCTAGGGGGGAGAGTTCGCGCGACTGTCCACTTAGGCACACGGTGGTGTGCTCAGACGGACAGTCGCGTGGGGCTTGGGGTCTTGCTGCCCGGCAGCATGGAGTGGTGAGCCGGGGGCAGCTCGTGAGGTTGGGGTTGAGTCGGCGGGCTATTCAGCATCGGGTCGCGAGCGGGAGGCTGCATCCGGTGAGACGGGCCATCTATGCCGTCGGACGCCCGGAGCTGTCCCGTCACGGCATCTGGATGGCAGCGGTCCTGAGCGGGGGGCCCAGCGCGGTGCTGAGCCACCTCAGCGCCTCGGAACTGTGGGGCATTTCCCCGGTTCGCGGCGTCACACCGGAAATCAGCGTGCCGGCGTCATGTCGGCATCGCTGTCCAGAGATCCGGATTCACCGTCGCACCGGGTTGGGGCCGGCCGACAGCACTCGTCACAGCGCCATTCCGGTGACGTCGCCGGCTTTGACTTTGGTCGATCTCGCGAGCATCGACCACCGGGACCTGGAGCGCGCGGTGAACGAGGCCGACAGGCTCGACCTGATCGATCCCGATGCTCTGCGAATCGCGCTCGAGCTCTATCGAGGGAGACGCGGGGCGCGGCGACTGCGCGAGCTTCTCGACCGGCGCACTTTTCGCCTTACCGACTCCGAGCTGGAGAGGTTGTTCCTGCCGCTCGCCAAGCGGGTAGGCCTGCCCGTGCCTCTCACCCGCCAGTACGCGAATGGCTTTCGCGTCGACTTCCTCTGGCCGAGGCTGAAACTGGTGGTCGAAACCGACGGACTGCGCTATCACCGCACGCCGGCACAGCAGGCGCGCGACAAGCTGCGCGACCAGGCGCATCTGGTCGCCGGATATACGCCCCTTCGTTTCACCCACGCTCAGGTCCGCTACGAGGCCGCTTACGTCGCCGCGACGCTGCGGGCGGTTGCCCAGCGCCTCGCCGGTAGCGGTTGACCGCTACGCCGGCCCAGATCGCCTCGACGACGCCGAAGGGCCAGGCGCCGGAGAGGAAGCCGTAGAGGCTGGCCAGCCCGCAGCCGCAGGCGAAGGCGAGGACGAAGCCGTTGCCACGGCGCTCGAGCGCGTACATGGCCATCATGAAGGTGAGGGCCGCGACGCCGAAGAGGGTCAGCATCGGGCAGACGCTACCGCGAGCGTGGGGGTGATCGAGGGGGCGGATGCGCCGACTTGCGGCGTCTTTATGAAATCTGCACGGCGAGGGGGCGATCGCACACACACGCTTGACGCGCTCGGGCAGACGATCGGCGCGTGCTCTCGTTTGCCGACATCTTCCCCGGCGGCGGCAGCCCGATCGCCGACGTCGTCGCGATCGCGCTCTCGGTAGGCCTCTTCGCTCTCGTCTACTGGGCGATCGACCTGATCGACCGGATATGAGCGACGCCGTCTTGGCCGCATTGAGCGGCGCGGACGTCTTCGGGCTCGCCGCCTCCGCGATAGTCGTCGTCTACCTGCTCTACGTGCTGCTGCGCGGGGAGAAGCTCTGATGGCGCAGGGCTGGCTGCAGATTGCGGTCTTCGTCGGGATCGTGGTCGCGCTGACGCCGCCGCTCGGCACCTACATGGCCCGCGTCTACGGCGGCCAGCGGGTCTTCCTCAGTCCGGTGATCGCGCCTCTGGAGCGGCTCACCTACAGGCTGCTGCGGGTCGATCCCGCCGAGGAACAGGATTGGAAGGACTACGCCAAGAGCCTGGTGATCTTCTCGGTCTTCTCCTGGGTAGTCCTTTACCTGATCCTGCGCACCCAGGGGATCCACCCCTTCAACCCCGAAGGCTTCGACTCCGGCCCCTGGGACGTCAGCTTCAACACCGCCTCCTCGTTCGTCTCCAACACCAACTGGCAGTACTACGGCGGCGAAACGACGCTCAGCTACTTCTCGCAGATGGCGGGGCTGACGGTGCAGAACTTCATCACCCCCGCGGTCGGCGTCTGCGTGCTGCTGGCGCTCATCCGCGGCATCGTCGCGCGCACCGGAACCGGCCTCGGCAACTTCTGGCAGGACCTGACCCGCAGCCTCTACTACGTCCTGCTGCCGCTCTCGATCGTCGTCGGGCTGATCCTCGTCTCCCAGGGCGTCGTGCAGACGCTCGGCGGCGCGGCCGGCGCCAAGACGCTCGCCAGCGCCGAACAGGTCCTCGCCTTCGGCCCTGCTGCCTCGCAGGTCGCGATCAAGCAGCTCGGCACCAACGGCGGCGGCTTCTTCAACGTCAACTCGGCGATGCCGTTCGAGAACCCAAACGGGCTGACCAACTTCGTCGAGCTGCTCTCGCTCATCCTGATCCCGGCGGCGCTCACCTACACCTACGGCAGACTGGTCGGCCGCCAGCGCGAGGGCTGGGCGATCTTCGCCGCGATGCTGGCGGTCTACATCGCTTTCGTCGCCGTGATCGTGCCCGCCGAGCAGCACGGCACCCCGGCGCAGCACGCCGCCGGCACGCCGACCGCGGCGATCGACGGCTCGACCGGCGGCAACATGGAGGGCAAGGAGCAGCGCAACGGGATCGCCGAGTCGGCGCTCTGGACCACCACAACGACCGTGACCTCCAACGGCTCGGTCAACTCCGGCCTCGACTCCTACACCGGCCTCGGCGGCCTGGTCCCGATGGCCGGCCTCGGCACCAGCGAGGTCGCCTTCGGCGGCGTCGGCACCGGCCTGTACACGATGCTGCTCTACGTCCTGCTGGCCGTCTTCATCGGCGGGCTGATGGTCGGGCGGACGCCGGAGTACCTGGGTAAGAAGATCCAGGTGCGGGAGATCAAGCTGGTCTCCCTGGGCATCCTCATCACGCCCCTCGCGGTCCTGGCCACGGCCGGGCTGGCGATCGCGACGCGGGCCGGCACGAGGTCGATCTACCAGGCTGGCCCGCAGGGTTTCTCGGAGACCCTCTACGCCTACCTCTCGCAGGCCAACAACAACGGCTCCGCCTTCGCCGGCTACACGGGCTTCGTCCAGCCCAACGCACCCGGCAACGTCGGTGCCTTCGGTATCTCCTTCGCCGATCTGCTCGGCGGCGCGACGATGACCCTGGCGCGCTTCATCCCGATCGTCCTCGTCCTCGCCGTCGCCGGCGCCCTGGCGGGAAAGAAGGTCTCGCCGGCAGGTCCGGGAACGATGCGGACCGACACGCCGACCTTCGTCTTCCTGCTGGTCGGGGTGATCGTCCTCGTCGGCGCCCTCACCTTCTTCCCCGCGCTGCTGCTCGGCCCCGTCGTGCAGAGCTTGACCGGGAGGCTGTTCTGAGATGCGGCGCACGGCCCTCACCTCGATCCTCGCCGTGATCGCCTTCACGTTGATCTTCGGCCTCGCCTACCCGCTGGCGATGACGGGTGTCTCACAGCTCCTATTCCCGGGCAAGGCGGACGGCTCGCGGATCACGATCGACGGCAGGCTGGTCGGCTCAAGCCTGATCGGCCAGGACTTCAGGGGCGATGCCCGCTACTTCCAGTCGCGCCCCTCGCAAACCGAATACGCCGCTAACACCACCTTCTTCAGCAACTCCGGCCCGAACAGCGTCGAAGAGCGCGAAGCGGTGCGCGAAAACCTCGCCGCCTACGTGAGGCTGGAGAAGCCCTATGACAAATCGCTGACCAAGGCCGGCGTCCCGGTCGACGCGGTGACGACGTCCGGCTCCGGCGTCGATCCCCAGATCTCCGAGGCGAACGCGCGGATCCAGGCGCGCCGCGTCGCCGCCGTTCGCGGTCTCCCGCTCGCAAAGGTCGAGGACCTGATCTCGGCCCACACGGACGGCCGCTTCCTCGGCCTTTTCGGCGAGCCGGGAGTCAACGTCTTGCAGCTCAACATCGCGCTCGACGAAGAAGCGCCGCTGCCCACCAAGCGAGGAGGGTCGAGATGACCGAGAACAAGCCCCGCTCCCTCTTCGACCCCGAGATCCTGCGCCCGGCGATGTTCGAGTCGCTGCGCAAGCTCGACCCCCGCGTGCAGGTGCGCAACCCAGTGATGTTCGTGGTCGAGATCGGCGCGCTGACTACCACCGTCGCCTGGTTGATCCAGGTCTTCGGCGGCAGCTCGCTGGGCGGCGGCCACGAGCCCGCCTGGTTCACCTTCAGCATCACCGCCTGGCTCTGGCTCACGGTCGTCTTCGCCAACCTCGCCGAGGCGCTCGCCGAGGGGCGCGGCCGCGCCCAGGCGGCGAGCCTGCGGGCGATGCGCACCGAGACGGTCGCGCGCCTGCGCGACGGCGGTGAGGTGCCGGCCTCCGAGCTGACCCGGGGCGACGTCGTCGTGGTCGAGGCGGGCGAGGCGATCCCCGGCGACGGCACCGTGATCGAGGGCATCGCCTCGGTCGACGAGTCGGCGATCACCGGCGAGTCGGCGCCGGTGATCCGCGAGGCCGGCGGCGATCGTTCCGCCGTCACCGGCGGCACCAGGGTGCTCTCCGACCGGATTGTGGTCGAGATCACCCAGGAGCCGGGCAAATCGTTTCTCGACCGCATGATCTCCCTGGTCGAGGGAGCGGAACGGCGCAAGACCCCGAATGAGGTCGCGCTCGGCATTCTGCTCGCCGCGCTGACGCTCGTCTTCATCTTCGTCGTCGTCTCGCTGCGTCCCTTCGGGCTCTTCGCCGGCACCGAACTTTCCGAGACGACCCTGATCGCGCTGCTGGTGGCGCTGATCCCGACCACGATCGGTGCGCTGCTCTCGGCGATCGGCATCGCCGGCATGGACCGGCTGGTGCGCCGCAACGTCCTCGCCCTCTCCGGCCGCGCGGTCGAGGCTTCCGGCGACTGCGACCTGCTGCTGCTCGACAAGACCGGCACGATCACCCTCGGCAACCGCGAGGCGGTCGAATTCATGCCGATGCCCGGCGTCAGCGCCGAGGAGCTGGCGGAGGCGGCCCAGATGTCCTCGCTCGCCGACGAGACTCCGGAGGGCCGCTCGATCGTCGTCCTCGCCAAGGACTACGGCATCCGCGAGCACGACTTCGACGGCCACGAGCCGACCTTCGTGCCCTTCAGTGCCGAAACGCGGATGAGCGGCGTCGACTTCAACGGCACCCGCCTTCGCAAGGGCGCCGGCGACGCGATCGAGTCCTGGGTCGCCACCGAGGGCGGTCGCGTCCCAGGTGAGCTGCGCGGCGAGCTCGACCGGATCGGCCGCGAGGGTGGCACCCCGCTCGCCGTCGCCCGCAACGAGCGTGTGCTCGGGGTCGTCTACCTCAAGGACGTGATCAAGGACGGGATGAGCGTGCGTTTCGATCAGCTGCGGGCGATGGGCATCCGCACGATCATGGTCACCGGCGACAACAAGCTGACCGCGGCGAAGATCGCCGAGGAGGCCGGCGTCGACGACTTCCTCGCCGAAGCGACGCCGGAGCGCAAGCTGGAGCTGATCCGCGAGCAGCAGGCCGACGGGCGGCTGATCGCGATGACGGGGGACGGCACCAACGATGCCCCGGCCCTGGCCCAGGCCGACGTCGGCGTGGCGATGAACACGGGCACCCAGGCGGCCCGCGAGGCCGGCAACATGGTCGACCTCGACTCCAATCCCACGAAGCTGATCGAGATCGTCGAGGTCGGCAAGCAGCTGCTGATCACCCGGGGCGCCCTGACCACCTTCTCGATCGCCAACGACGTCGCCAAGTACTTCGCGATCCTGCCGGCGATGTTCGCGGCGACCTACGCCCTGGCGGGCGAAAAGGGGCCGCTCGACGCGCTCAACGTGATGTCGCTGGGCACGCCGGAATCGGCGATCCTCTCAGCGGTGATCTTCAACGCCCTGATCATCCCGCTGCTGATCCCGCTTTCGCTGCGCGGCGTCCGCTACAGGCCGATCGGCGCCACCGCGCTGCTGCGCCGCAACATGCTGATCTACGGCCTCGGCGGCGTCATCGCCCCCTTCGTCGGGATCAAGCTGATCGACCTGGTCGTCCACAACCTGTTGGGGGCCTGACCCCCCGGGCGCGGAATGAACCGCGGCCACTACAAGATCTTCCTCGGCATGGCGGCCGGGGTGGGGAAGACCTACCGGATGCTGCAGGAGGGCCGCGCCGAAGCGGAGGCGGGCCGGGACGTCGCGATCGGCTATCTCGAGCCGCACAAGCGACGGGAGACGAGCAACCAGGCGCGCGGCCTCGAGGTCGTGCCGCGGCGCAGGGTCTCCTACCGCGAGGTCGAGGTCGAGGAGATGGACCTGCCCGGCGTGCTGGCGCGCAAGCCGCAGCTGGCCCTGATCGACGAGCTCGCCCACAGCAACCCGCCGGGCCTCGAGCACGAGAAGCGCTACGAGGACATCGCCGACGTGCTGGCGGCCGGGATCGACGTCTTCTCGACCGTCAACGTGCAGCACCTGGAGTCGCTCAACGACCGCGTCGCCGAGCTGACCGGTGTGCGGGTGCGCGAGACCGTTCCCGACTCCGTCCTCGGCACCGCCGACGAGGTGGTCCTGATCGACCTCACCCCCGAGGCACTGGTGGCGCGGTTGCGCGCCGGCAAGATCTATCCGGGCGAGAACATCGATGCCGCCCTCAACAACTTCTTCCGCATCGAGAACCTGGCGGCGCTGCGCGAGATCAGCCTGCGCCAGGTCGCCGAGGACGTCGAGTCCAAGCGGCTGACGCTGCACGTCGCCGAGCCGCTCGGCACGCGCGAGGAGCGCGTCGCCGAGGAGGTGCCAAAGGCGGTGGGGGAGCGCCTGCTCGCCCTGGTCCGCCCGCAGCCCAGCTCGCAGCGCCTGGTGCGACGCGCCTGGCGCTCGGCCCAGCGCCTCGGCACCGACCTCGACCTGCTCTGGGTGAAGCCCCCTGGCGGCCCGATCGCCGGCGACGAGGAGCGCCAGGTGACGGCGCTGCGCCAGCTCGCATCCGTCCTGGGTGCGACCCTGCTGATCGAGGAGCACGACGACCTCGTTGCCACCGCGGCTCGGGTCGTGCGCGAGCGGGGCATCACCTACCTGATGGTCGGCGAGTCGCTGCCGCGCCGTGGCCTCGCCCGCCTGCGCGAACCGCTGCCCCAGCGGTTGATGAAGGCCACGCCCGCCGGCGTCGACGTGCGCATCGTCGCCCACCGCGGCGGCAGGGAGGAGGAGCGGTGATCGAGCACGTCCTGGTCGCGGTGGCCCTGGTCCTCGGCCTCTTCGGCGGTTACCTGATCGCTCGTTCGCGCTGGCGCGGAAAGCGCTCGGAGCGGCCGCAGGAGGTGCACCAGATCCTGTTGCCGTTCACCGGCACCGAGATCTCGCGCCGGGCGGTCGATGCGGCTCTGCGACTCGCCAAGGCCGAGGACGCCACCTTGATGCCCGCCTATCTCGCCGCCGTGCCCAAGCAGCTGCCGCTCGATTGCGCAATCCCCAGCGAGGCGGAAAAGGCGATGCCGATGCTGGAGGCGATCGAACAGCGGGCAACCGGCCAGGGCGTGCCGGTAGACGCTCGGGTCGAACGCGGCCGCAGCTATCGCCACGCGCTGAATCGTCTGCTCGAGCACGAGACCTTCGACCGAGTGGTCGTCTCGGCGACCGCCACAGGCGCCGCCGGCCTCTCCGGCGACGATCTCGTCTGGTTGCTCGAGAAAGCCCCCGCGGAGGTACTGATTCTGCGGCCGGGACCCAGCGACGAGAGTCGCGTAGTGGCCGCCTGACCTAAGTGCAACGCGTTGCCGTTCTCGAGAGTCGGCAACGTGTTGCACCTGAATCCGGATCGGCTTTTACGACTTTGCTGATCGACTTTGTGCTAGCCTGCCGGGCTCGCCATTTAGAACTAAGTCACTCAAAAAACTAAATCAGTAGACAAAGAAAGGATTCCTTTCTATGCGGAACGCTCGCAAGGTAACCCGGCGGCGCAGCGTCACGGCGGTCCTCCTGGCCGCGGTGTTTGCGTTGGCGATCGTCGTGGCTGGATGTGGGGGCAGCAGCGACGACAGCTCCTCGGGAGGATCGGGGGCAGGGGGCAAGCTCGACGTGGTCGGCTACTCGACGCCTGAAGCGGTCTACCAGGAAGACCTCGAGCCGGCCTTCGAGAAGACCTCCGCGGGTGTGAGCTTCAGCAATTCCTTCGGCGCTTCCGGCGATCAGAGCCGAGCCGTGGTCGCGGGCCAGCCCGCCTCGGTCGTCCACTTCGCCCAGGCCGGCGACATGGAACGGCTGGTCGAAGAAGGCGAAATCGTCGCCAAAGACTGGGACAAAGTCGGCCCCTACAAAGGGATCGCCCAGGACTCGGTGGTCGTGATCAGCGTCCGCCCGGGTAACCCCGAGGGGATCAAATCGCTCGACGACGTGCTCAGCAAAGACGTCGACGTGGTCACTCCGAACCCGTTCAGCTCCGGCGCCGCGCGCTGGAACATCATGGCCGTCTACGGGACCCTGATCAACGAGGGCAAATCGCCCGCGCAGGCGCTCGAAGGCGTCAAGACGCTGCTGGAAAAGACCGTCGCGCAGCCGGGCAGCGCCCGCGACGCGCTGGCGACCTTCACCCAGGGCGAGGGCGATGTGCTCCTCGGCTATGAGAACGAGGCGATCAAGGCGATCGACGAGGGCGAGGACGTGGAATACATCGTGCCGCCGTCGACGATCCAGATCGAAACCCCGATCGCCGTCACCACCGACGCCCCGGAGCCCGCCGCGCAGGACTTCCTCGACTTCATCTGGTCCGATGAGGG
>JASLIG010000009.1 GCA_030152805.1 Solirubrobacterales bacterium
GAAGAGCTGCAGAAGATCATCGACGAGTCGACCGAGCCCTGGGGCGTGAAGGTAACCGCGGTCGAGATCAAGGACGTCGAAATCCCCGAACAGATGCAGCGGGCGATCGCGCGGCAGGCCGAGGCCGAGCGTGAGCGTCGGGCCAAGATCATCAACTCCGAGGGCGAGTACCAAGCCGCGCAAAAGCTCACCGACGCGGCGGACATCATCAGCACCAACCCGGCCTCGCTGCAGCTGCGCTACCTGCAGACGCTGCTGGAAATCGGCAGCAACCAGAACACGACGGTTGTCTTCCCGCTGCCGATGGACGTGCTCGAGCCGTTCGTCGGATCGGTGAGGCCGAAAAGCGAGCGGCCCAAACCGCCGCCTCCCCCGGAGTCAGCCCCCGCGCCCGACGCCGACCTCCCCCCCTCCCGCTCCTGAGTTCCCCCGAGCTACGCATCGACCAGCTCTCGGGGCTGCCGACGCTCCTCGCCCCGGGGCGGGCCGATCGCCCCGGGGGGTTCCGCACCAAAGCGAGCGAACCGAAGGGGGCGGAGAGCTGCCCCTTCTGCGAGGGGCGTGAGGATCGCACGCCGCCGGAGGTGTACGCGACGCGGCCGGGGGGTGGCGAAGCGGACACGCCGGGCTGGAGGACGCGCGTGGTGCCGAACCTGTATCCGGCGCTCGCGAACGGCAGCGAAGCGGGCTCCGTCGGCGGGCAGGGCGCGTCGGCGGAGGGAGCCGCCGCGACCACGGGCGAGGCCGGCGCCTTCGCCAGCGCCGGCGACCCCCTGCTGCAGTCGCGCCGCTCGGGCGAGCCGGACCTCTTCTCCTCCCGGCCGGCGAGCGGCGCTCACGAGGTGCTGATCAACTCGCCGGCTCACGTCACCGCGATGTGCGAGCTGAACGGGGAGCAGTTCGCCGCCGCGGTCGCGACCTGGCGCGAGCGCATGCGCGCCCACGCCGGCGCCTCCTACGTGCAGCTGATCGTCAACGAGGGCGGCGGTGCCGGGGCCTCGCTCGAGCACAGCCACGCCCAGCTCTACGCGCTCAACTTCGTGCCGGCGGCTGTCGCGCGCGAGCGCGAGCGGGCCGGGGCCTACGCCGAACGCAGCGGTGGCGGCGGGCTGCTCAGCGACGTCGTGGTCGAGGAGGTGCGGCGCAAAGAGCGCCTCGTCGCGATCGACGACGAGGCGGCGCTGATCTGCCCCTGGGCCTCGCGCTCGCCCTTCGAGCTGCGCGTGATCCCGCGCACGCCGACGCCGAGCTTCGCCGAGGACAGCACGGGCACGGCGATGATCCACACCGCCCTGCGCCTGCTCGCCGAGCGCTTCGGCGGCTCGCCCGAGCTCAACCTCTGGGTCCGCACCGCCCCCCGCGGAGCCGAGCAGTTTCACTGGCACGTCGACATCGCCCCCCGGCTCAGCATCAAGGCCTCCTTCGAGTTCGCGACCGGGGTCGACATCAACGTCTACCCGCCCGAGCGCGCGGCGGCCGATCTGCGCGAGACGCTTCAAGCCGAGGTGTAACGCGTTACACCTACGTCTATAGGGTGCGTTCGTGCCACCCGATCCTCGCCCCATCCCGCGCTTCATCGCGGACTCGACTCAGGAGGGAATCCCCCACGGCCGTTTCGCCGAGCGGCTGGGCGAGGTCTTCCGCGCGGCGTGCAGAGAGATCGAGGACCTGCCGGACGGGGTCGAGCTGCCGAGCGAACTCGATTGGTATCCCGAGCGCGCTTGGGGCGGTCGCGTCTGGGTCCCCTGCACCGCGCGAGCCGAAGGTCCCGGCGGCCCGCTCGAGCTCTTCGGCCACGTCTCCTACGTCCAGGTCGAAGGCGGCGACTCCTCCGACTTCCGCGCCAAGGCCGATTTCACCGACGTCCTCGCCGAGGACAACCCGGACTGGAAGATCGACCTCAACGACGAGGTGATCGGGCGCTGGCGCGGCGAGAACGGGCGGGCGGGCGCGGTCACCCTGGTCTGGGGACGCCCGCTCGTCCAGGGCGCGGTCGCCGCCACCGCCGAGCTGGACGGTGAGACCGTCGACCAGGAACCGATCTCGGGCGGCCGCTTCACCCTCCTCGCCCTCGACGCCCTCGAGGCCTACGGCGACGACGTCTACCTGCAGGTCAAGCTCTGGAACCGCCGCGCGCAGGAACTGGCGTCGGAGAGCCTCTACGCATAGCGTCGCGAGCTCGCGAATCTAGCTCCGCTACGGTGTCTCAGTGGCATCGATCCAACAGCCGGGCAAAGTGCCGAAGGGCTCCGCAGCGGCAGCCGAGGCGGTTCGTGTTCAACGATTGCGCGATGACGCTCGGCGGCCAATGAGCATCAACCTGGCCGAGGGAATTGCGCTGAGCCACAAGCTGATGCAATTCGTGGGCACCGCTCGTCCACGTTGACCGAAGCGGCCTTCGATCAACTCCTTCGCCGGCTCTCGGAGGCAGCCGTCGAGTTCGTCCTGGTCGGTGGACTGGCCGTCAACGCTTGGGGAGTCATCCGCGGCACCAAGGACGTAGACATCGTCATCGACCCTGATGTCGAGAACCTCAAGCGGGTTGCGGCCGTGGCGGTGGCGATCAATGGTCATGTGCAGACGGGCGAATCGCTCCTCAGCAGCCAGCCATCAATCGCTGGCCAACTCGCGAGCGGCGAGCAGGTCGCCATTGAGACCGAGCTCGGTCGTCTGGACATCGTCCAAGGACTAGACGGGGTTCCCGGCTTCGAAGAGCTCCGCGCTCGTGCCACGGAGGCCGATGTTCTAGGTATCAGAGTCGCAGTCTGCTCAATCGAGGACCTCAAGGCCATGAAGCGCGCGGCCGGCAGAACCCGCGATCTCGCGGACTTGGAGGATCTCGATGCTGCAGACTCCTCCTAAGCTCGCGATCGGTGCCGTCCCTAGAGCGGCCTTCCACAACGTAGGGCCGGGTGCTCTCGGATTGCCTTCCAACGGGTCCCAGCCGAAACACACGGCCATTCAAGGACCAACGTTTCCTCTCCGTCTTCGCCGAAGAAGACCATGACTTTGATGCGGCGGCCCTCTGGGTTAGCTGCGGAGCACTCAAAGCTCTTTTCGCCCATGTCGCGGTCGAATTCCTCGCATTCGGGTTCTGTGAGGCGCTCGTGTGACCGGTCGGTGATCGCCCGCTCGGCCTCGCCCGCTGAAGTCCCGCATGCGCTGAGCATTACCAATGGGAGGAGCACAAGCACAACTGCTGGCCACCGCCGTAGATTTCGATATCGCCGTCCGAACAAGCATGCCCCGGGCAGGAGTCGAACCTGCGACACCCGACTTAGGAGGTCGGTGCTCTATCCACTGAGCTACCGGGGCAGAAGCTCGATTATCCCGCGTTCCGGGGGGAGCGTTACTGCCCCACCGCCCCGAAGCTCACCACCCCAAAGGCCTCCCCGGCGCTGAAGGTGGGCTTCCCTTCGGCAAAGGCCTGGTTGAAGCTCTGCGCGGTCTGGGCATCGAGGGAGAGCGGTGCACCCGATACCGAGATCGTCCTCTGCTTCGGATCTGAAGAAACGGAAGCACGAGCCATATCGATCGCCAAGACCCAGATCCGCCCCAGCTTGCCGGGGAAGGCGGGGGTTGGCTCGATGTCTACTTCGGCGGAGGTGTCCTTAGCTCCGAGGTCAAGCCAGTATTCCTTTTGGAAGACCTGCCCCGCTCCAAGTTGCAGAAGTTCGATCGCGCCAGCTAGTCGAAGCGTTCCTTCCGTTGCATCGGGAGCGATCTGGCCTCCCAAGGCGATCGGGAAGCGAAGAACTGGCCCTGGGGAGAGTTCAGCCGGTGAGATCGGGTTCAAGGAGACGAAAAGGGATTTGAACTTGGCGAGGATCTGAGGGTCGGGGACCAAGGTGGCTTGACC
>JASLIG010000089.1 GCA_030152805.1 Solirubrobacterales bacterium
TCGCATGTACGACGAGAAACTGGGCCGGGTCCACTTCTGGGGGACGCTGCTCGGCACCTGGGGCACCTTCATCCCGATGCACTGGGTCGGCATGGACGGGATGCCGCGGCGCGTCGCCGACTACGCGACCCAGTTCGGCGATTGGAACCTTCTGATCAGCACCTTCGCCTTCCTGCTCGGCGCCGTCCAGCTCGTCTTCCTCTACAACATGGTGATCAGCTGGCGGTTCGGCCCGAAAGCCGCCGCCAACCCCTGGCGGGCGAACTCGATCGAGTGGCAGGTCAGCTCGCCGCCGCCGATCTTCAACTTCGACGAGATCCCCCGCGTCGTCGGCGGTCCCTACGAGTTCGGCGTGCCAGGCGCGAAACACGCGATCATGGGCGGCGAGGGCAGCGAGGCCAAAGAGCCCGAGCCCGCAGTCGCGGGAACCTCCACGTGAGCGCCGAAGAGGCCAGACCCCTGCTCGTCTTCCTCAACGAGGTCGCCGGCGGGCGCAAGCTGCTGGCCGCCGTCCGTGAGCGAGCCGACGCCGCCTCGATGGTCGCCGTCGTCGCCCCCCAGAACCAGCCCGCCGTCGGTCAGCTGATCGACTCGGGCGAGCTGCGCGACGCCGCCCGCGCCCGGGTCGAGGTGACGATGGCGATCCTCGCCGAGTACGGGATCGAGTCCGTCGGCGAGGTTATGGACCGGGATCCCTTCCTCGCCTATGACGACGCCGTGCGTGCCCACGAACCCAGCGAGGTGCTGCTCTCCTGCCTTGCCGACACCCGTTACGGGATCACCCGCAAGGACCTCGTCGATTGGGCGCGGAAGAGGGTCGAGCCCGAAATCGCGTTCACCCACATCCCGGTCAGGGTCGCCGACGACTCGGTCAGCTGGGAGAAGAGCCACACGCTGGTGGTCGCGACCCAGACAGTCGCGGCTCCGGAACTGGTCGGTAGGCTGAAGGAGCGCGCGGCGGGGCATCCGCACCGCTACACGATCATCTGCCCCCGGGCCGAGGACGTGACCGAGGCCGAGATCGTCGCCGACCTCGCCTCGACGCTCGCCGAGCTCTACCGCAACGACATCGACGCGACCGGCCAGCCGATGAGCCCCGAGCCCTTCCACGCCGTCAAGAACGCGGTCGAGCACTACAGCATCGACGAGGTGCTGATCTCGACCTTTGCCGGCGAGGACTCGCGCTGGCTCGACGAGGACCTGATCGGCCGTACCCGCGAGATCACCGACAAGTCGGTTGAGCACCTCGAGGTCGGCCGGCCCGCCGCCGCGGTTGCCGCCGCGGTCGCTGAGGGGGGCGAGGAAGCCTGATGGAGAGCGCAAGCGTCGCCCTCGGGCATGCTCACGAGGAGCACCACGGCCCGCCCGAGGCACACGAGAGCTCGCGGATCGACCGCCAGACCCTCGGGATCCTGCTCTTCATCGTCTCCGAGGTGATGCTGTTCGGCGCCTTCTTCGCCTCCTATTTCTTCCTGCGCGTCGTCGTCCACCCGCCGACCTGGCCGCCGCATCCCTACGAGCTGCCGGTCGCCGTCGCCGGGGTCAACACGGCGATCCTGGTCTCGTCGAGCTTCACGATCCACTACGCGCTGGAGTCGATTCGCCGCGGCAACCGCAACGGCCTCAAGCTCGGCCTGGTGCTGACCTGGCTGCTCGGTGCCACCTTCCTCTTCATCCAGGTCAACGAGTACGTCCATCTCGGCTTCAGCGCCCGCGACCTCGCCTTCGGCTCGATCTTCTACGGCCTCACCGGCCTGCACGGAGCCCACGTCTTCGTCGGCCTCTGCCTGCTCAGCTTCGCCACGATCCGCGCCTTCCGCGGCCACTTCGGCCCTGAGGCGGAGGATCACCTCGGCGTCGAGGTACCCGGGATCTACTGGCACTTCGTCGACGTTATGTGGATTATCGTCTTTACGACGGTTTACATCCTCTAGCCACGCGGTACAACTTGGGTATGCACAATCCGCTGAGGTCGGAGGCTGACGCGTTCAAGTGGGTTGTGGTGATCGGGGCGGGAGCTGTTTCCGTGATTGCTTTGACGTTGCTCACCCGACCGGTGGTTGGCGTCGTCTGGGCGGCATTGCTGGTCGGGTTCGGAGTCGGGTTCGGTTACCGGGCTGCGCGAGGCTCGCTGCCGCGCAGCGTCGCGGTTACTCGTGGGGGCGATGGCAATTTCCGGCTTCTCGTAGTCGCCAACGAGACAGTGCAGGGTGAGGCGCTGCTGGCGGAGATACGCGATCGCTGCCGCGACCGCGACTGCGAGGTTCTGGTTGTGACCCCCGCGTTGGCCGCGTCGCGGGCGTCGCACTGGGCCTCTGACATCGACGAGGCGATCGAGCTGGCTCGCCAGCGCATGGAGCTCTCGTTGATCGAGATCCGGAAACTGGGCCTGAAGGCGAGGGGCGAGATCGGCGACTCCGACCCGAACATGGCGATCGAGGACGCCCTGAGCGTCTTTCCCGCTGACGAGATCGTGATCTCGACCCACCCGTCCGAGCGCTCGCGCTGGCTCGAGCATGGCGTCGTCGACAAGGCTCGCGAGCGGATCGACCTGCCGATCACGCACGTGGTCGTAGACCTCTCGATCGCCAGCAAGGTTTCTTGACAAATTTGCATCACACCCGGCAGATCTCGGTCTAGATCCGAAACGTTCTGTCTTCTAGCCTGTCATCATGGAGTTGATGACCGCCCGCTGGACCGACGACCGTCTGGACGACCTGAAAAACCAGGTGGATGAGCTCGGCCTGCGCATGGAGAGAGGGTTCGCCGAGCAGCGGCAAGAAATGAACGTGCGCTTCGATCGGCTCGAAGCCAGGCTCGAGGCTCGCTTCGAGAAGATCGATGAGCGCTTCGAGAAGATGGACGAGCGGTTTGAAAAGATCGACGAGCGGTTTGAAAGGGTGGATGCTCGCTTCGAAAAGGTCGACGAGCGATTTGTTGGGATCCTCGAAAAGATCGACGATCGCTCTGTCGGCATCAACCACGAGATCGCTCGCACCCAGGAGATGGTCATCGGCCTGTACGCGATGCTCTCCCGCTACTCGTTGTGGTTCGCCGGGACGGTGATCGTCGCGGTTGTCGGCGCTCTGCTGGCTTTGTGGGTCCGCTAGGTAGTTCCCGGTCTGGCCTACTTCAAGTTAGAGCGGCCGTGCGCGGTGTGCCTTCATCCACCGCGCGGTTTGGTCTCGCCGCATCGCTCGCCGAGCGCGTCTCCAGGCGCCCCGCCGTCGCCACTGTCCAGAGCATCGCCAGCCAGGTCAGCGTCGCCAGGGCGACGTGGAGCCAGACCAGCTCGCCTGGCAGCTCCAGCGTCCACTGAACGCCGCCGACGGCGCCCTGAAGGGCGAGCAGGCCGATCACCGCGGTCAGCGGCCTGAGTGCCCTCCTGTCCCCTCCCGGGCGGTGCAGCAGGAGCCAGACGGCGATCGCCGAGAGGCCGAAAACGGTGGCGATCGCCGAGTGACGCTGCACGACCCATTCGAGGGTGGCGGGGCCCTCGAAGTCGAAGCGGTGGACGAGCTGGCCGGCGTGGGCTCCGGCGTGGGGACCGGAGGCGGTGGCGACCGTGCCGGCGGCGATCGTCAGCTGGCCGAGCGGGATCAGGGCGCGCACGGCCCAGACGCCCAACCGGTCGCCGGAGCGGCGCCTCTCCGACGGTTCGTAGCGGGAGCACCAGGCGAGCGCGAAGGCGGCGTCGAGCAGCAGCATCGAGAGGATGAAGTGGCTCATCACCAGGCCGGGGGCGAGGTGGTACTTGACGACCAGGGCGCCGAGGATGGCCTGCCCGATTACGCCGAGCGGCAGCAGGGCGCCGAAGAAGGCGAGGTGCCAGCGGAAGGGGCGGCGGAACCAGGCGAGGACGCTGGCGGCGATCACGGCGAGGCCGACGAAGCCGGTCAGCAGGCGGTTGCCGTACTCGATCACGGCGTGGGTATCGAGCGGCGGCACGGTGCCGCCGTAGCATTTGGGCCAGTCCGGGCAGCCGAGGCCCGACCCGGTGAGGCGGACGGCCGCCCCCGTCAG
>JASLIG010000008.1 GCA_030152805.1 Solirubrobacterales bacterium
CCAGACCGGCAAGACGGTCGCGCCGAAGCTCTACCTGGCCGCCGGCATCTCCGGCGCGATCCAGCACAAGGTCGGGATGCAGAGCTCGGAGAACATCCTCGCGATCAACAAGGACCAGAACGCGCCGATCTTCGAGTTCTCGGACCTCGGCGTGGTCGGCGACCTGCACAAGATCGTCCCCAAGCTGACCGAGGCGATCAAGGCGAAGAAGGGGGGCTGAGCCGCCGGCTCGGCCTTCCCTCGACCCCGTAAAGGAGCAAGCGATGCCCGCCGTCAAGCCGATCGATTTCCCGCCGCCGTTCGACTCCGCCGACGCGATCGGCCCGCCGACCGATCCGGTCGACGACCGCATCGAGGTCGGCGTCGCGATCGTCGGCGGCGGGCCGGCGGGTCTCGCCTGCGCCAACAAGCTGATGCAGCTGCTCGAGGACGAGCCGGAGCTGACCGAGAAGCTCGGCGAAGTCCCTGTCGCGGTGATCGAGAAGGGCAAAGTCGCCGGCGCCCACCTGCTCTCCGGCGCCAACGTCGATCCCTCGGCGATGACGCGGCTCTTCCCGGACATGGATCCGGGCGATTGGCCGTCTGTCTACCAAGAGGTGACGAAGGACGCGACCTACTTCCTCACCTCGAAGGCGGCGATCCCGCTGAAGCCGCCGCCGCCGAACTTCCGCAAAGAGGGCACCTACACGATGTCGGTCTCGAAACTGGGCCGCTTCCTCGCCGAGAAAGCCGAAGAGGCGGGCGTCTACATCCTCTCCGAGACCGCCGCGACCAAGCTGCTGGTCGAGGACCGGATCGTCAGGGGAGTGCGCTCGGGCGACCGCGGCCGCGGCAAGGACGGCGAGGAGCTCGGCAACTTCGAGCCCGGCTCCGACGTCGTCGCCAAGGCGACGGTGCTGGCCGAGGGCACGATCGGCCACCTCACCTACTCCGCCTACGACTACTTCGGCATGTGCGACGGCAGCGACCCGCAGGCCTGGGAGCTCGGGGTGAAGGAGATCTGGGAGGTGCCGAAGCCGCTCGACCGGGTGATCCACACGCTCGGCTGGCCGCTGCGCTGGGGCGCCAAATACAAGGAGGCGGGCGGCAGCTTCATCTACCCGATGGGCGAGGACAAGGTCTGCTTCGGCCTCGTCGTCGGCCTCGACTACACCGACGCGACCTTCTCGGTCCACGACGAGCTGCAGCGCTTCAAGCAGCACCCCTTCATCGCCAAGATCATCGAGGGCGGCAAGCGGGTCGGCTGGGGCGCGAAGACGATCCCCTCCGGTGGCTACTGGTCGCTGCCGAAGCGCTTCTCGGTGCCCGGCATGCTGGTCGCCGGTGACGCCGCCGGGATGGTCAACATCGCCGAACTCGCCGGCGTCCACTACGCGATGCACGCCGGGATGTACGCGGCGGAAGCGATCGTCGACTCGCTCAAGAAGGACATCGACTCGGTCAACTTCGAGAGCTACGACGCGATGATTCGCAACTCGGTGATCGAGAAGGATCTCTACAAGTCGCGCAACATGAAGCAGCCGCTGACCAAGGGGCTGATCCGCGGCGGCATCGTCGCCAACGCGCTGGTCGCGACCAAAGGCAACTTCCCGCCCGGCCACATGAAGGTCGAGGACAATGCCGAGCCGGCCGTCTTCATCGGCAACGCGGCGGACAGGTACCCGAAGCCCGACAACGAGGTCACCTTCAACAAGCTCGACTCGGTCTTCCTCTCGGGCAACGCGACGCGCGACGACGCGCCCAACCACGTCCGCATCCAGACCAAGGTGCCGCGCGAGATCGCCCAGACGTGGGTATCGATGTGCCCGGCCCAGGTTTACGAGATCCCCGACGAGCAGCTCGAGAACGGCGCCGCCGAGGTGGACGTCCACGTCACCGCCTCCAACTGCGTCCAGTGCGGCGCGATCACGGCCAAGGGTGGGCGCCTCACGCTGCCCGAGGGCGGCGACGGGCCGCTGTACCAAGAGACTTAGGCGTCCAGGCGCGCGGGTCCTGTCACGAGGGGAGGGGGTGTTAGCGGACTCACCCGTCCGAACACCCCCTCCCCTCGTGCCACCCGCGCGAGTAAGGTCGCCGGATGTTGGCTCTTGGTGTAGTGGCGGCGGTGGGAGCTTCCGTTCTTTACAACACGTCGATTGCTCTGCAGGCATTGGAGGCGCGGGAGGTGTCGCATGAGCATTCGTTACGCGTCTCGCTGATTGGGAAGCTTCTGCGGAACAGGCGCTGGTTAGGTGCCACGGCGTTGGGGCTGGTCGGTTGGCCGTTGGAGATCGTGGCGTTGTTGCTGGCGCCGCTGACGGTGGTGCAGCCTTGTTTGGCCAGTGGGTTGATCCTGCTTCTATGGCTTGGGGCGACGCGGTTGGGGGAGAGACCCGGGGGGCGGGAGTGGATTGCTGTCATGGCGATCATCGCTGGGGTCGCGGGGGTTGCTCTGGCGGCGCCGGAGCGGACTACCGATCATGCGGGGACTGCGGCGATAGGGGTTGCGCTGGTGCTCGTCGCCATTCCGGTTCTGGCTCCGTACGGGTTGCGGAATCGGGTCAGTGCGATCGGGATCTTGGCCACGGTCAGTGCCGGATGCGGCTATGCGTGGACGGCGATCGCGAGTAAGTTGCTCACCGACGAGCTTGCGGCCGGGGCGCTGCTCGTCGCTGTTGCCTGGCTCGCCACGGCCGCCGCCTCGGAGGGACTCGCCTTGCTCAGTGAGATGAGTGCGCTGCAGCGGCGGGCCGCGACGCACGTCGCGCCGACGATGTTCGCGGTGCAGATCATCGTCCCGGTCCTGCTCGCGCCGCTGATCTTCGGCGAGTCGTGGGGGGACACTCCGCTCGGCGGCGCTGCCCTGATCGCCTCGATGGCGGTCGCAGTCGCCGGGACGGTCCTCCTGGCCGGATCACGCACTGTTGGCGCCGTGATCGAGGCTGCTCACACCAACGAAGAAGTTCCCCTCGCCGCTTCCGACATTGACCACACTGGAGTGGGGTAAATGTCGGAAGGGCGAGTCCGCCTTCGCTGGTAGCCTGGCGGCGCCCTTGGCATCCTCAGTCAGCCCGCCGCTCGATGCGACTCGCTTCGCGATCGGCTTCGATCATCGCGACCGGGTCCGTCTCTTCGAGCTCTGGACCGAGGTGCTCGACTCCGAGCAGTGGTCGGAGGGCCGCATGCTGGAGGCCTTCGAGAAGCGCTGGGCCGAGTGGAACCGACTGCCCGCGCTCGGCCTTTCCAGCTGGGCCGGCGGCGCCCTCGCTGCGCTCGAGTTCGCAGGGGTGCGCGGCGAGACCGTGCTCTGTCCCTCCAACACCTTCATGGCTACGCCCCTGGCCGCGATCGGGGCGGGCGCCGAAGTCGAGTTCGTCGACTGCAACCGCTCCGATCTCTGCATGTCCTTCGCGGACTTCGAGCGCAGGGCCGAGGCGACCAAGCCGAAGGCCGCGATATTGGTCCACATCGGCGGCCACATCGCCTTCGACGCCGAGCGGATTGCCGCCTACTGCCGCGAGCACGGCATCTTCCTGCTCGAGGACTGCGCCCATGCGCACGGCGCCGAGTGGGGCGAGCGCCGGCCCGGCGCCTTCGGCGACGCCGGCGTCTACTCGCTCTACGCGACCAAGACGGTCTCGACCGGCGAGGGGGGAGTGCTCGCCTCCTCCAACCCCGAGCTGATCGAGTTCGCAGCCAAGTTCCGCAACTACGGCAAGTTCGAGCACAAGGTCGACGGCCTCAACTTCCGGATGAGTGAGTTCACCGCGGCGCTCGGGCTCATCCAGGCCGAGCGCATGGAGGAAATCGTCGCCTGGAAGAACGCCTACGCCCGCGAGCACCTCGACCCGCTGCACCCGAACCGGCCCGAGCTGCCCGAGGGGATGGTCTCCGGCCTCTACAAGTACGTCGTCTTCGACGAGATCGAGAAGTCGACCGGCCGGGTCTACGAGGAACCCTGCCACCGGATCATCGGCCGCGCCGACGACCTCCCCAACACCGATTGGGTGGCCGAGAACCACTGGTGCGTGCCCCTCTACTACCGACCCGAGAGCCGCGAGGCGGCTCTCGCGGGGGAGGACGCATGAGGGTCCTGGTCACCGGCGGTGGCGGCTTCATCGGTTCGCACGTGGTCGACCGGCTGATGGCCGATGGCCACACACCGCGAATCTTCGACCTCAGCGCCTCGCCCTACCACTCGCCGCTCGAAGTCGAGACCTTCACCGGCAGCATCACCGACCCGGCCAACCTCGACCTGGCGATGCGCGACTGCGACGCCGCGATCCACCTCGCCGCGGTCGCCGACGTCGCCCACGTCCACGCCGACCCGGTCCTCGCCGAGGAGGTCAACACGCGCGGCACGCTCAACGTGCTGGAGGCGGCCTGCCGGGCGGAGGTGGACCGCGTCGTCTACGGCTCGACCACCTGGGTCTACAGCGACTGCGCCGAGCAGGCGGTCGACGAGGACACGCCGATCCCGGCTCCTCGCCACCTCTACACGGCCACGAAGCTGGCCGGCGAGACCTACTGCGCCGGCTACGCGGAGCTGTTCGAACTGGAGTCGACCGTGCTGCGCTTCGGCATCCCCTACGGGCCGCGGGCCCGGGCCGCGGGCGTCGTCGCCAAGTTCACCGACCTCGCCTTCGAAGGCAAGCCGCTGACGATCGCCGGCGACGGCAGCCAGACCCGCAGCTTCATCTATGTCGAGGATCTCGCCGCGGGGATCGTTGCCGCCCTGGCTCCCGAGGCGGCCGGGCGCACCTACAACCTCTCCGGCGAGGAGGTGGTGACGATCCTCGAAATCGCCGAGCGGGTTCAGGAAAACACCGACGGCTGCGAGATCGTCCACACGCCCCCGCGGCCGGGCGACTTTCCGGGCAAGGCGATCTCCAACGAGCGAGCGCTCGAGGAGCTCGGCTGGAGGGCGGAGACGAGCTTCAAGGAAGGCGTCCGCAAGTACGTGGAGTGGGTTCGCGGCAGTACCCGTCCACCCGACCCGATCCCGGGCAAGCAGCCCTCTCTGAACGGCAACGAACACGCCGCCGGGGCGCTCTTGGCCGGCGCCTCGCGCTTCGAGGAGCGCGATCCCCGCGTCCTCGTCCTCACCGCCAACATCGGCGAGGGCCACGACCTGCCCGCCCGCATCATCAAGGCCGACATCGAAGCGGAGGTTCCCGGCACCGGGGTCGAGATCGTCGACGGCCTGGAGGCGATGGGCCGCCTGCACTCGGCGGTGGTGCGGGGCGGCTCCAAGGTCACCTTTCGCTGGATGCCTTGGCTCTTCGACATCCAGTACTGGCTGATCTCCAAGTTCGCGCCGACCCGCTGGCTCGCCCACCACCTCAACTA
Organism: Solirubrobacterales bacterium; assembly: GCA_030152805.1. Classification (GTDB taxonomy): domain Bacteria; phylum Actinomycetota; class Thermoleophilia; order Solirubrobacterales; family 70-9; genus VRUE01. Next base: position 5,329 of record JASLIG010000008.1, read on the forward strand.
CGCGTTCGGCGCGCGCGGGCTGCTGCGGCTGATCGAGAAGCACGACCCCGACGTGGTGATCTCGACCTACCCGGGGGTCACGGCGGTGCTTGGCATGCTGCGTGAGAACAGACGACTGCTGATACCGGTGCAGTCGGCGATCACCGATCTCGCCGGCCTGCGCTACTGGGCCCACCCGGGGGTCGACATGCACTTCGTCACCCACCCCGAGTCGATCGAGGAAGTCGAGCGCCTCGCCGGGCCCGGCAGCGTCGAGTGGACGCGCCCGCCGATCTCGCGCGATTTCCTCATGCCGCGCACCCGCACGGACGCTCGCGGAGCACTCGACGTCCCCGCGCACGCGCGACTGATCCTGGTTTCCGGCGGGGGTTGGGGGATCGGCGACCTCGACGGTGCGATCGAGACCAGCCTGAGCGGCGACGACACCATGGTCGCTTGCATCACCGGTCGCAACGAGGTGGCGAAGGAAAAGCTCGAACAGCGTTTCGGCGGCAACGAGCGGGTGCGGATCCTCGGCTTCACTGACCAGATGAGCGACTGGATGGCCGCTGCCGACGCGATGGTCCACTCGACCGCCGGCCTGACCGTGCTCGAGGCGCACATCCGCGGCTGCCCCGTCGTCTCCTACGGATTCTCGGCCGGCCACCTGCGCGCCAACAACGCCGCCTTCGAGCGCTTCGGCCTCGCCGAAGTGGCCCGCTCCGAGCACGAGCTGGAGTCGATGCTGCGGCACCTCAGTCGTGAGCGGCGCTCGCCGGATTCCTCCTTCGCTTCGCTGCCTTCGATTGCTTCGCGGGCGCTCTCGGTGCGCCCCCGGGTGCGCCCGCAAACGGTCTGGCGCCTGCGCCTGGAGCGACTGGCGACCGCGGTCAGCCTCGTCGCGATCTTCGTCGTCATGATCTTCACCGTTATCGATCGCGAAGCTCCGTACAAGGTGATCGCCAAGCCGCTCGAGGGCCGCATCCACATCGGCAAGGACAATGACACCGCCGCTCCGCAGGCGAGCGGGGTCAGTTCGCCGCGGCAACACCCCCAGGCACGCGCGGCCGTCGCCCACGAAAACCATTGATCGGAGCGCTGCTCGGCGCCGGCGCGTCCGGCGCCGCCGTCTGGCACGCCGGTCCGGCGCTGGCGCCCGTGATCCCCGGTATCGGCCCGGCGCTCGGGGTGCAGATGCGAGTGGACGTGGCCGAGGGCGTAGCGCTCACCTTCGACGACGGCCCGCATCCCCAGGGCACGCCGGCGGTGCTGGAGACGCTGCGCGAGCACGCGGCGACGGCGACCTTTTTCCTCGCCGGCGAGCAGGTCGTGCGCCGCCCCGCGCTGGTGCGCGAGATCGTCGCCGCCGGGCACAGGGTCGAGCTGCACTGCTTCCGCCACCGCAATCTGCTGCGCCTCGGCGTGCGGGAGTTCCTCGAGGACGCCGAACGTGCTCGCGCCGCGATCGAGGAGGCTGGCGGTCAGGCAATCGCCGACTACCGGCCGCCCTACGGAATCTTCAGCGCAGCGACCCTTCGGGCAGTGCGCGGGCGGGGCTGGCGCCCGGTGCTCTGGTCCCAGTGGGGGCGGGACTGGACGCGCCGCGCGAGCGCTGAGTCAATCGCTCGCCGGACATGCGCCAAAATCGGCGCCGGCGACATCGTCCTCCTGCACGACGCTGACTTCTACAGCGCGCGCGGCTCCTGGGTGCGCACGGCGGCGGCGCTGCCGCTGATCCTCGCCGAGCTCGAGAGTCGCGGACTGAAGGCGATCTCGCTGCGTCGCTGAGAGGGCGGGGCGAGTGTCCACTGCTCGCAGCCCGCAAAGGCTTCGTCGAGGCGTCTCGCCATCGCGCTGCGGGGCCGTTCCTGGTCGAAGATTTCCTTGGCCACTTGGCTCTCCGTCCTGTAGGGGGGCGTAGGTGCGGCTTCTGGAACCTTCGCCCCTAGGTCGGACGAAAAACATGCAAGTAGCGAAAAAGAACGCGCAGCTTGCGCCTTTTGCTCAACCCGCCTCGACGAATTTCGCGATCTCCTCAGCCAAGCGCTGGGGTTGGTCGAGTGGAACGAAGGTCTTTGCGTCGGGGATCTCGACCAGGCGAGCGTTCGGCATCTCCCGCGCCAGGCGTTCCGCATAGGAGATCGGAAAGAATTTGTCGCCGGGGGCCCAGGTGAGCAGGAGCGGCAGCTCGGAGCCACTCAGCTTCTCCGCCGCCTCGAGCGTGTAGCGCTTATTCATGCCGGCTGTCACCTTCTTTGCGTCGTGCTTGACCCCGGGATCGCTCAGTCCGGGAGCCATCCAGGAGGCGATCAGGTTGGCGGGGATTTCAGTCTGTGCGAATGGCTTGAACGCGGCGCGTGCCAGGGCACCGATGCGGAAGGGCGCGGAGAGTACGGCCATGCCTCCCGGGAGCTTTGCCAGCGGCGGCATCGCCTTGAAGATCCCCGGCGGAAAGTTGTCGTGGGTGTCGCAGTTGGTCAGGACCAGGCGGCCGATCCGCGCGGGGTGGCTGGTGACCAGCACCTGTGACATCGCCCCGCCGGAGTCGTTGCCGACGACCGTCACGTCGTCGAGCTCGAGCGCGGCAAGGAAGCTGTCGATGATCGCCGCGATCCCGGGCGGGGAGAGGTCGGCGTCGGGCTTCATCGCGATCTGCTGCGAGCCGATCGGCCAGTCCGGTGCGATGCAGCGGCAGCGATCGGCGAGTTGGTCGACGACGCCGTCCCAGAGGCGGCCGTCGACGAGATAGCCGTGGACGAAGACGACCGGCTTGCCCGTCCCGGCCTCGCGGTAGCGAATACGTCCCGCGGGCAGGTCGATCTCGTGGCGTTCGCTGGGCTCGGTCATTGCAGGCCTCCTCAGGCTCGGGTTGACGTCATTCGCGCGGGCTAAGATAAATACAGACTGTATGAATGTCAACCGGGAGAATAAAGACACGGCTCCGCGCCGCACCCAGGCGGAACGTTCGCAAGCGACCAGGGAGGCGCTGATCTCCGCCGCGCGGGCCATGTTCGCCGAGCGAGGTTTCGCCGACGTTGGCACCGAGCAGATCGTGCGCGCCGCGGGTGTCACCCGTGGCGCGCTCTACCACCACTTCGAGGGCAAGCGCGAGCTCTTCGAGGCGGTCTACGAACAGGTCGAGGCGGAGCTGGCGGAACGGATCGCAAGCGGGGCGCTGCAGGCCAACGCCTCCTCCCCCTTGGAGGCGATGCGGGCCGGAGCCGAGATGTTCCTCGCCGCCTGCACCGAGCCGGAGGCGCAGCGGATCGTGCTGCTCGACGGGCCGTCGGTGCTTGGCTGGGACCGCTGGCGGGAGATCGCCGCCGATCACGGACTGGGGCTGATCGAAGCGACGCTGCAGGCGGCGGTGGAGGCCGGCGCGATCGAGGCGCAGCCGGTCCGCCCGCTCGCGCACGTGCTGATGGGAGCCCTGGACGAGGCCGCGATGCTGGTGGCGCGCGCCGAGGATCCAGAGGCGATGAGGGCGGACGTCGCGCGGACCTTGACGGTCCTGCTCGACGGTCTCAGCGCCGGCTAGCCTCGATCGTTCCCGCGGGATCGGCCGCGGGAACCGGCACGCTCGGGCGCGCCGTGCGCCGGGACTCCTTTTGCGCGTACATGCGCACGTCGGCGAGCTGCAGCAGCTCGGTCGGGCTGTCGGCCTCGCTGGGGGCCGCGGCTGCTCCCCAGGATGCACCGACCTCGTAGCCCTTGCCTCGCTCGGTAAGAGCCTGCGCGGCGCGCTTCGTCGCCGCCTCGACTCGCTCCTGCCCGCAGGTGAGCAGCACGCAGAACTCGTCGCCGCCAATGCGGTAGGCGGTGCCGTCGTCCCCGACCGCTGCTCGCAGTTGTCCTCCCAAGCGAGCCAGGGTTTCGTCTCCCGCCGCGTGCCCAAGCGTGTCGTTGAGGTGCTTGAAGCCGTTGAGGTCGAGGAAGACCAGCGAGAGCGGGTGCTGCTCGCTTGCGATCCCCCATAGCCGTTCGAGGTCGACCTGCATGCGACCGCGATTGCCGAGGCCGGTGAGTTGGTCGCGCTGCACCTGCTCGAGCAAAGCTTTGTTCTCGCGGTCGCTCATCGCCAGACGAACGATTACCGCGGACATCGTCGCTGCCCAGAGGATGGTCGAGAGCCCCCCCGTAGCGCTGTTGTACTGCATTGCGAAGAGGCCGATCATCACCGCCGCGAAGACCGCCGGGACCAGGATCTCGCGGCGGCCCTCGCCGCCGGGCGAGGTGATCTCGGCAGCTTCCTTCGGCTGCCAGACCGCCGCGCCCAGGCAAACCGCCGCGATCAGGTAGATCGGGTTCACCCATTCGCCACCGGGCAGCGTGCTCTCGGTCGCCTGCAGGGTGTAGGCGATATCGGCGATGACCAGCGCCGCCAGGCCCGCCAGCAGCAACGACCAGGTGCGGCCGGGGCGCCAGCCGGTCAGGGCGACGACCCCCACCACCAGCGCGAGCATGCCGATGTCGCCGAGCGGATAGGAGAGCGTCGTCAGCGTTTCCAGCGTCGTGCCGGACGTCTTATCGGCGACGAAGTCGAAGACGAAGGCGGTGCCGAGCGCGGCGGTGCCGAGGGCCGCGATCAGACCGTCCATCCAGAGGCGCCAGTTGATCTCGTGTGCCCGCGCTCGGACCAGCATGACCAGACCGGCGTAGGCGAGCGGATAGAAGATCAGGTAGCCGACGTCCGCCGGCGACGGATAGGGGGCCGAGGGGTTGCCTTCGATAGCGGCGGTCCAGTAGACCTCAGCCGCTCCCCAGCAGAGGATCGCCAGGCCGATGAGATGCCAGGCCGACCTCTCGCGACGGTAATCGGAGGCCCTGATCAGGCAGGCGACGCCGGCGCCCAGCACGATCGCGGCGTAGAGGGGTCCCCCGATCGCGAAATCCAGATCCTCGCCAACGCCGAGCCAGTAGTGCAGCGTGACGACCGCGGTGCCGCCGAGCAGCAGAACTGCGAGCGCGCGACGGAGCAGTTGCGCAGCGCTCGTTCGGGCGGTCGTCGACTCGGTGGTTTCCACTGGTGCAGCTATCGGCACCGAACCGCAAATCCCCAAGCCTGGATCGAAGATCGCCGGCGCGCCGAGGCCGATTGCGCGTGTCATCTAGACTGGTGGACGATGAAAACCGGAATCCATCCCGAGTACACGCTGGCCAACGTGCATTGCTCCTGCGGGAACCAGTTCTACACGCGCTCGACGCAGGCGGACCTGCACGTCGAGCTCTGCTCCGAGTGCCACCCGTTCTACACCGGCAAGCAGAAGCTGGTCGACACCGGCGGCCGCGTCGAGCGCTTCCAGCGCCGCGCCGCCAAGCACGCCAAGGCCGG
>JASLIG010000051.1 GCA_030152805.1 Solirubrobacterales bacterium
CTCCTGGGGGCACTGGTGGGTCTGGGACGAGCCGACCCTGGTCAGCTTCCTGATCGTCTTCCTGATGTACGCGACCTACTACCCCTTCCGCTACGCGATCGAGGACCCCGAGCGCCAGGCGCGCTACGCCTCGGTCTTCGCGATCACCGCCGGCGCCTTCGTGCCGCTCAACTTCATGGCCGTGCGGATGGCGCAGAGCCTCGTGCACCCGCGCACCTTCGGCACCGCCAACGGCGGCCTGCCCGACTCGATGATGTTCACCTTCCTCGTCTGCCTCGCCGCGGTGGCGCTGCTCTGGGTGACACTGGTGAAGCTGGAGCTGACCGCGAAGAGCACCTCGGGGCAGCTGAAGCGGCTGCGCCGCGCGCTCGACGCTCCCGCGGCCGGGACCGGCGGCTCCTCGCGGATCGTCCCGGAGGTGAGCTAGATGGACCTCCTGCCGATCGCCGCGCCCGCCCTGCCGCTCGACGAGGCCGGCAAGTACGTCGCCGGAGCCTACGTCGTCTTCCTCATCCTGATCGTCGTCTACGTGGCGATCATGGCGAGCAAACTGCAGCGCATGGAGAGGGAGCTGCGCGAGCTGGCGGGGTTTGCCGAGAACCGCGCCAACGGCGAGGTCGCGGCGGGCTCGGACCGCGAGGAGGTGAGCGCCGATGTCTGAGCTTCTGGCCCTGGGTGTCTCCCACAAGACGGCGCCGCTCGACCTTCGCGAGCGGCTCTCGCTGACCGAGGGGCGCGCCGCCGGCGCCCTGCGCGAGCTGACCGACGTCGCCGGGATCCACGAGGCGGCGGCGATCTCGACCTGCAACCGCACCGAGCTCTACCTGGTCGTCTCCGACCCGGTCGAGGCGGAGTCGACGGCGCTGGGGGTGCTCACCCGCCAGGCGGAGATCCGCCCCACCGAGCTGCTCGGCCACCTCTACTCGCTGCGCTCCGGCGAGGCGGTGCGCCACCTCTTCCGGGTCACCGCCGGGCTCGACTCGATGATCCTCGGCGAGGCCGAGATCCAGGGCCAGGTCAAGCGCGCCTACGAGCTCGCCCTGGTCGAGGGCGCCACCGGGCCGATCCTCAACCGCCTCTTCCGCGGCGCCCTCGCCGCCGGCGGTCGCGCCCGCGACGAGACCGGGATCAGCGAGAAGAACGTCTCGATCCCCTCGGTCGCGGTCGAGCTGGCGCGGCGCACGCTCGGCGACCTCGGCGAGCGCCGCGTGCTCGTGATCGGCGCCGGCGAGACGGCCGAGCTGCTCGCCCGGGCGCTGGTCAGCCGCGGCGTCGCCACCGTCTTCGTCGCCAACCGTCATTACGACCGGGCGATCGGCCTGGCGCAGCGCTTCGAGGGCAACGCCGTCCGCTTCGAGGAGCTGCCCGAGCAGCTCGAGCTGGCCGACATCGTCGTCTCGGCGACCAACTCTCCCCACCACATCGTCGAGCGCGACGACCTGGAGCAGGTGATGAAGACCCGCGGGGGACGTCCGCTCCTGCTCGTCGACATCGCCGTGCCGCGCGACATCGAGCCCGCCTGCCGCGAGATCGCCGGGGTCAGCCTGCACGACATCGACGACGTGCAGCAGATCGTCGAACGCAACGCCAGCGGCCGCGAGTCCGAGGCGCGCCGGGCCGAGCGCCTGCTCGACGCCGAGCAGGACCGCTTCGAGCGCTGGCTCGCCTCGCTGGAGGTCGTACCGACGATCGCGGCGCTGCGCGAGCGCGCCGACGAGATCGTGCGGCGTGTGCTGGCCGAGAACGAGGGGCGCTGGGAGGGGCTCAGCGAGGGGGACCGCGAGCGGTTGAGCGCTATGGCGAAGGCGATCGCCTCGCGGCTGCTGCACGAGCCTACGTTGCGGATGAAGCGGTCGGCGGGGAGCGACGAGGCGTATTTCTACGTCAGCGCCTTGCGGGAGCTGTTCGGGCTGGATGTCGAGACAGAGCCCGAGGAGGGCAGTTCGAACGTAACCGAGTTGCGTAGGGCCAATCCCGGTAGGGGTTCCGCTTAACTTTTTCGGTGGAGAGCCCGTTGCTGTCGCCGCTAGCGCGCGCCGAAAAAGTACAAGACGCTCCACCCCTACCGGGATTGGCCCACGACACGCACTGATGCTTCGAGTTGCCACACGCGGGAGCGCGCTTGCGATGGCTCAGGCCGGTCAGGTGGCCGAGATGCTCGGGGGTGCTGAGCTGGTCGAGGTCGGAGCTGATGGCGGGGCTGAGGACAAGGCGCGGTTTGTGCGGGGGGTCGAGCAGGCGTTGCTCGACGGCGAGGCGGAGGTTGGGGTGCACTCGGCCAAGGATCTGCCCGCCGAGCTGACGGAGGGGTTGATGCTGGCCGCCGTGCCGCCGCGGGAGGATCCGCACGATGCTTGGGTCGGAGTTGGGTCTTCGCTCGACGAGGTGCCGGAGGGGGCGCGGGTCGGGACGGCGAGCTTGCGGCGGCGGGGGCAGCTGCTTGCCGCCCGTCCCGACCTCGAGGTCGGGGAGCTGCACGGGAACGTCGATACCCGGTTGCGCAAGCTCGCCGAGGGCCAGCTCGATGCGATCGTGCTTGCCGTGGCCGGCCTGCGGCGGCTGGGGCGCGCCGGGGAGATCGCCTTCCCGATCCCGGCCGAGTCGATGACCCCCGCCGCCGGCCAGGGCTCGCTGGTGCTGCAGGTCCGCGAGGGAGACGAGGCGGCGCTGGGCGCCGTCGAGGGCCTCGTCGACGGCCCGGCGCTGCGCGAGCTGACCGCCGAGCGCGCCGTCGTCGCCTTGCTGGGAGCCACTTGCAACAGCCCGCTCGGCGTCCACGCCAAGATTGATGCCCAGGCCGACCAGATGCGGATCGAGGCCTTCGTCGGCCTCCCCGACGGCAGCGAGTGGCTGCGCGACCGCATCGAGGGCGACTCGACCGAGCCCACCCTGCTCGGCGCCCAGCTGACCAAGCGCCTCCTCGACACCGGCGCTCGCGAGCTGCTGGACAGAGCCGATAAATGGGATTTAAGTGCCACGTGAATGGTATTCTCATGCCATGAACGTCACTATCGACAAGGCGGGTCGCATAGTCGTGCCCAAGGAACTGCGCGATCGGATGGGGCTGCGGGCAGGAGACGAGCTCGAAATCGAGGAATTCAACGGCAAGATCGAGATCTCGAAGCCCATTCGGGAAAGCGAGCTGATCGAAATGGAGAACGGCATTCTCACCTTCGCTCCCGATCCAAGCCGGCCCCCGATAACGGAGCAGCAAGCGCGCGAAGAACTCGAACGGGCGCGCGAGTGGCCTCACCACTGATTGCTCCCGACAGTTCGGTGTTGATTGCCGGGGCCACGCCGGGGCATCCCTTCTACACTCAGGCCGTGGCGACCCTGCCCACGATTCGGTCAAAGGGGCAGCTGATAGCGCACACGATGGCCGAGGCCTTTTCCGTTCTCACCCGCCAAAAGAACTCGCGCCCCCCAGCGGACGTGCTCAGATACCTTGATCAGTTCCTCGGGCAACAGCCGATCGGACTGACGCCAGCGTCTTACCCGAAAGTCCTGAAAGCTCTGGCCGACGGCGGAATCGTCGGCGGTTCAATCTACGACGGGTTGATCGCCGCCGCTGCCAAACAGAGTGGTCTTCGCCTGCTCAGCCTCGACCGGCGCGCCGTTCGAACCTACGCGATGCTCGACGTCGACTACGAAATCCTGATTTGAACTCTGCCCGCCCCGGAGTCGTTTACCTGGTCGGAGCCGGCCCGGGCGACCCGGGGCTGATGACGGCGCGGGCGCTGGAGCTGATCGGCTCGGCGGACGCGATCTACCACGACCGGCTGATTCCGCCGGGGGCGCTCGACGGGGCGCGGGACGACGCCGAACTGGTCTACGTGGGCAAGGCGCCCGGCGTGCCTTCGGTCCCGCAGGAGGAGATCGGCGAGCGGCTGATCGCAGCGGCGCGAGAGGGCAAGAGCGTCGTGAGGTTGAAGGGTGGCGATCCGTTCGTCTTCGGTCGCGGCGGCGAGGAGGGCGAAGCGCTGCGCGAGGCGGGGATCGAGTTCGAGGTCGTGCCGGGGATCACGGCCGGCGTCGCCGCCACCGCCTACGCCGGCATCCCCGTGACCCACCGCGACGACGCCTCCGCCGTCGCCTTCGTGACCGGCCACGAGGACCCGGAGAAGGAGGAGAGCGCGCTCAACTGGGGGGCGCTCGCCCGCTTTCCCGGCACGCTCGTCTTCTACATGGGGGTGAAGCGGCTCGCCGACAACGCGGCAGCGCTGATCGCCGCCGGTCGTGATGCCGATGAGCCGGCTGCGGCAATCGAACGCGGCACGATGGACGGGCAGCGGACCGTCGTCGCCACACTCGGCACGATCGCCGAGGCGGTCGAACGGGAGGGCGTCGGCGCTCCCGCGCTGATCGTGGTCGGGCCGGTCGTCGAACGGCGCGATTCGCTGGCCTGGCTGGAGCGGCGGCCGCTGCACGGACGCCGCGTCGTCGTCACCCGCGCTCGCGCGCAGGCGAGCGGCTTCGCCAGGCAGTTGCGGGCGCTCGGCGCTGAAGTGATCGAGCTTCCCGCGATCCGGATCGAGCCGAGGATCGACAGCGACGAGGTGCGGGCCGCTGTCGAGCGAATCGGCGACTACGCGTTGGTCTGCCTAACCAGCCCGAACGGCGCCCACCTGCTGTTCGAGGTGCTCGCCGCGGCCGGTCTCGACGCGCGGGCGCTGAGCGGAGCGACGATCGCGGCAATCGGCCCTGGCACGGCACGGGCGCTCGCCGCGCACGGGATCGTCGCCGACGTCGTCCCCGAGCGCTTCGTCGCCGAGTCGCTGGTCGAAGCGCTGGACGGGATCGAAGTGAGCGGCAAGCGCGTGCTCGTCGCCCGCGCCGCCGAGGCCCGCGAGGTCATCCCCGAGCACCTCAGCGGCCGCGGTGCAGAGGTCGACGTCGTCGCCCTCTACGAGACCGTCCGAGAGGAACCAGCCTTGGAGGCGGTCGAGGCGGCGCAGAGCGCCGACTACGTCACCTTCACCTCCTCCTCGACCGTGCGCAACCTGACCGACGCCCTCGGCGACCGCTTCCCCAAGAGCGCCCGCATCGTCTCGATCGGCCCCGTCACCAGCGAGGCCGCTCGCGATGCCGGCCTCGAGGTCCACACCGAAGCCGAGCGCCACGACGTCGACGGCCTCCTAGCCACCCTCCTAGCCGACGCCACCCAGTGATGTCGCACTTATTGCCGCTATGCGGCAGCAACTACGACACCAAAGTGAAGTGCGAGGCCTAGCCAGCTTGCGGTCGCATTTCTTGCCGCTATGCGGATGAAAATGCGACCGCTAGATGGGTTTGGGGTGCCGCACCGGCACTACAGGGTGACCGAGTCGACAAACGATCGTGCGCGTGAGCTGGCTGAGGCCGGCGCGCCCGGTGGCACCGTGGTCACCGCCCGCGAACAGACGGCTGGGCGGGGACGGCGGGGCAGGGTCTGGACCGCACCGGAAGGGAAGGCGCTGCTCTACTCGGCGATCCTGCGGCCGCTCGACGAGCGTCACCTGCTGCTGCCGCTCTCGGTGCCGCTGGCCATCTGTGCCGCCGCGGAGGCGCTCCGACCCGGTGCCGAGTGCCAGGTCAAGTGGCCGAATGACGTTTGGCTGGAAGGACGCAAGCTGGCCGGCATCCTGATCGAGGCCCGCCCCCAGGATGGCTGGGCGGTAATTGGCATCGGCCTGAACCTCTCAATAGCTCCGGACGAGTTCCCGCCTGACCTACGTCACCCGGCGGTCTCCCTCTTCGCCACGACTTCGGGGCGTCGGGGGGTGTCCCGACGGAGCCTCCCCGCTGTTGCTCCGTCGGTACTCCCCCCGACGCCCTCAACCGCCGCTGCAGCGCTAAACCGCCGCCTCGACCACTGGGTCTCGGCACCACACGAGGACGTGCTCACCGAGTGGCGCCGCCGCGACGGCCTGCTGGGGCGGGAGGTCGCCTGGGGGGACGGCTCAGGCGTCGCCGACGGCATCGACGATCGCGGCAACCTCGTCGTCGTCGTCCCCGGCGGCGACCGCGTCAGCCTCGGCGCCGGCGAGGTCCAGCTCCGCATCTGAGTCCTCGCGCCCCTCAGCGTCCTCGGCTCCGCTTTTCTCCGCTGTCGCATCCGCCTTCACGGCCGCTTCGCCCTTGACCGCCTCGGCGTCCTTCTTCCCCCGTTTCTTGCCGCGGCGGTTGCGGCGTTTGCCGCCCTTGGGGAAGTTGCGCAGCAGCTCGCGGGCGATCGCCGAAGGCTTGCGGGCCATCCGCATGCGGGCACCGCGCAGCACCTCTTCGCCCTCGGGCGTGTGCGAGACCGCGGCCGCAAGCAGCGCCACCGCCAGTCGCCGGTCCTGTTTGCGCGCCGCGTGGACCAGCCGCCGCGCGTTGCGCCCGTGCGCGCGCCCCGAGGAATTGACCAGCAGGCCGAGCAGCCGCTTCGTCTCCGGCCAGCGCTGCACGGCGTACTCTTCGTGCAGCTCGCGCGTGTAGGAGGCGAGGCGCCAGACCCAGGCCTGGGCCTGGTCGCGGCGACCGATCCGCTTGTCGACCAGGGCCTGCAGCAGCGTCCGCGTGCCGGCGCGCTTGTCGTCGCGGCTCCAGCTGCCGACGATGTCGATCGCGTCGTCGAAAGCCTCAGCGTCGCCCAGGTCGGCGATCTCGCTCAGCGCCTTCAGTTTCAACTGCGAGGTACGGTTGCGCTGCACGCAGGTGAGCAAGAAGCGCCGTTTCAGCTCCTTCGAGCCGGAGCCCTGCAGGATCGCCCGCGCCCGGCGCCAGCCCTGCGGGTTGACCCGCGCTCCCGCCAGCGCCGCCCAGGCGTGCTGCTCGGGATAGCCGAGGTTCTCGACCGCGATCCGCCAGAGCTCGCGTTCGAGCACCTGCATGCGACGCTCCTCGCTGTCGGCGACCGGCACGATCCGCCGCTCGACCCGGATCCGCCGCCCGCGCGCCCGCCGCACCGGGCCGATTACGATCGCGCCGCCGCGGTAGACGTCGCGGTCGAGCAGGCTGTGCAGGGTGACGATCGTCTCGTCATGGGTGGTCGCCGGGTGGACGAAGTCGATTACGAGACCGGCCTCCTTGCCCGGCGCCCGACGGGTGACGCGGCCGACCCGCTGCTGGTAAATGCGCCGCGAGGCGGTTGGCGCCAGGTGCATGCAGAGCGTCGCCCGCGGCGAGTTCCAGCCCTCGGCGAGCAGCATCGCGTTGCAGAGCACGTCGACCTCGCCGCGCTCGAAGCCGGCGAGGATCTCGGCCAGTTCGCGCTTCGGCGTCTCGCCGGAGACGGCGCGCGCGGTGACGCCGGCGGCCTGCAGCGCCCGCGCGACGTTCTTGGCGTGCTGGACGCCGGCCGTGTAGAGAACGCCCGGCATGCCGTCGAAGCGGGTCTTGTAGAGGTCGGCGATGGCGACGTTGAAGGGCTCCTGGTCGAGCAGCGCGGCGAGCTCCTCCTGATCGAAGTCCTGGTCGACCTCGCCTTTTCGCAGCGGCACCTTGGCGATCGTCCGCACCCCCGGGCCGGGCGGGATGCGCATGCAGCGCAGCGGCGAGATCACGCCGCGGCGCGCCGCCTGGATCAGGTCGAAGCGCGAGGTCTGGGTCGGGAAGAGGTCGGCGACGTGGCGGGCGATCAGCGCCCCGGTCGCGGTCATGCCAATGAAGACCGGGCCGGTCCAGGCGCGGATGCAGGCGCTGGTCTTCTCCCCCAGCGCGGTGTGCGCCTCGTCGCAGATCACGATCGAGTAGGCGTCGGAGATTTTCTTGTGGTTGCGGACGAACCATTGGTAGGTCTCGACCGTGACCGGGCCGTCCGGGTCATCGCGATCGCCTAGCAGCGGCGGCCGCAGGCGCTCCTTGTAGCCGCGGTCGGAGATCTCGCCGATGAACTGGTCGACGAGGTTGCGGCGGTGGGTGAGGATCAGCACGCCGCCGGTGCGCGAGGCGTCGATGAAGCCGACCGCGGCGACGGTCTTGCCGGCGCCGGTCGCGTGCTCGAACCAGAAGCGCCGCTCGGCCCCCGGATCCTCGGGAGCCTCCTCGATCGTCTCCTCGTCCTCGGCCTCCTGCTCCTCCCAGTCCTGCGGCTCCTCGTCGGCCGCCAGCTCCTCGTCCTCGAGCTCGGCCTCGCCGTTGGCAGGGGCACCGTCAGCGCTGACCTTCGCCTCACCCTTGGCGGCGGCCGCGGTGCCGTTGCCGTTCGCTTCGTCGTTGGCCGCAACTTGCTGCTCGGCCATTAGCTCGGTCAGCGTGCCGGAGAGCGCGTCGACCTGATGCGGGTTCAGCTCGGCGCCGTCGCGCAGCTTCGGCGGCTCCTCGGCGAGCAGCCGCTCGAGGCCGAGCAACAGCGAGAAATCGCGGCGCCACTGGATCGAGGGATTCTCCGCGCCATCGTCCAGCTCGGCCAGAGCAGCGTCCAGGGCGCGGCGGCGCGCCGTGCCGGGCGCGAGCGCCTCCGGCCCCTCGCCGTCGAGCAGGAAGGGCTCGCGGACGAACTTCGCCGCCCGATCTATATCGGCGCTAGATGGAACTGCCGCCGACGCGGCAACATCGCTGGTCTTGGCCATAAAGGCTTTCGGGTTCCGTCCCCGCCGCAACAGATAGGGCGAGGGCACTGAGACGAGGAATGCCGGGCGTCAGCGGTTACGTCCCCCCGGCGCTCTCACTGCGGTTCGCATATGCCGCGAACCGAACGTCCGTATTGTAATCAAGGAATTGATTCAGAAGCGACGAAAGTTCGCGATCGGATCGGTGGGGGTCGCGATCGTGGCGCTTTTGGGGGCCGGCTGCGGCTCCCAGAGCGACGGCGACTACGGCGGTCAGCACCCTGACTACGCCAAGGCGCTTGCCGGCGCACCCGCTCCACTCGCCGCTCTATATAGACAGGGCAACGAGTTGCTGCCCGGGGGAACGGAGGCCTTCGAACAGCGGCTTGCGACGCTGCGCGGCTATCCCGTGGTCGTCAACGTCTGGGCCTCCTGGTGCGGTCCCTGCCGATTCGAGTTCCCCACCCTGCAGAAGCTCTCGGCCAGCTACGGCAAGCGCGTCGCCTTCCTCGGCGTCGACAACCAGGACTCCGACGAAGCGGCGAAGACCTTCCTCGCGGAGGCACCGGTCCCCTACCCGAGCTACACCGACCCCGACCAGGGGATCGCCGAGAGCATCGGCGCCGACCTCGGCCTTCCGGACACCGCCTTCTACGATCGCCGCGGCGAGCTCTGCTACCTCAAGCAGGGTCCGTACACCGAGCACGCCGAGCTCGCCGCCGACGTGCAGCGCTTCGCCCTCCACGAAGAATGCGAAAGCGGATAATCGGGACATGGACGCAGCGGCCCTCGTCGCCCTGATCGGCATCGCCCTGCTCGTCGGCGAGCTCCTGCTCTCCACCGGCGGCGTGCTGGCCGTGCTCGGTGCGCTCGGGCTGATGGCCGGCGGCGTGCTCGCGCTCGAGTCCGACAGCGGCGCTGCCGACTACGTCGGGCCGGCGCTGATCGCGCTCGGCGTGCTCTCCCTCATCGCCTTCTACTTCATCACCCGCAAGGTGATCGAGGCGCATCGCGACCAGCCCGTGCGGACCGGCACCGAGGAGCTCGTCGGCTCGCTCGCCGAGGCGCGCAGCGACCTCGATCCCGACGGCCAGGTCTGGGCGGGCGGGACGATCTGGAGCGCCAGGCTCAGCGGCGACGGTGGACCGGTCCGACTTGGGGATAGAGTCAGGATCGATGCGGTGGACGGGCTGACCCTGGTGGTCCGCCCCGAGCCGACCCCCACCGGCAAAGCCGAGGAAGGAGCAAGCTGATGGCAGCCGCACTCGGAGTCCTGATCATCATCGCCTTCTTCGCCGTGATCGCGCTCGGCACCTCGGTGCGGGTGCTGCGCGAGTACGAGCGCGGCGTGATCTTCCGGCTCGGCCGCCTGATCGCGCAGAAGGGCCCGGGCCTGATCCTCTTGATCCCGCTGGTAGACCGCATGGTCAAGGTCGACCTGCGCACGGTGACGCTGAACATCCCGCCGCAGGAGGTGATCACCCGCGATAACGTCCCCGCCGGCGTCAACGCGGTCGCCTACTTCCGCGTGATCGACGCCCGCAAGGCCGTCGTCGAGGTCGAGAACTTCCTCGTCGCCACCTCGCAGATCTCGCAGACGGCGCTGCGCTCGGTGCTCGGCAAGGCCGAGTTCGACCAGCTGCTCTCCGAGCGCGAGCGGCTCAACGAAGAGCTGCAGAAGATCATCGACGAGTCGACCGAGCCCTGGGGCGTGAAGGTAACCGCGGTCGAGATCAAGGACGTCGAAATCCCCGAACAGATGCAGCGGGCGATCGCGCGGCAGGCCGAGGCCGAGCGTGAGCGTCGG
>JASLIG010000076.1 GCA_030152805.1 Solirubrobacterales bacterium
CTATGCCAACTCTGCTGAGCGAACCGCGGCCCTTCCAGGCTGGCTAACCCACTACAACTTCACCCGACGACATGGCTCTCTCGGCCACAAGGCGCCCGCGGCTCGGCTCGCTGAGCTGGAACAACGTTCTGAGTAGCAACAACTAGATCGGTACGAATCGAGACCCTTGATCGGTGGGGCTTCTAGGTCAAGTCAAAGCCCGTGGGGATGGCATGGGGACAAAACTGACCCCCTATGACCCTCCCTGACCCCGCAAACCCCGCCTAGAAGCCGAGCGCGAACTTGGCGTCCTCGGTCATCATCTCGGGAGACCAGGGGGGGTCGAAGACCATCTTGGGATGGACGGCGGAGACGCCGGGGAGGTCGCCGACGAACTCCTTCATCTGCTCGGAGACCTGGGGGCCGATCGGGCAGGCGGGGGTGGTGAGGGTGAAGGTGACGAAGACCTCGTCGCTCTCGATCTCGACGTCGTAGACGAGGCCGAGGGAGACGAAGTCGAGGCCCAGCTCGGGATCGATGACTTCCTCGAGGGCCTCGAGGACATCGTCTTCCGTCAGCACGGCCGCCTCGTTCTCGGACATTTCCAAATGGTACCTATGTGCCGCCGAGTGCCGGGGAGAGCGGCTCCGCCGGGGGCTCCGCGGCATCGGGATCGAGGTCCAGCTGCCACCAACCGACGTCACGCCACTCGCCGGACTTCCAGCCGATCTTGCGATAGACCCCCACCGGTACGAAGCCCATTCGCTCGTGGAGCGCGACGCTTGCATCGTTCGGCAAAGTGATCCCGGCGCATGCCGTGCGGAAGCGCTGTACACGGAGGCGCTCGAGCAGGTTCTCGTAGAGATGGCGCCCAACACCCTGGCGCCGCTGCCCCTCAGCGACGTAGGCGGAGACGTCAGCCGACCAGCGATAGGCGGGTCGCTCGCGGTGCCTGCACGCGTAGGCGTATCCGAGCAGATCCCCGGCGCGTTCCGCGACGAGCCAAGGATGAGTGGCCGAGAGGCTCGCGATTCGCCCAGCCATCTCGTCCGCGCTCGGAGGGCTTTCCTCGAAAGACGTAGGGCTCGCCAGCACTTGCGGGGCGTAGATCGCCGCGCAGGCGTCCGCGTCCCTGCTCGGATCGGCATCGCGGATGGTCAGTTCCTCCATCTCAGCCATCAACCTAAACGCCCTCCAGCACAATTTCTCCTCGCCTCACTAGGCTGCCGCAGGCGATGGGCGAGCGAGGCGAAATCCGGCGGCGATCGATTGGGATCGCCTTTGCCGATGGCGGGCTGCTAGCGCTGAGCGCGGTGCGACCGGAGGGATCGCCGGGGCACGGCGAGGAGTCGATCGCGGCGGTGATCTGCGGCGCCGATGGCGCTCCGGTCGACGTCTCCGAGACCCTGCTCTCGACCGAGTACGGACCGGACGGGGTGCAAAGGCGGGCGACGCTCGAGCTCTGGCTCGACGACGAGGACGGACAGCCGCTGCGCGGCGCCGGGACCCTGATCAGCGCCAGCGCGGTCGAGCATCCCGACCAGAGCGGGACGATCGCCTTCTTCCGCTGGTCGCTGCAGGGACGCGAGGGCCTCGGCCACTACGAGATCGTGCGCGCAGGTGGCTGAGATCAGGACGGTGATCTCGGACTTCGGCGGCGTGCTGACCACGCCGCTGATCCAGTCGTTCATGGCCTTCCAGGACCAAACCGGGATCACGACCGAGACGCTCGGCAAGGCGATGCAGGCCGCCACCGAGGCGAACGGCGAGAACCCGCTCTTCGAGATGGAGCGGGGCGAGATCACCGAGGTCGCCTTCCTCGATCTGCTGACCGAGCACCTCGAGCCGCTGCTCGGCCATCGACCGGAGATGCACCGCTTCCGCGAGATCTACTTCGAGGCCCTCGACACCAACCCGCCGATGATCGAACTGATGCGCGAGCTGAAGCGCGAGGGCTTCCGGATGGCGATGCTGACCAACAACGTGCGCGAGTGGGAGCCGCTCTGGCGCCCGATGCTCCCCGTTGACGAGATCTTCGAGACCGTCGTCGACTCCGGCTTCGTCGGCTGCCGCAAGCCCGAAGCACGGATCTACGAGCTGACCCTGGAGCGCGTCGGCGAACCTGCCGAAGCCTGCCTCTTCGTCGACGACGTGCTCGTCAACTGCGAAGGCGCCCGCCGGGTGGGCCTGCACGCCGTCCACTTCCAGGACAACGAGCAGGCGATAGAGAAAATCCGCGCGGCCCTGACCTAGCCGCGCGGCGAGCACTAGGTGCCCTTCATGATCCCTACTTGCGGCAGAACCTGCGTCTGGCAGATCTTCATCTCTCACCCCCTTTCATCGTGTGAGAAGCGATCAAAATAAACACTGAATATCCTGATAAGTCAAACTGAATAGATCCATAGCGGTTGCCGCGCTCGTTCTTCAGAGCAGGTGCCGGCGGAGAAAGTCGAGCTGGTCGGCGATCAGCGCCTCGTGCTCGGGGCCGTCGTAGACATCGAAGTGGTCGACGCCGGGATAGGTGCGCAGCTCCCCCTTGGGGGCGCGGCGAGCGGCGGCGATCGCCGGTCCAGGCTGGGCGACCCGATCGGCCTCGCCTACGCAGACGAGCCAAGGGCAGTGCAGCTTGGCCGCGTGGCGGATCGGCCGATATGGCTGACCGAGAAGCCAGCGCGAGGAGACGCGATTGCGCCAGCGTGAGTCCTCGCCGATCGCGACGACGCGGCGCCACCCCTCCTCCCCGCCCGGAGCGTTGATCAGCGCCGCCTCGTGCGGTTGCCCCACCACAGGCAGGTGCCGGCCGCGCGCGGCCGCTGCCAGCGTCTTCGCGGTGACCCGCGGCGAAGCGCGATGCGCCTGCCTGACGACGTCGAGGAAAGGGACCTGGCTGATCGCGGCGGCGACGCGGGCGTCTTCGGCCGCGGCGGCGAGCGCGTTGCCGCCTCCCATCGACGAGCCGAAAGTGACAATCCGGCTCGAATCGATCCCGGGACGCGCGCGGGCGAAGGCGATCGCCGCACGCCAGTCCTCCAGCTGCATGGCTGGATCGAAGAGGTCGGGCTCGCCACCGCTGTCGCCAAAGCCACGGTGATCGAAGACCAGCGCCGCGAAACCGGCAGCGGCGAAACGCTCGGCAAACGCGCCAAGCCGGTCGCGCCGGGTCCCCGAGAGGCCGTGGGCCATGACGACGGCCGGGAATGCCGTCGCCTCCCCCGTCGCCGGGTAGAGCCACGCCGCGCATCGATCGGCGCCCACCGTGAACTCCAGGTCCCGCCTATCCACATCCCTTAAACGGGTCGTCGAAGCGGAACGTGAGATCGGGGCGTCCGGCTCGCTAGCTCCGATTGGCATCGCTAGGCCCGGACTGGCTGGCCGCCACGATGAAGACCGCCTTATGGTGGCGGCCCGCGTCGACGGGCTGCTGCGGAATCGCCTCGTAGTCATGCCCGAAAACATCCAAACACGTGAGCCCGGAAGCCTCGATCGCCGCGAGGATCTCCCCTTCGGGAAAGTGCCGCTGGCGGTGGACGTGAGCGCCGGTGACCTCGCCTTCGGCCTCAACGTGGAAACGAGATTCGAATATCTGCCCGGAGGCAGCCGTGGGAGAAGCCTGGCCATCCCAGACCAACTTTCCGCCACCGCCGTCGACCATCTGCTTTTCGGCAAAGAAGGTCCGGTAGACGAGCAGGGTGTTGGCGTCGAACATGATCAGGCCGCCGGGGGCGAGGTTGCGGCGCATCCCGCTCAGGGCCGCCCGCAGTTCCTCGTCGCTCAGTAAGTAGTTGACCGCGTCGCCGAGCGCCCAGACCAGGTCGAACTCGCCCAGCACCGGCAGCTTCCGCATGTCGGCAACGAGCAGCGGAACCCGATCCCCAGCTTTGGCGCGGGCTCGCGCCAGCATCGCCGGTGAGATATCGCATGCCGTTACCTCCCACCCCTGCTCCGACATCCAGAGGAAGCTCTTACCGGTGCCGCAGGCCACGTCCAGCAAGCTGCCCTTGCGCAAGCCGTGCGCTTCCAGCTTCGGCAGGAAGTTGCCGAGCCATTGCCGGTAGTCGTGGTGGGCGGTGAAGTCGTCGTAGACGGGCGCGAGCGCCTCGTAAGCGACCTTGGCCCCATCTCGACCCGGAGCGTCGGCCACGGTAAGCCCGTCTAGTTGTCCGAGCCGGCGCGGTCCCAGATGTAGAGCTCGACGGCCTCGAGGGCGAGCTCCATCTGGCGCGGTGAGGAGAGCAGGCCGAGGACCAGCTCGAGAGCGTCCTCCTCGGTGACCCCGGCGTCGACGGCCTCCTCGCCGCGGAAGCCGGCGGCGAGCTTGAGCGCCTCGCGGCGGTTGTCGCCGAGCGAGCCGAAGGCGCCCATGAGGAAGTCGCGGTTGGGGACCGGGTGGCCAACCTCGAGCGAGCCGTGCCAGGCGGCAAGCATCGAGAGATCGTGCTCGTCGAGCTCGGCCAGCGCCTTGGCGTAGTGAGTCTCGAGTTCGTCGTCGGGGATCTCGTCGACCCAGGCGCGAACCGCCTCGCCGAGCAGCTGACGCCGAGCCTCACGGCCGATCGAGTCCGAGATCGCGCGGATCGCGTCGGCTGGGTCTACGAAGCAGAGCGCCATCTGGACAGCCAATTTAGAGGCGGCGGTAGACGGCAAAGCGGGGATGCGAAGCCCCAGTTTGCGGCGGCTACGCGCCGGGACCCTGCATAAGGTGGAGAAGTGCCTCTGAAGCTGATCCAGGGACCCCCGAACTCGGGCCGTGCGGGCCTGATTCGGCAGCGGCTGCTGGCCGCGCTCGAGCAGGAGCCGATCCTCGTCGTGCCCACCCTCGACGACGTCTTCGCCTTCGAGCGCGAGCTCTGCGCCCACGGCGCCGTTCTCGGCGCCGACGTGATGACCTTCGGCGCTCTGTTCCACACGGTGGCCACCGCGGCGGGGGCGCCGCCCGGCGCGACCCTCACTCCCGCGCAGCGCCTCGGCGCCGTTGCGGCCGCGACGAGCGAGCGGCGAGCGCAGCTGGGGCCGCTGCGCGGCTCCGCGACCCAGCCCGGCTTTGCGCTCGCGCTGGAGCGCCTGCTCGACGAGCTGCAGGGAGACGGCCTCGAGCCGGCCGACGTGGAAGCGGCGGCGGGAACCCTGGAGGGCTCGGCCTATCTCGGCGACGTCTCCGCCCTGTTCGCCGGCTACGCCCGGCTGCGCGACGCCCTCCGCCTGCTCGACAGCCACGGCATCGCGCGTGAGGCGATCGCCCTGCTGGAGACGGGCGTGTTCTGGCGCCGGCCGGTCTTCCTCTACGGCCTCGACGACTTGACGCGCAATCAGCTCGACCTGATCCGGGCGCTCGCGGCGAGCGTCGAGGTGACGGTGGCCCTGCCCTTCGAGCAGGGCCACGTCCCGCTGGAAGCCCGCAACGCCCCGCTGCTCGAGGCACTCGGGGAGATCGGGGTCGATTCGGTCGAGACGACCCGGGCCGATCCGGGCAACACGGATTCGCCGCTGCTCTTCCACCTCGAGCGCAGCTTCGGCGCGATCGAGCCCGAACGCCAGCCGCTGGACGACAGCCTCACCTTCCTGCGCTCCGCGGGCGAGCGCGGCGAGGCGGAGGCGATCGCGGTCGAGGTGGCGCGCCTGCTCGTCGGCGGCACGCCCCCCGAGGGGATCGCGATCGTCGTTCGCGACGCCGGGCGGCGCGGACCCTTGATCGCATCGGTCCTCGAGTCCTACGGGATCCCGGTCGCGCTCGAGGCGGAGGTCCCGGCCGCGAGGACCGCGGTCGGCGGATCGTCGATGGCGCTGCTGGAAGCCGTGCTGGGAACCGCCCGGGCAGCCGACCTGCTTCGCTACCTGCGCGGCCCCTCAGGAGTCTCCCCGGGGCGGGTCGACTGGTTCGAGCGCCGGCTGCGTCGCGATCGCGTCCAGACGGCCGCCGCCGCGCTGCGAGCGTGGGAAGAGCGCTACGGGGCGCCGCCGGAGGACGTCGCCCGGATCCGCGCAGCGGCCGGGCGGCCGGCGGATCTCGCCGCCGAGGTCGGAGCGCTGGCGAGCGCGATGGGCGGCCGCGTCGGCTCGGAGCTGGAGGCGCGCACCGCCGCGGCGATCGCGACCGCGATGACCGAGCGTGCCGAGTTCGGGGCGCTGGCGCCGCCGCCCGAATCGATCGCAGCGGCGCTGTCCGCGATCGCGGTGAGGGTGTGGAGCGGGCCGGTCGAGGATCGCGTCAGGGTCACCGACCCGCGGCGGGTGCGGGCGGCCCGCTTCGACAACGTCTTCGTCGCCTCCCTGCAGGACGGCGAGTTCCCGCGCGGCGCCGGGGGCGCCGACCCCTTCCTCTCGGAGCGTCAGCGCGAATCGCTCGGCCTGCCGCCACGCCATGACAACGAGGCCGAGGAGCGCTACCTGTTCCACGCCTGCCTCGCCCTGCCGAAACGCCGGCTCTTCCTTTCCTGGCGCGACAGCGACGAGAACGGCGCAGCGGCAGCGCCCTCGCCGTTCCTCGACGACGTCAGGCAGATGCTGGAGCACGGCGAGGGCGAGCCGCGGGGCCGCGGCCTCGCCGACGTCGTCCACCGCATCGGCGACGCCCCCTCGGAGACCGAGCTGGCGCGAGCGGTCGCGGCGCGGGGGGCGAGCGCGCCGGCGGAGCACCTGCTGCGGATCGCCGCGGCCGACGAGGCTACCGCGGCGCGGATCGGGGGGCGCCTCGCGGCTGCCCGCAAGGCGGAGTCCGCCACGCGGGCCCCGGGGCCACTCTCCAACCCGGCGGTGCTCGGCGCTCTCGGCGACGTCCACGCCTACGGCGGCACCACCCTCGAGGGCTTCGACGTCTGCTCCTATCGCTGGTTCGTCTCGCACGAGCTCGCCCCCCAGCCCCTGGACCCGCCCCCCGACCCGCTCCTGCAGGGCGGCATCATGCACGCCGCGCTCGACTCCCTCTACGGAGAGCGTCCGGGCGGCGACGCTCTGCCGCGGCCCGTCTCCCTCAACGCCTGGATCGACCGCGGTCGCGAGCTGGTGGGCGAGATCGCGGCGGCACGCGGGCTGGGCGAGCATCCCGCCGAGCGGGCCATGCTGGGGCGCGTCGAGGGCCTGCTCGCCCGCTTTCTCGCCGAGGAGGCCCGGCGCGAGACCGGCGGATTCGAGCCCTGGCTGCTGGAGGCGGGGTTCTCCGAGTCCGAGGAGGTCGAGCAGCCGGTGCTCGAGCTCGACGGCTGGCGGCTGCACGGGGCGATCGACCGGGTCGACCGCGCTCCCGACGGGCGCGCCGTGGTGATCGACTACAAGCTCTCGAGCAGGGTCTCCCCGCGGGAAAAGCTCGAGGAGGAGGCGAAGCTGCAGCTGCAGCTCTACCTGATCGCCGTCGCCGAGCTCTGGGGCGCGGATGCGGTCGGCGGGCTCTACCACCCGCTGCGCGGCACCTCGGAGCGGCGGCCGCGGGGGCTGGTGTCGGAGGAGGCGGCAACGGAGCTCGCCGGATACCGGCTCTCGAAGACCGACGTGGTCGCGCGGGAGGAGTTCGACGAGCTGCTCGCCGACGCCCGGCGCCGCGCTGGCGCGATCGTCGCCCGCATGCGGGCCGGTGAGATCGAGCGCGACCCCGGCCCCCGGCCCGGCCTGCGCGACCACGGCATCTGCCCCGCCTTCTGCGACTTCGCGCCGATCTGCCGCCGCGACCGCGCCCCGGTCGAGCCGCCGGGCGAGGAGGAGGAAGAGGAGCGGTGAGCGAGCGCCAGCCGACGCAAGAGCAACTGGCGGCAATCGAGGCGACCGCCGCCGAGGTCCTGGTCGAGGCGGGCGCCGGTACCGGCAAGACCGGCGTCATGGTCGATCGCTACTGCCGCCTGGTCTGCGAGCAGGCCCTGGCGCCGGACGCCGTCCTCGCCTTCACCTTCACCGACAAGTCGGCGGCGGAGCTGCGCCAGCGGATACGGGCGGAGATCGAGCGCCGCGCCGAGGCCGGTTCGGAAGCCGCCCGTCTGCTGCTGCCCAAACTCGGCGGCGCCTGGGTGACGACGATCCACGGCTTCTGCAACCGCCTGCTCTCGGCCCACCCGGTCGCCGTCGGAATCGACCCGAGGTTCCGGGTGCTCGACGCCCCGGAGACAGGGCGGGCGGCCGGCGAGGCCTTTGACGAGGCGCTGGAAGCGTTCCTCGCCGAGGGCGACCGTGCCCACGAGGAGACCGTCGCGGCCTTCGACGTCGGCGGACTGCGGGGAATCGTGCTCGGCGTCCACGCCGAGCTGCGCAGCCGAGGCGAGCCCGAGCCCCGCCTGCCCGCACCTCCCCCGCCCGACGTGCCGGCGGCGCTGCGGCGTGCCACCGCGATCGCCGCCGAGACCGTCGGCGAGCTCAAAGCGGGCAGTGCCAACCACACCCTGGTCGAGCGAGCGCTCGATCTGCTCGACGGCGCCGGAGGGCCACCGAGCATCGACGAGATCTCCTCGCTGCGGACCGCGAGCAGGGCGCAGCCGATGGCCGCGTACAGGGAGGCGATCGAGGCTGCGCTGAGCCGCACCGCCGAGGCGGGCGAGGGCGGCCGCGCCTACCGGCACGTGGCGCGCCTCCTGGAGCTGTTCTCGGCGCGCTTTGCCGCCGCCAAGGAAAGGCGCGCCGGGATCGACTTCGAGGACCTGCAGCTGCTGGCCGTGCGCCTGCTCGAGCGGACCGAGATCGGGACCGCCTACCGCGCCAGGTTCGGCCACCTCCTGGTCGACGAGTTCCAGGACACCAACCGCCTCCAGCTGCGCCTGATCGAGGCCCTGCGCGGGCCCCAGACCCAGCTGATGGTCGTCGGCGACGAGCTGCAGTCGATCTACGGCTTCAGGCACGCGGACCTCGACGTCTTCCGGGAGCGGCGGCGAGCGGTGGCGGAGCCGGCGGCGAGCGGCGAGGTGATCCCGTTGAGCGGCAACTTCCGCTCCCGCCCGGAGGTGATCGGCGCGGTCAATGCGATCGGCGAACGACTACTCGGCAACTACGCGCCCCTGCGGGTCGGCGCCCCGCCCCGCAGCCCCGAGGCGCCGGGAGAGGGAGCGGTGGTGGAGCTGCTGCTCACCGGCCGCGACGGCTGGGACGAGGAGGGGATCCGGCTCGACCCGGCGACCGATGCCCGCACGCCGGCCAACCAGCTCGCCGAGGCCCGCTTCGTCGCCTCCCGCCTGCGCGAGCTGGCCGACCAGGGCATCGAGCGCGGCGCGATGGTCGTCCTGCTGCGCGCCTTCACCCGCCTCGACGCCTACGAGGACTCGCTCGAGCGGGCGGGCCTGCGTCCCTACGTGGTCGGCGGCCGCGGCTACTGGTCCCAGCAGCAGGTCGCCGACGTCTGCGCGCTTTTGGCGACGATCGCCAACCCCCTCGACGACCAGGCACTGCTCGGCGCCCTCGCCTCGCCCGCCTGCGGGGTGGCGCCGGACACGCTCTGGCTACTGCGCGCCGCGGCCGGCAGGGATCGCCAGATCTGGCCGAGCCTCGCGCAGGCCGCAGGTCTCGAGGGGGACGAGCAGGCCGACCCCGATCGCTTGGCCCAGATCCCGGCGGCGGAGCTCTCGCTGCTGCGCGGGTTCGCCGAGACGATCGTGGGGCTGCGCCGGCGCGCGACCTCGCTCTCGCTCGCCAGCCTGATCGACGCCGCGGTGACCGAGACCGGCTACGACCTGGCGGTGCTGATGCGACCCGCCGGCGAGGCCCGCTTCGCCAACGTGCGCAAGCTGATGCGCCTCGCTGCCGAGTTCGAGGTCGCCGAGGGCCGCGACCTGCGCGGCCTGCTCGACTTCCTCGCCGCCCGCGCCGACGCCGACTCCGACGCGCAGGCGGCAACGGCCGTCGAGGGTCACGACGGCGTTCGGATCATGACCATCCACAGCGCCAAGGGACTCGAGTTCGACGTCGTCGCCATCCCCCACCTCTCGCGCGGCCTGCTCGCGCCGGCGCGGGCGCCCCTGCTCCGCCTCGGCCGCGAGCCCGAGGCCCCGCGCGTGGGCATGCAGCTGCGCCGGCTCGGCGCCCGCGGCATCAACCTCTACGCCCAGCGCGAGCTCTGCGAGGAGGCCGACCGGCGCGAAGCCGAGGAGGAGCTCCGCCTCTTCCACGTCGCCGCCACCCGCGCGCGGGAGCGGCTGCTGCTGAGCGGCGTGATCAGCCCCTCTCCCCCCTCCCGGGAAAAACTCGGGCGGGCGGTGATCGAGCGGATCGTCAGCGGCTTCGAGATCGAGCGGGAGCGAGACTCGACCGTCGAAATCCCGCCCCCGCAACCGCGACCCGGCCTGGAGGCGGCGTTCGAGCCCTCAGAGCTCGCGGTGTGGGTGAACCTCGCCTCGGTCGGGCGCGCGACAGCCCTGACCGCGGTGCGAAAGGAGCCGGACCGGAGCGAGGACGCTAGCGAGGGACCGGCGCCGCTCCTCACCCGGAGGGCAGGCGGGAAAGCGAAGCGCCCGCTCTCCTATACGGCGATCTCCGGTCACAGCGAGGGCCCGGAAGAGCGGCCACTCGACAGCGACCGGGCGCTGCGCGGGAGCGAGGACGGCGGCGGCGCGAGCGAGGGGAGCGTGGAGAGAGGCCGGGCGGTCCACTCGCTGCTCGAGTGGAGCCACGCCAATCGGTGGCAGGCGCCCCCGCTCGACCTGGTTCGCCGCATCTCGGCCTCGGCCGAGGTAGGCGGCGGCGATCTAGTCGCCGAGGACCTGCTGGCCCAACTAGGCGCCTGGCTCGACTCCCCCCTCTTCGCCGAACGAGTCCGCGATGCGGAGGGGAGCCGCGCGGAGGTCCCGCTCCTGATCGAGGTCGCCGGCACCGTGTTGCGCGGCTCAATCGACCTGCTGGTCGAGGATTCCGGCAAGCCACCCCTGATCGTCGACTACAAGACCGACCAGCTCGGCGGCTCGACCCCCGCCGAGCTCGCCACCCGCTACGAGATCCAGCAGGCCATATATGCACTTGCGGTTGCCGAGGCACGCGGGGTGCGGGAGGTGGAACTCGCCTACGTCTTCCTCGAGCGTCCCGAGGAACCCCTCCTCGCGAGTTGGGGAACGGTGGAGATCGAGGCCGGTCGCGACTTGCTAGTGGCCGAGATCGCCAGGGTCAGGGGTGCCGGTCAGGACGTCTCGGCATCGAGCCTGGAGGCCAGCTCGTCGAGCTTGAGCTCCCTCAGCCCCTCGCCGACCGCGTCGAGCTCGGCAGCGCAGTAGGCGACGAGCTCGCGGCCCTCGCGGCAGAGATCGAGCGTCTCGCGCAGGCCGGCCTGGCCGGAGTCGAGGCGATCGATGATCTCCTCGAGCCGCTCGACCGCGTCCTCGTAACTAGCTGGCTGCTCGGTCATCCGCTCCCTCGATCGCGGCGTTGACGCCGCCGTCTGAAAAGCGCAGTCTGACGCGCGCGGCGGCGACCGCGGCGGCCGTGTCGGTGACCGGCTCGCCGTCCCGGTCCTCGACCAGGGCGTAGCCGCGCGAGAGCGTGTGCTCGGGTTCGTGGGCACGCAGGGCGACCTCGGCGCGACGCAGAGCCGATCGGCGGCGCTCCATTTCGACGCCGGCGGCGCGGCGGCCGGCGCGCTCCAGCACGACGCCGGCAACGCGGCGCTGGAAGCCGAGGCGTTCGGCGAAGCCGCGTTCGGAGGCGGCGCGGATCTCACGGATCTTCTGGTTGAGCGCGAGCCGCTCGCGGCGCAGCGCCCGCGCCGGGCCGCGGGCAAGCGCCACCAGGTGCGGCCTGCGAGCCCGCAGCGAGCCCTCGGCTGCGCGCTGCAGGGAGGCAGCGCAGCGCCGCAGCGACTCGCGTGCAGCGAGACAGTCGAGTGGCACCGCCGCCTCGGCGGCGTGGGTCGGGGTCGAGCAGGCGACCGCGGCGACATCGTCGATCAGGGTTGAGTCGCGCTCGTGGCCGACGGCGCTGATCACCGGTACGCGCAGCATCGCGACCGTGCGGCAGAGAGTCTCGTCGCAGAAGGCCCAGAGGTCGGCGAGGCTGCCACCCCCGCGGCTGACGACGATCGCCTCGACGCTCGGCTGCGCGGCGAGCTCCTGGATCGCGGCGGCAATCGCCGGCGCGGCGCGGCGGTCCTGCACCGGGGCAAAAGCCCAGACCACCGTGCCCCGCCAGCCGCGCCGCTCCAACCCCGCCAGCAAGTCGCGGCGGGCCGCCCCGCTCTCCGCCGTGACCACGCCGAGCGTCTTCGGCAGCAGCGGCCGCCGAAGCTGCTTCTGCAGCTCGAACAGCCCCTCGGCCTTGAGCTGCTTGCGAAGCGCCTCCAGCCGCGCCAGCAGGTCGCCCTCCCCGGCCAGCCGCACGTGAGTAGCGCGAAAGGCGAAGCTCGGCGAAGCCTGGCCGCCACCGGGGTAGTAGTCGGGCCCGCCGGCGATCACGACTTCGACACCGTCGCGCAGGGCGCCATCGGGCAAGCCCGCCTTCTCGAGGTCGTCGAGCCAGATCGCGCACGGCACCGCGCCCTCACCGTCGCGCAGCTCGAAGTAGGCCTGCACCTTGCTGCGGCCGACACCGGTCACCTCGCCGATCAGTAGAACCCGCGCGCGACGCCGCATCTCCTCCTGCAGCTTGCGCGCGTAGCGGCCGACTGCGAAGGGGCCCGGGAGCTCTACCCGGTCTGGTGCCAGCGCTTTGCCCAAGTCTTCAGCTCGGTGATCACTGGACGCAGTTCGGCGCCCACCTCCGTCAGCGAGTAGATCACGCGGACCGGCGTCCCCGATTCGACCTCGCGCTCGACCAGGCCCTCTTCCTCCAGCTCGCGCAGCCGCTGGGAGAGCAGGCGGTCAGACAACCCCGGCACCGCCCGGGCCAGCTCGCCGAAGCGCAGCGACCCCGCGGTGAGAGCGCAAAGAATCGCCCCGGTCCAGCGCTTGCCGATCAGCTCGATTGCCGCGTGAAAGTGCGGACAGACGCCGTTGTTCGCAGCCTGATCTTGGGTCGCTGACCCGGCCTCCACGTAGTCAACCGAGCTTACCGAACGTAAGTGACGGGCTTCTCAGCCAATTGACATTGGCTTTGCGTCCGCGGGCCCGTAGGTGCGAACAATGAACCTGCCGAGCAAGGGCACGGCAAATGAATACTTGCCAAGACGGTTCTTGTAGATCATCCCTCGCTCCGCCAAACTGGAGAGCATCTGATTCGCGTGACTGGGCGAAAACGACTTCGTCAGCAAGGCACTTGCCTTCTCCGTGAGTTCGAGGATCGTGAATTCTTCATCTGGGTGGTCGAGATGCGCGACGACCCAAAGCAATTCTCGTTGCCTATCGGTGATCTTTGCCCACCGTCCAGCAAAGAAGTCGGCATCCAGCTTGTACTGGATGGCCTCGACCGGAACGACCTTCTGCTCTTCGTCCGCGTGCTGTCGGATGAAGATGTCGTAGACCTCGCGGCAGATGAACTGGATGAAGTACGGATACCCGGCCGACTCGTGAATGATGATTTCCACTGACTCGGCAGAAAGCTCCACCGGGGACTCGGCTATTTCGATCGGCCTCAGAATCGCTTCGCGACTCTCATCGGCATTCAGCTTCGTCAGCGTCATGACTCGAAACATCCGCTCGGCATAGGTGCGCGCATCTACGAGCTTCGGAAAAAGAGTCGGCAGCCCCGCGAGCACCAGCATGAATGGGATGCCTTTCTTCTGAATCGACTGGAAGACGTCGAGCAGAACCGACAGGGGAAATTGATCCTTGCCGGAGCGATCGGCGAGATTTTGAGCCTCGTCGTAGGCGAAGATCACCTTGTGCTCGCCCTGCGCGCGAAGGTGCTCCCAAGCGAATTCAAGTGTCGCCTTGATCTTGTCCGCTACGAGTCCCGGCGTTCTTCCATAGATACCCACCAAGACCTCGTGCGAAAGCGGGACCTCAGTGGGCTCTACCGGAGCCGCGAACCCGATCCCTGTCTGACCCGACCTCGGGTTCGCGACGGTAGAGGAAGAGGTGATCAAGGCAAGGTCAGCGAGCAGACGTTCCGCCAAGGCGGTCTCGCTGATGCTCGCGGACTCCGATAGATCAGCAGAGGCCCAGAGCCATCCCGCCCTCAATGCTCTTGGCTTGAACGTTTCCAGCAGCACGGTCTTCCCCACTCCGCGCAGGCCAGTTAGGACCAAGTTCTCGAGGATCTCGTCCTGCGTCAGCAACCGGTCGAATTCGGCGTACTCGCCTTCGCGACCAGCCAGATAGGGGGGCATATGGCCTGCGCCGGGTCGATAGGGGTTCTTGAACTCCAAGTTCATACTAGTTTAGCTCTTGCAATAAATTAAGTTCTGAACCTAAATTTAGCATAGGAGCTAAATATCCCTTGATTCATGCCCCCGGATCCCTCTCAGCCGGCGCAGGTGCCGGTGTCGACCGGCGTCTGGGGGACACGCAAGGCGTCTTCGACGACCTGGTCGGGGACGGCGAAGCCACCCTGCGGACCGCTGGTGGTGGTGGCAAAGACGGTGCCGAGGACGCGGCCGCGACCGTCGACGAGCGGGCCGCCCGAGTTGCCGCTGCGGACGTTGCCGCGCAACGAGGCGATCGACCGACGCACGGGGCCGCGGCCGTAGGAGTCCTCGCTGATCGTGTCGCGGGTATCGCCGAGGCGGGCAGGCGCTACCGCATAAGGCCCGTTCTCCGGATAGCCGAGCACGGCGGCGGCGGTGCCCGACCGCGGATCGGGGGCGATCGGCAGCGGCGGCAGCTCGGCGTCGACGCGCAGGAGCGCGAGGTCGTTTTCGGGGTCGTAGCGCACGGGCGTGGCCTCCAGCGAGGCGCCGCCAGGGGTGGTCACGGTGGTGTCGTCCTCGCCGGCGATGACGTGCGCGTTGGTCACCACCAGGCCCGGACCCGCCACCCAACCCGAGCCCTCGACCCCGAGCCCGCAGGCGGTGCCCAGCACCCTCACGACCGAGCCGCTCGCCCGCATCACGTCGGGATCGCCGGCGATCGCCAGGTCGGGAGCCGCGACCGGCGTCGCCGGCCCGATGATCGACGGCGCCGGATCGACGCGATCGAGCGCGTTGAGGATCGGCCCGGTCGGCGGCAACACTTCGTTGAGGCTGCGCAGGATCAGCGAGCGCTGCACGTCGGCGCGCAGCTGCGCCGTGCCGGGCGCGTGCAACGCCACCGCCCCGAACACCCAGGCCACGCCCAGCGCCACCGAGGCGATCAGAGCCGCTCCCCCCGCACCGTCGGCCAGGTGCAGGAACCCGTCGCCGCGAATCAGCCGCGCTCGCAGATTGAGCGCCAGACTCTCCAGCGTCACCGCCACCAGCGCCCCCGCGATCAGCGCTCCGAGCGCGGCGAAGAGCGGCGCGTAGGGCGACTCGGATCCCTGGTTCAGCACCAGCGGCCCGATCCGACTTCCCGCAAACGCCCCGACGGCGAACCCGACCAGGGTCAGCGTCCCCACGATCAGCCCCTGCCGGTAGCCCCAGATCCCGAGGGCCAGCGTGAAGGCAATGATCGCCCAGTCGAGAACAGTCATATGTGAATAGAAGCAGGGAAATGAGTGGGTCGGGTACCGCTTCCCGCGACTTGTACTTTTCACGCAGATGAATCCTCGCCCCCCGGAGGTCGAGCGCCGCCGCCGCCTCGCCACCCGCGCGCTCCCCCTCAGCCTGATCGCTCTTGTCGCCTTCGCGCTCGGCGCCATGGCCGGAACGCCGGGCTCAGCGGCGAAGGAGGCGGCGCAGCGCTTCGTCGACGCCTGGGAGCGCAAGGAATTCGGCGCCATGTACAGGGAACTGAACGAAGCGGCTCAGCGGCGCATCGAACTCAACGACTTCGTGACCCGCTACCGCGACGCTGCCGACACCGCCACGCTGCGCTCGCTCGAGCCCGACTCGCCTGGCGAGGAGACCTCGCGCGAAGGCTCGACGATCGTGCCGGTGGCGATGTCCGCGGGCACGGTCGCCTTCGGCGCGATCGAAGCCGAGCTCGCGCTCCCCTACAAAGACGGCGGGATCGCCTGGGAGGAGAGCCTCGTCTTCCCGGGCCTGCGCCCGGGCGAGCGGCTGGAAAGCCAGATCGAGCTGGCCCCGCGAGCGCCGATCCTGGCCGCCGACGGCACGCCGCTGGCCGAGGGCCCGGCCGAAGCCCGGGCCCACCCGATCGGCAGCGCGGCGATCGACATCAGTGGCGAAGTCGGCACGGCCGCCGAAGAAGACCTCGAAGCCCTTGCCCGGCAGGGCTTCGCAGCCGACACGCCGGTCGGGATCAGCGGCCTCGAGCAGGCGTTCAACGCCAGGCTCGCCGGCAAGCCGGGTGGCTCGCTGCTCGCCGTCAGCGATGCCGACGGCTCGAGCCGAACGCTCGCCGAATCCGAACCGAAACCCGGCGCCGCCGTGAAGACGACGATCGACGCCGGCCTGCAGGAAACGGCGGTGGCCGCCCTGGCCGGGCGAGTCGGCGGCATCGCCGTCCTCGACGCCCGCAACGGCGACGTGCGGGCGCTCGCCGGCCAGGCGTTCTCAGCGCCACAGCCACCGGGCTCGACCTTCAAGATGATCACCACGACAGCCGCCCTGCAGAAGGGCCTCGTCTCGCTCGACGACGAATTTGAAATCACCAACGGCGCCAACGTCGGCGGGCGCTTCATCGAAAACGCCAACGGCGAGTACTGCGGCGGCACCTTCCGCCAGGCGTTCGCCGAGTCCTGCAACGCCGACTTCGCCCCGTTCGGGCCGGAAATCGGCAACGACGACCTCGTCGCCACCGCCGAACGCTTCGGCTTCAACTCGCCGCCGACCCTCTACGCACCCAAAATCGTCGCCCAGGTCGAACCGGCCGAATCGACGATCCCAACCGATATCGGCGAAGACGTCGATCTCGGCGTCAGCGCGATCGGACAGGGGGAAGTGCTGGCGACGCCGCTGGAGATGGCGAGCGTTGCGCAGACGATCGGCAACGGCGGCGTACGCGAGCCGACCTCGATCGTGGCTAACAAGAAGCTGCGCCCCCACGCGCAACCGGTGCGGGTGATGTCGAAGAAGACCGCCGCGGAGCTGACCGAACTGATGGTCGGGGTGGTGACCGAAGGTACCGGCACCGCGGGTGCGATCGCCGAGGCCCAGGTCGCGGGCAAGACCGGCACCGCCGAGCTCGGTCCCAAGCCGGGGGAAGAGAACGCCGAGCATCCCGAGCAACGCAAGGACGCCTGGTTCGCCGCCTTCGCACCGGCAGAAAACGCCAAGCTGGCGGTCGGGGTACTGCTGGTCGAAGCGGAAGCCGCTGGCGGCGAAGTGGCCGCGCCGGCTGCCTCGGAAGTGCTCTCCGCGGGCCTCTAGATTGAACTGACTCCAAGTTCTCCCGACACTTCCGGGAGATCGACAGCTTCAAGCGAGACAGCCCCCGACCCAGCTGGGTCGGGGGCTGTCCGCGCTGCGACTCAGGCTCCTGGCTTCACGCCAATGAAGTTCAG